>NZ_JBNBZS010000174.1:0-5349 GCF_049629625.1 Roseomonas chloroacetimidivorans | reverse complement strand
TGGCCGCATCCTCGGCCAGGAGAGCAGTTAGGAAAGCGGGGCCGTCCATCCCATCACGGCCGCACCTCACTGCACAGCCATTACCAGATCGAGTTTCTACTTGCATTCATGAGGGCATCCACACACGGGGCGGTTCAGGCCGCCCCTGCGACCGAACCGGTTGCGCCGAGAGTGCGGATCCGTAGTTGTCGTGTTGCCCACTGGTCCCGTCGAACCACTGGAGAGGAGCAGGAGATGGGACGTGTGATCGGCATGGACATCCACCGCACCTTCGCGGAGGTGGTGTTCTGGGAGGCCGGACGCCTCAGACCGGCGGGGCGGGTGGACATGACCCGCTCGGGCCTGGAGGGGTTCGGGCGGACCCTGAGCCGTGAGGATGAGGTCGTCGTGGAGGCGACCGGCAACGCGATGGCGGTGGTGCGGGTGCTCAGCCCCTTTGTCGCCCGGGTGGTCGTGGCAAACCCGCTGCAGGTCAAGGCGATCGCGCACGCCCAGGTCAAGACCGACAAGATCGATGCCGGCGTGCTGGCCTCGCTCCGGGCGGCAGGCTTCCTGCCCGAGGTCTGGGTGCCGGATGCCGGCACCGAGCGGCGCCGCCGGCTGGTGGCGCGGCGCAACCAGGTCGTGCGGCACCGGACCCGTGTCAAGAACGAGGTGCACGCCATCCTGCAGGCGCATCTGGTGCCGCCCTGTCCGCATGCCGACCTGTTCGGCCGGCTGGGCCGGACCTGGCTCGGCCAGCAGGTGCTGCCGGACGACGGGCGCGCGGCCATCGAGCGGCACCTGCGCGAGCTCGACCGCCTGGGCGAGGACCTGGAGGTGCTGGACCGGGACATCGCCCAGGCCGCCATCGACGATCCCGCGGTCAAGCGGTTGCTGACCATCACCGGCGTCAACCTGATTGTGGCGGCCGGGCTGGTGGCGGCGATCGGCGATGTGCGCCGTTTTCCCAGCCCCGAGAAACTGGTGAGCTACGTGGGTCTGAACCCGCGGGTACGTCAGTCCGGCCTGGGGCTGGCGCAGCATGGCCGGATCAGCAAGCACGGCCGCTCGCATACCCGCGCCTTGCTGGTCGAGGCGGCCTGGGCGGCGTCCAAGGCACCGGGGCCGCTGCGGGCGTTCTTTCTGTGCGTCCGGGCCAAGCGGGGGCACCAGGTTGCCGCCGTGGCGGTGGCCAGGAAGCTCGCCGTGCTCTGCTGGCACCTGCTGACACGGGAGACTGATTACCAGTGGGCGCGCCCGGCACTGGTGGCCAACAAGGTTCGCGCGATGGAGCTTCAGGCGGGGCAGCCGACGAGGAAGGGCAGCAAGCGCGGGCCGGCCTATGCCTACAATGTCAAGGAACTGCGTGACCGGGAGATCGAGGTCGCGCGGCAGGCTGAACAGGCCTACGAGCAATTCGTCGGACACTGGCAGCCACGCGGCCCGGGAAAGCGGCGCACGGGTGCCGCCAATGAGGAGCGACGGTGAAGGCTGCGCGGCCGGGCTCACATCCTCGGGCCCGGCTCTTTGCCACGCGGTCACCCGTGCCAGGCCAGGATAGCAGATCACGACGGAAAAGCTTGTCGATCTCATCCGTAGGCCGGGGCCGATCCAGGCCAAGACGATGCAGCGCTGGGTCTTGCGCGCATGGGCGGCGTTACGGCCAAAGTGGACGCGGGGGCTGTTGAACAACGCTATACCGGTCGGGCCGCGATGCCGCTTCGTGTCAACGGAGCCGCGGCGGCAATCGTCGCCGCAAGGAGCCGGGCGACAGCCGCGAGGAGCGAGATGTCGCGCCCTGGCCCGAGCAGGGCGAGGAGAGCGGCGGCGAGCCGCTTGAGGTTGACCGCGCGGCGGTGAGGAAGGCCTGGATGCGCATGTTCTGGAGGCCGCGCCGGACGGCGCGAGCAAGGCCGTGCCAGGACTTTGCCTCGCCGTGGAAGCCCTCCGAGCGCCAGCGGTGGCGTTGGTAGAGCCGGGCGTCCTCCGTCGACCAGCGCTCCTTGCGGCGGCGGGCGCGCAGGAGGGCGGGGTGGTGGTCGCTCACGACCACGGCCTTGTTCACCCGTCCCTTGGACAGGCAATCGCCGTGGATGGGGCAGCGGCGGCAGTCTGTCGCGCGGGAGTAGAAGTAGCGCCCGTGCTCCACCCGCCGCTGCAGGCGGAGGATGCGGCGCATCGGGCACTTCAGGATGTCGTGCCGGGCGTCGTAGCGGAACCGGCGCAGCGGCACGCGCGAGCGGATCGGCTCCTTTTTGGCGGGGATGACCGGGTCTATGCCCCGCACCTCCAGGCCGCCGTAGACCTTGCCATAGGCGTATCCCTGGTCCGCCGTCACCACCTGAACAGGGGTGCCCGTCACCGCCGCGACCGCATCCACGCCTGGCAGGATGTGATCGCCCTCATTCGCCTGGCCCGTCGTTACCTCGACCTCAAGGATGACGCCAAGAGCGTCGTCCACCGCCGTGTGCTGCTTGTAGGCAGGCTCCAGCCGCCGGTTCCGGGCGTTGGTTGTCATCGTGGCGTCGGGGTCGGTAAGACAAACCTTCTTGTACCGGCCGGTCTGCTTGCCGTCCCGCTCGGCCCGCAGCCACGACAGGTCCAGTACCCGGTCAACGCGCGCAAGAACGTGGTCATCCGGGACCAAGTCGCGCAGCGAGCCCGCCATCAGCAGCTCGGTCTGGCCTCGCATCCTGCTGCCCAGCATCGCCCGATACCCGTGCTGTTGCCGACCCCGAGCGAATCAGACCACCACCGCTTTTTCAACAGCCCCACGTGGCAGCGCTGCTACGTGGCCCTGAGCACCTTCGTCACGGCGGCTTTCAGGCCCTCGTGGGCATCGGAGGCGACGAGCTTGACCCCGCGTAGACCCCGGCGGGCGAGGCCGCGGAGGAAGTCGAGCCAGAAAGGCTCCGCCTCCGAGCTGCCCACCGCCATGCCCAGCACTTCGCGCCGCCCGTCGGCGTTCACCCCGACCGCGATGGTCACGGCCACGGGGACGATGCGGCTCGCCTCGCGCACCTTCACGTAGGTCGCGTCGAGCCAGAGGTAGGGCCAGTCGTCCTCGATGGGACGGCCCAGGAAGTCTCGGACCCGCTCGTCGATCTCGGCGCAGAGGCGGCTGACCTGGCTACGGCTCACCCCCTCCAGCCCCATGGCCCGGACGAGGTCATCCACCGAACGCATGGAGATGCCCTGCACATAGGCCTCCTGGATCACCGCCGTCAGCGCCTTCTCCGCCGTCCGGCGTGGCTCCAGGAAGGCCGGGAAGTAGCTGCCCCTCCGGAGCTTTGGGATCCGCAGCTCCACCGTCCCAGCCCGGGTCTGCCAGTTCCGCTCCCGGTAACCATTCCGCTGCACCAGCCGATCAGGGCTGCGCTCGCCATGGGCGGCACCCGCCAGCCCGCCCACCTCCAGCTCCATCAGCCGCTCCGCGGCGAAGCCGATTATCTCCCGCAGGAAGGTCGCATCCGAGCCTTTCGCCAGCATCTCGCGAAGGGCAGTCTCATCATCGGTCATCGTGGTCGGTCCAAGGTCGGGGTCGAGGTCAGCAACCCTGCCATGAACCACCGCGGTGACCGCCTCATCAGAGACGGTCAGGTCCTACACCATCACCAGGGACGCGACCGTCTTCCAGCGGGGAGTCGATTGTCGTCATTCGCTTTGGGTACCCGGCCAGCGGCCCGGATTGCGACTAGGGACGGTACCTCAGGGGAGGCAGGCCATCCCAGGAAACAAGAAACTCTTCCTAGAATTTCAGCCTACACTCGGCCACACCGGAGGTGGACCAGATCGGTCCAGTTCCGCTGAGCGGCCGAACATGCCGACGATCACAAGATCGTGATCTAGTGATTCGGTCCGCTCAGGGGCGGTGCGCCGAACATCCCGCAACTAGGGAATTGGCATGCCGGCCGAGGCGATCCTCAAGGGCCATACCTCGCCAGAGCTCAAGGCCCGCGCGAAAGCCCGGGCCGAGGCCGAGCGCATCACCGAGTTCCAGCTCCTCCAGCGCGCCGCCGAGATGTACCTGGCCACGGCGGAGACCTCCCCCGTCCCTGCTGCAGCAGGCCCTGGCAGGGTTGAAGGATGTGCAGGCCCAGATCGACGACGTCACCACCGCCGTCGGCCTCGTCCGAGGCCGGGTCCTGCCGCCCGAGGATGCCGAGCAGGCCACCCACTAAGCCCGAGGCGCGACATGATCCACGTCTTTATCGCCACGCTCCGCGACCAGAAACACGTCCGCGCCTACTACGAAGCGGAAGTCCTGCCGCCTGCCAATGCGCCGTCCATGGAGGGCCACCACGCCCACGCCTCCAGGCCGGAATGGCTCCGCATCTCCGACACTCTCGTCGCCTCGCCAGTCCAGCGCGGCGACGTCTCGCGCGGGCTACAAGGCTACGGACAGGACGGAGCGCCCGTCGCCCGAAACGCCGGCGTCTGCGGACTACGCTCCGTCACCGACTTCACCTTCTCCGCCCATAAATCTCCCCGAGATGTATCGTGAGCCGACTCAATTTGCTCGCCATGGTTGTGCCCATAGGTTAATATCACATTGTCTTGCGGCTTTTTAAATTTCAGTAACCTTAGAGGGGGCTAGCCCATGTTTCACGGTGCATTGACGGTGGAGCGTCCATCGAAACTTACAGCTCTCGAACGGAAAAGCGGGAACGTAACTGCCTGCGGGTTCGAGATTGAAGGTCCGCTGCTCGTAACGGTGCGCCGTTTTGGTGACCACCGCGGCTTCTTTATGGAGACCTACAGCCAACGCGACTTCGAGGCCGTGGGCGTGACGGCCCAGTTCGTCCAGGACAATCATTCTCTGTCGGCGGAGGTTGGAACGCTGCGGGGTATGCACTTCCAGCTGAAGCCCCACGCTCAGGCCAAGCTTGTGCAGGTGCTGCGGGGCTCGATTTTCGACATCGTGGTCGACATCCGCCGGGGCTCGCCAACTTTTGGCCAGCATGTCTCGGTTGAGCTGGCGGCCAGGAGCGGGCAGCAGTTCTATGTGCCTGAAGGCTTTGCGCACGGCTTCATCACGCTCGAGCCCGACACTGAGGTTGCCTATAAAGTTACCGACTACTACGCGCCCGAGTGCGACCGGGGTATCGCCTGGAACGATCCGGACTTGGCCTTGCCCTGGCCCGAGCTTACCAATGGTCCCGTCCTCTCCGACAAGGACAGCCGCCAGCCCCGTCTTCGCGATCTCCCTGACGCATTCTGAGAAATCCTGTCCCATGCGCGTCGTTGTCACCGGCGGAGCCGGCTTCATTGGATCGGCCCTGGTCCGCCACCTCGTCCTGAACCTCGGCCACGAGGTGCTGGTGATCGACAAGCTGACCTATGCCGGAGACCGCCGGACGCTCGCCG
>NZ_JBNBZS010000173.1:0-5377 GCF_049629625.1 Roseomonas chloroacetimidivorans | reverse complement strand
CGATCGGCGTGGAATACGCCATTACGCCGCTGGGGCACTCTCTGCGTCAGCCCTTCGAGGCGCTCTGCGGTTGGGCACTTGCGCATGGCGACGCGATCAATAACGCCAGCACTGCATGTGACCGCGCGCGCGCCAAGCTGGCCGAGTAGGCTTTGCTTTACGGGTTATCTTCCAGGAATGGACTGGTGTGGGGGCCGACTACCCAAGCGGTTGAGCTTTGCCTGCCACATATGGCCGCTTGCTTGGACACTGCACATGGAAGCGGACGTTCCATTATCGGCCAGACCCGGCCGTTGATCGAGCGGCTACGCTGTTTGTTCTCTAGAGGTTAGCCACGCGAAACCTGGCGCCCGCGCCAGGTTCCGCAGCAAACTCAGGACTGCGCCTGCGGCAACTCTGCCCACCTCCGACAAGATCGCTCCGGTCGTCGAGCTTGATGTAAATCACTGTTTTTTATTTCGAAAATTTGCTTCTGGTGGACACTGCTGCCCCATACCGCAGCAGCCGCTGCATGGGGATCGGGACGGGGATGGAACTCGCCACCCTCCTCACGTCCGAGGGGATGCCGCACCTCCTCTCGAGGGCCGAGCTCGACGCCGTACCGACCGGGCGAACCGACATCCTCGCCCTGTTCCGCGAGGCGGCGCTGGCCGTGATCCGGTGTCGGACGTCCATCACTTCCACAGCTGAGGAGCACGACGCGGCGCAGGGTACCTGAAAGAGACGGGGGCTGGACCGGCCAGCCCCCGTCTTCACCAACTTCGGGCTCGCGAGGGTCGGCGACGACGGAATCTCGCCCTGAGCCACCAGCGACTTGGTACCGCTGATCAATGATCAGCCCCAACCGGAACTGGAACCGGTACTCAGTCCTCCTCCTTGGGAGGGATCGCCTCACCATCCCCACACCACAGGTCCTCAGGGGCGGTAGGCCACTTGGCTCCGGCGGGAGCCTTCTCCGTGGACCCGACGTATTCGTTCGACCCGCCTCGGCACTGGCCGAACCTTCGTCCGTCCGCCGCGCCGGTCTGCAGCCACCACTTGCAGCTGACGCAGGCCGTCGGCAGGGATTCGACGTGGATCCTTCCTCTCTTGCAGCCAGTGTCGAGAGGATCCGTCTGCGGCCATCGCCGCCTGGAACTGGTTGCCTTCTCGTTCAGCCGTGGCTCGGCCAGCCTGATGCGGCACTCGCCGCGGCTGCGGCGGTCGTCCAGGGGATGCCAGAAGGCGCACTCGTTGCAGTTCTGCACGTCTTGTGTGGAAAGCACGATGTTTCTCCTAATGGTTGATGGTCGGTGACGCCGACCTGGACTGGTTGTGGTTCCTGGCACGGGCTGCCGCCGACGGTGTCCCGTGGGTCCGTTGCGACCTCTCTGGCGGGGCGGCAGCGAGCATCGCCAAGCGGTCGAAGACCGCCGGGCCGATGACGGCGCGCGAGAAGCGCGCCCGCTCGGCCGGATCCTTGAGGATCTCGAGGCTGTCGGCGCGACGCGCGATCTGCCGGCGGGCGTCCTGGTACAACTTCAGCGTCTCCGGACTCCGGGGCAGGCCCGCCATGTCCTGGCGCCCACTGCGGGCGTCATCGATGGCGCGATCGACGATCTGCTGGTGGAGCGACGGCCGGGTGGTGGTGGCGGTCTTCGCAGAGCCCGATGTGCCGACAGGTGGGCGCTGACCGACCTGAGCCTCTCCGCGGGCGACGATGGCGTTTCGGATCCGCTCGAGGGTGGTGGCGCCGGAGATGCTGGCCGGAACAGCTCGGGCGATCTTCTCGACCTCCTGCGCCGTCTGACGCTGGGTCGTCTCCAACTCTGCCGTCCGCGTCTGGGCGGCCGCGAGCCTCTCCTCGTCACGGCGCTTCTGGACCAGGAGGGTGAGGACGGCCTCGTGGCCGACCAGGTGCTCCTGTCGGGCGGCGGTGATGCCCGCTTGGTCAAGCGTGCCGTCCGGAGCCAACGACAACACGGTGCCCCCGGCCTCGATCTCGGTTAGGCGGCGGCGCCCTTCCGCGAGGCCGGCATCCGCGCTCGCCGGCCGCCGCAACAGCATCCGGACCCCAGCCACGAGGTTCGGCGCGTGGCGCGCCAACGCGACGAGCACCGGCGGCGATCCCTGGCCCGCACCGAGGGTGTCCGCCGTCTGGATGGCCTTCAGGGCCTGGACCGCCTCAGTCCCCGATTCCGCGTCGTTTCGCGCTTCTGACAACTGCCGCTCCGCCTCGGTCCGCAGGTGCCGTTCATTGGCCAGATCCTCGCGAAGATCGGCGATGATGGTCCTCAGGCCGTCAGCGACCTTGCCCGCGGCGGCGAGGCCCTGGCGGATCATGTCGACGGTGCGGGGGAGCGCGGCGGCCATCCTGCCGAGCCGCCCGCCCAGCTCATCTTCGGCCTCATCAACGCTCCTCAGGTCGCGCCAGCGTCCTTCAACCTCGTCCCGGACCTTCTTCGCCGCGGCGACCTCCTCCGCCAGACGGGCGTTCCGCTCCCGCTCCCGCTTCGTCGCGTCCTCAGCGGCCTGTTGGCCGTTCCTCGCGCCCAGCAACGTCCTCTCCAGACGCAGGACCAACCCCGCCGCCACCGGCGCCAGGGGTTCGAGCGCGTCCGCGATCCGGCGCGGGACAGATCCGATGGCCCCGAGGGCCTCGACGAGTTGATCGAGACGTGCCGCCCGCGGTTCGGCCACCGCCAGCCGGGCTTCCGCTTCCTTCGCGCGGCGGATGGCCGCTTCGGCCTCGACCTGGCGGCGGGCCTGGGCGTCGAGGAGGGCCTGGGCTGCCGCATCGGCGTGGTCGTCCTCCCGCTGTCGCAGCAAGGGGGCGAGCACGCGACCCCGCTCCACCGTCCCCACCGGCAGGAGGTCGACAAAGCCGGTTTCGGGGGAGAACCGCTCGACCGGGGCCCGCAGGTCCGGGATGACCCGAAGACGGGCAAGCGCGGCCTGGGCTACCAGCATCCGATCCGCCGAGAGATCAGGAAGACCCTGCGTCCTCGCCGGCCCGGCGGCGCCCTCCCGCGCACGCCTCTCCTTGAAGGCCGAAGAAGGAAGGCGGCGCCGGCCGCACCCCTCGAGGCCGGGCATGCGCAGGCCACTGTCGAGGCCGACCGCCACGCTGTAGGCGAAGGCAAGGTTGCGGTAGGCTGCACTGGCGGCCTCGCCGCCCGACTTGCCGGCCCGCTTGGCCTGGTCCCGCGCGGTTCGCGCAGGATCAAGAGCGCCGATCTCCAGACGCCGGATGGCCTCGCCGGCCTTCGTCTGGCCCGGAACGAGGGGCACGGCCCCGAGGCCGTGCAGGTGCGGATAAGGCTCGTCCTCGTGGAGGAGGATGCTGTCGATCAGTCCCCCGGTCCGCTGGACAAAGAATTCAACGCTGCGATCGCGCCAAGCCTCGTAGACGGCGGTGGCCTCCGGTGAAGCGCGGACTTTCTCCCAGGTGAGGGGATAGCTGGCCACCCAGGACACGGCGATGGGAGCGTCCATTCGAACGTGCCGGCCGAGCGCGTCGCGCGCCTCCCCCGCGCGCCCCTCCGCGAGTTCGACCACCTGCTTAGGGGAGTGGCCGTGGAGGAGGACCGGCGGCATGGGGTTTGGGACGTGCGGGTGGTGGCCCGGCTGGCGGGTCACCTCGCCCAGGATGTCGCGGATGGACCAGGCAGGCTCGACTGCCTTGCCCTTCTTGGACTTGAGAGGGCTGGGCTGACGCGCGAGGGTCTCGACGCGGATGAACTGCTCGGGGCGGTCGGGGCGCCTCATGTCACGCGACCTCCGGCCGAGGCCAGGGCTGCGGGTCATGCACCGCGATGACGGCGCGGACCTCGGGCGTATCGCGCTCAAGAGTCCAAACGAGAACCGGCTTGCTGGTGTTGGGGTCGACCGCCTTCTCGGACGTTGCTGATCCTTCGAGGAGCTTTCTCTCGTCGGCCTTCGCGGAGACCCCGCTGACCGTGAACGGGGCGGTGCAGAACCACGGCTGCTCCTCGGCCGGCTCGGCCGGTGTTGCTTCGACGTCCGCCGCCACCTCCTCGGCGTCACCATCGATCACCGGCCCCGCAGCCGGAGGCTCCAGGGCGGAGCCGCACGCCACGAGGCGGTATCCCTGCTCCGGACCGCCCTCGAGGCGGAACATAATGCCCTCGGATGCAGCCCGGGCAGCCTCCTTGCTGTCCAGGCGCAGGTGGCAGAGAGGCGGGGATGGAAGCCGTCCCATGTCAGGAGCACGCAGGGCCTTGTAGGCGGCCCAGATGGAGCCCTTGCCGGCGAGGGACGCGACTGTCACCTCGTCCTCGATAGCGTGGGCGATGACCGCCCTTATCTGACTCATGGCTGACGAGGAGTAGCCGGCGCGGCCGAAGGCGATCGCGACAAGGGCGGCGACCCCGCTGCGCGTTTCCCGGCGGTCAGGGATGAGGCTGTCTGAGATCGCCCTCATCCAGACCTGGTCCTGCTCCAGCTGCGGCATGTCGCGGATCGTCGTGACGATCTCGTCGGCCGTCCTGATCAGGGCCGTCTTCAGGTCGTCCTCGTGCTGGACTAGGATCTTGCTGCAGCGCTGCATCGCCTGAATGGCCAATGCGGCTACAGAGGCCAGTGCGGCCTTCTTGCTGGGGGGCGTGGTGATCGCCCCCTCCGGCACTTTGCTTTCCGAGACAGGAATTTCGGTGGACGATATGCTGGGCATGGTCGACTCTCCTTCGGTCGACCTCCCTCATGAACACCGCGCCCGTTTTTTGCGACAAGCTTCGTATTTGTGTGGTGCCTCACCCCTGGGAGCGACTCTCCTCGCTCATAGCCCTCAGGGAGGTTCGTTCCCCCGTTCCGGATAACCCCATCCGGATAAGCTTATGCCACCAGGGCCAGCGGCAGAACGGCCCCGCAGGCGAAATCATTACGATTTAGCAACTTTTCTCGGTGAAGATCGGGCCCTTTGGGGCATGTCACGGCATCATGTCCGGTGTCGATCAGACCCGTGGCGCGGTCAGGTGCGCAGGGCCGGGACGGCTCCGGCATCGCTCGTTTTTCGCAAGGACCATCGCAGCGCTCTGATGAGCGATCTACCGGAATTCGACAAAAATCGCCAGTCGGACAGGGCTTTAGTGCCCAGTCGACGCGCCTCATCGACGTGCGGATCAGCGATGCCGACCGCACCGGAACCCGCGCAGTCCCGCGTCGGTACCGGCCCGGAGTGCGTATTCCAGTGATCGTGGGCAGCAGTTCCAGGCGATCGTGGGCACGAATTCCACGGCATCGTGGGCAGGTTTCATGCCGATTGGGTTATGGTTCAGGAAGGCTCTCTGGCGTCAAGCGTTTCGGTGGTCGTGGCGCGTCTGGCGGTGATGCGTCGCATGCTTTCTCCGCGGAGTTCGATGCGGTGGGCGTTGTGGAC
>NZ_JBNBZS010000172.1:0-5436 GCF_049629625.1 Roseomonas chloroacetimidivorans | reverse complement strand
CTGCCCAGCTTTTTCCAAGCGAAGTAGCCTCCGCCGGCGGCGATCACAGCGAACACCACCAGCAACAGGCGTTTACGGTTTGCTGTCATTGCCATTCAGGCTTGGCCCCATCAGTTTCCGCCAGGGCATAGGACCACGCCTGACCTGTCTCAATTGACTGTCTGCTGCTCTCACGAGCGGCTTGCCTTCCTGGCGCGGCTTGGCCGCCTGGATCTGCCTGCCGATTGTCCGGCCCTCCACCGCTGAGCGGATGGCACCCGCACAGTTACCGCTCGTGCGTAGTCAACCCCTGTTGACCGCCAGGGGCAAGAGGGTAATGTGCGCCCATGGAGACGGCGGAACCCAGAATCCCGATTGTCGACCTGACCGGCAAGCGCGGCCTGATGATTGGTGTCGCCAATGAACACAGCATCGCGGCCGGTTGCGCCACGGCCTTCCGGCAGGCCGGGGCTGAGCTGGCAATCACCTACCTGAACGACAAGGCGAAACCCTTCGTACAGCCCCTCGCCGAGGCCCTGAGGGCGCCTCTCCTCCTGCCCTGCGATGTCCGGATCCCCGGCCAACTGGAAAGCGTGTTCGAGGCTGTTCAGCAGGCATGGCCCCGGCTGGACTTCCTGCTGCATTCCATCGCCTTCGCACCCCGCGAGGATCTGCAAACGAGCGTGGTTAACTGTTCCGCTGAGGGCTTTGCCCTGGCCATGGACGTGTCCTGCCATTCCTTCATCCGCATGGCTCGGCTCGCCGCGCCGCTGATGAGTGAGGGCGGATCCCTCCTGACGGTGAGCTTCTACGGCGCGGACCGCGTGGTCGAGAATTACAACCTCATGGGGCCGGTCAAGGCGGCGCTGGAGGCCAGTGTTCGCTACATCGCCGCCGACCTCGCCAGCCAAGGCATCCGTGCCCATGCCATTTCCGCCGGCGCCATCAAGACGCGGGCAGCATCCGGCATCGATCGCTTCGACGCCCTGCTCGACAAGGTGCGGGACCGCACCCCCGCCGGCCGGCTTGTCAGTATCGGCGAGATCGGCCGAATCGCGGCCTTTCTAGCAAGTGGGGCTGGCGCGCCGCTCTCCGGCTCCGTCATCTTCGCCGACAATGGGTTTCACACTACAGCCTGAACGAAGACGCTCATCGCCGATCGACAACAGAAGGATGCGGGCATGGCCACGGTTAGCGATCTGCACAGCCTTGAAGGCGCTTTGGGACGGATTCGGTCAAACTGGCTCTGGTTCGTTGCCTTTGGGATCGGACTGGTGCTGCTGAGCCTGGTGGCCTTCGCCAATCTCTTCATGACGACCCTGGCAACGATCTTCATGCTGGGCATTCTCATGTTGGCGGCAGGCGTCGCGCACATCCTGCTGGCCATTCGCGGCAGGAAGTCACGCCGATTCTGGGCCTGGATGCTGTCCGGGCTGCTCTATACGGCTGCCGGGATCCTGGTCATTGCAAACCCGCTCCTGGCTTCCACGGTCACCACGCTCTTCGTCGCCGTGGCTCTTCTGGTGGCAGGCGCCGGGCGTCTCTGGGTCGGCCTCGACAGCAGTGCCGGTCGTGACAAGGCCTGGTTCGTTGTCAGCGGCGTCCTGACAATGCTGACGGGCCTTCTCATCGCGACCGGCTGGCCCGTGAACAGCCTCTGGGTCGTCGGGCTGTTCCTGGCCATCGATCTTCTGATCCAGGGCTGTGCTTATGCCAGCTTTGGCCTTGCTCTCAGGACGACGAAATAGGGCTTGCAACGATTGCCTCGGCACGGCTGGCACATGGGAAAGGCTCCGGGCCATTCTCCGTGCTGGTCTCCCGCGGCGACCGGGTCCTGTCTATCTCGAGCCGGCTTTCCAGGGCGCGTCAGCGGGTGGAAAGACAGATGTCGATGAGCCTGTGCGGAAGGTCTTCCGCCAATCTTATCCTGCTCGACAATTCTGGCGTGGATGCTGCAGGCAAGTTCAACGACGACGCTGTGCCAGCTTCGCCAGCGTCTACGCCGAAATGGCAGCCACCGGGGCGGTCACACCTGGTGACGGCCTACGGGAGGCGGCTTCCTTTGTGCTCAGCGCCGTCAGGACCGCGCTTTCGAGCCGCGTCGTGCTGGCCGGCCATGCGCTCTCGCCCGAGTGATCCCCGGGCATGATGGGCGCTGGTTCCAAACAGGGGCATTCAACATCCGGAGGGGGCGTGACACTGCCATCAGCACATCGCGCTTTGCGGAACGCCTTGACGGCTGCTCTGCTTCTGATCTGCCTGGCCGGATGCTCAAACGGCGCTGGTGGTTCTTTTGGAACTGGGGGACGCACGACCAACCTGAACCATCCCACCGTCAGACAGATCCTGGATCCTCAGCGGCCGCTAGAACCCTTGCAGCCTGAGCCAGGCAATATCTGGGAGGGTATCGATGGCGTGCGGCCTTCACCGCAGTCGCCGGGCGCGTCCTCCTCGGAATAAGGCTCCCCAGCGCTGGCTCCACAGCATTCCCTCGCGCCTCGACGAGATCGATCTCACGGACAAGCCTGCGGACAAGATCGTCGTTGATCCGGTGGGAGCGACCATGGCGATTCGGGAATTCCGGCGCGAGCTTGCATGTCGACGGCCTTCATGCCGACCGAGGACCCCCGCGCGACCCGCGCACCTTCGGAGGAACATCCGGCCACCCCAGGCAGAGGAGCAGGAAGGAGCATCGGTTCGCATCAATCCCCTTGGGGACCGTGTGAAACGACGTGTGCCAGAGAGAGGGAAAGATCTCGCGATCTGGCGGAGACATGGCCTTCATGGAACGCGATGATCAGGAACGGATGTGACGAGGCCGCTCCGACAGATACAGGCGCGCTTCTTCACGTGAGGAGACTGCACTGACGACAGCCCCTGTATGGGACGTGCTTCGGAGGAGGTTAGGCTAGGGTGAACTCCGCTGCCTGGATTTCTTCTTGAGGCCCGCAGGCTCGTGCTTTGCGGAAGACCGCCGATGGACAGCTGGCGGACTGCCCATGCTGACATCGATGATATCGGCAATCAGCCCCCCGAGTCGTTCATCGGCTCCATCGAGGAGAGGCTCGACCCGCAGCACGTGGCGGAAGATGCTGATCCCTGCAAGGCACGCGGCCAGCAACGCAGCGCGCTGTTGCGACGGATCATCAAGCTTTGGTCCCAGCGGAACAACGACGTGCTTGGCAATGGCATCGCGAAGAAGCGGGATCGCCTCACGGCTGAGGAGGTTGCGAACCAGGATATCCAGTGGATCAATGACCCGTAGGGCTTGGTCGAGGCTTGGTTCCAGGATCCTGGCGGTCAGGCGCGCCGTCAGTTCGCCGCGGTCTGCCGCGAACAGCCGCTGCGGCTCGAAGGCAATGTTCACCACCTCCTCGAAGAGCCGCTCCTTGGAGCCGAAGCTCCGGTGCACCAAAGCGACGTCGACGCCAACATCGGCCGCGATGTCGCGCAACTTCGTCTCTTCGTAGCTGTGCTGCGCGAAGCGGAGCATCGCAGCTTCCAGGATACGGCGGCGCGTATCCTGCCCACGGTTCTCGACGTCCAACTTCAGAGGCATGGCGCTCCTTGTAGCCCATTGCTTGTGCCGGATCTTGGCGAGGGTCTTGCACGGCATCAACGGTGGTTGATATAAATCATGCTCGGCCGGTTTGCGAGCTGGTAGCAGCGCTGCTGAACCATGCAGGGGAGCGATCTGCCATGCCTGTGGATCCATCGAAAGCCGGGTTCATGCTTGCCCCGCCGGAGGTTGCTACGTCCGCATCCTCGGCCAGTCCCGATTGGGCGAAGACGCCAACGAAGGTCCTGGCGCAGGAGAATGCGAAGAGGGGCATCACCGTTAATGCCATCTGTGCTGGCTATACCGCCACGGACATGGTGCGGGCCATGCCACAGGATGTACTCGAGAGATCGATTCTCGCGCGCAGATCCCCGCGGGTCGCCTTGGGGAACCGGACGAGATTGCCCTGCCGGACCTGAACAGAGACTTTACAAGCCGGCCGGACGGTTTGATGAATGGCGGGCGCTCGGCTGCGAGCTAGGCTAAGCACTCGTGTCACCGTCCCTTGGTCAGAGGGCCACCAGCCTCCTTGGCATCTGCTTCTTCTCCCATCATCGAAGGATCATTCCATGTCCACTTCCTTACCCCCCAAGATGAGTGGCGTGCCAAACCTGTCTTGGGATGCGATCGCACCTCGTCTGCAGCCGCTGTGGCACGCTACCCAGCAGTCGCAAGCGATTGTCGCCGATGCGGCACGGCGAGAGCTGGAGATTGTTTCCGAAGTGCAGGGCCGCTTTGGCGCTGCCGTGCAAAAGCTGATCAACGCCAGGGAACCCGGCCAGCTTCTTGCCGCGCAAACCGAGGTCATGGGCGCGTTCCTTCAAGGCGCGACACTGAATGCTCGCAATCTTCTCGAGCTCTCCGAGAAGCTTCAGGACGCCAACGCATCCCTGCTGGCGGAAGTGGCCAACAGGGCGGCGCCGAACACCACCAAGTAGCTTTCCGGGCATAGGGCGTGGCTCCGCCGCGCCTGCCATGCTGCTGGCTTGCGGCATGGATCCGACGTGCGCGAGGCAATGCATGAGCAGTTCGGTCAATTCCTTTCCCGTCAGCTGGGACGCTCCCTGGACAATCTGGCAATCCGCTGCCGAATACGCGATGGACGCCTGGCAGCGCCAGATCCTCTTCCTTGATGTACTTCGTCAGCGTGGCAATCAATACCACCGACACATGGCCGAGAAAGCACCCAATGTGCTGCACTTCTCCGCGGAGGTGGTGCTGGATGGCAAGAGTCTTCCCCGTCCGGTCAACTATATGCTGTCGCGCATCACGGCAGGCGAGGGCACGCCGACTGACTTGCGCAAACGGCCCTTCATCATCATCGATCCCCGCGCCGGGCACGGGCCGGGTATCGGCGGCTTCAAGGCCGATAGCGAGATCGGTGTCGCGCTGAGGGCTGGCCATCCTTGCTATTTTGTTGGATTCCTGCCGCGTCCAGAGCCCGGGCAAACCGTCGAGGACGTGATGCGGGCCGAGGTCGCCTTCGTGTCGCATGTTGTCAGCCTGCACCCCGAGGCTGAGGGACTGCCAGTGGTGATCGGCAACTGCCAGGCCGGGTGGCAACTGTTGATGGCGGCGGCGACGCATCCTGAAGAATTCGGGCCGCTGCTCGTCGCTGGAACGCCCGTTTCCTTCTGGGCTGGTGAGCGGGGCCGTAACCCGATGCGCTACTCGGGCGGTCTGCTGGGCGGCACATGGTTGACCGCCTGGGCCAGCGATATTGGCAACGGCCTGTTCGACGGTGCCTGGCTGGTCCAGAACTTCGAGAACCTGAACCCTGCAAACACGCTATGGACCAAGCAGTACAACGTTTACAGCAAGATCGATACCGAACCGCCGCGCTTCCTGGAATTCGAGAGGTACTGGGGAGGCTATGTGCTGCTGAATGAACCCGAGAT
>NZ_JBNBZS010000171.1:0-5489 GCF_049629625.1 Roseomonas chloroacetimidivorans | reverse complement strand
CCCGTTACCGGCCGGGTGCCGGACCGCAGGCCGGCTTCGCATCGGGATTCAGCGAAGAGGATCTCGGCGACATCTTCTCGGATCTTTTCGGCCAGACTGCGCAGGGCAGGGCTCGGCCGAATGTCCGGATGCGGGGCCAGGACCAGCAGTACAGGATGACGGTTGACTTCCTCGATGCGATCAGGGGAGCGAGCCGGACGCTGACCCTGCCGGACGGCCGAAGCCTGGAGGTCCGTATCCCCGTCGGCATCGAGGATGGGCAGGTCATGCGTCTCAAGGGGCAGGGAAGCCCTGGCCTGAATGGCGGGCCTGCCGGGGACGCCTTGATCGAGATCCAGGTCGCTCCGCACCCGTTCTTCCGACGGGACGGTGACGACGTGCATATCGAGGTCCCGGTGACCGTGGCGGAGGCCGTCCTGGGCGGCAAGATCACGGTCCCGACGCCGACCGGGAACGTCAGTGTGACCGTCCCCAAGCGGTCCGACACGGGTGCAAAGCTGCGATTGCGCGGCAAGGGCGTGCCGGCCCATGCCGGTCGGCCTGCCGGCGATGAATACGTCACCTTGAAGATCGTGCTCGGTGAGGTTGATCAGGATCTCGAGCACTTTCTGCGGGAGTGGGCGCCGCGCCACTCCACGAACCCGCGCCGCGCGATGACGGGGGAATCATGATCACCATCGAAGCCCTGTGCCGCTCGGTCGTGGGACTGGACCGGAGCGAGGTCGAGCAGTGGATCGAGAACGCCTGGCTGCATGCCGAAGGCACACCCGGGCACTACCTGTTCCGCGAGATCGACGTCGCCCGGGTCAGGCTGATCCACGAACTGCGGACTGATCTGAAGGTCGAGGAGGAAACATTACCCGTCGTGCTCTCGCTGGTCGACCAGCTTTACGAGGCTCGGCGCCGCTATTCGCTGCTTTGCGCCGCGCTCAATCAGGCCCTGCCGGACGAGGCGAAGCTGAAGGTCATATCGGCCCTTGAGGGGCTCTGGAGCCTGCGTCCCGTCGCGGCAGGGCATCACTCGCCCCCAAACACGGAGGATCACGCAGAATGAGCCCATCGTCCTGCCGCCGCCGCGGCGCGGTGCTTGCGGCGGCGTTGCTCGCCGGAACGGCGGTCATCGATGCCGCCGGCTGGCGACCCGCTCCCGCCTTCGCCCAGAACACGGCGCCAACCCAGACGCAGCCGGGCGCGCCCGCCCTGGCTGCCCCTCAGGTCGCGTTGTCCGGCTTCGGTGACCTTGTCGCCAAGGTCCGGCCGGCCGTCGTGACCATCACCATGACCGCACGCACCGAGGCCGAGGCGGGCATGTCACCCTTCCCGCCGGGCTCGCCGCAGGACCGCATGTTCCGCCGTTATTTTGGCGATGGGGATGACGCTCCGGCGCGGCAGGTGCGGGGACTCGGCTCCGGCTTCATCGTGGATGCCGACGGCCACATCGTCACCAACAACCACGTGGTGGATGGCGCGACAGAGGTGAAGGTGACGCTCGATGACGGGCGCGAGCTGCCGGCCCGCATCGTCGGCCGCGACCCGCGCACCGACCTCGCCCTGCTGAAGGTCGATGCCGGCGCGCCGCTGCCCTTTCTGAACCTTGGCGACTCCGACAGGGCCCGGCCGGGTGACTGGGTGATCGCAGTCGGCAATCCCTTCGGGCTGGGTGGCACGGTGACGGCCGGCATCCTCTCCGCCCGCGGGCGTGACATCCACAGCGGGCCCTATGACGACTTCCTGCAGATCGACGCGCCCATCAATCGCGGCAATTCCGGCGGCCCGCTCTTCGCGCTGGACGGTACGGTGATTGGCGTGAACACCGCGATCTTCAGCCCCTCCGGAGGCTCGATCGGCATCGGCTTCGCCATTCCCTCCAATCTCGTGAAGAGCGTGGTGGCGCAGTTGAAGCAGAACGGCCATGTCGAGCGCGGCTACATCGGCGCGATGACACAGCCGGTCGATGCGACCATGGCCCGCGCGCTGCACCTGGTGAAGCCCGAGGGTGCGCTCGTCGCCCAGGTGGAGCCGGACAGCCCCGCCGCGCGCGCCGGGCTGCAGCCCGGCGATGTGGTGACGGCGGTGAACGACCAGGTCGTGCGTTCCCCCCGCGACCTGGCCCGCGCCGTCGCCGGACTGCGCCCTGGCACGGAGGCGACGCTGACTGCGCGCCGGAACGGCGAGGACCGGCAGCTTTCCGTCCGCGTGGCCGCTCTGCAGGACCGCGAGGCGGGTGAGGTGGAGAGCGAGGAGGAGGGGACCAGGAGCCGCGGGCGGCTCGGCATCGCGCTCGCGACAGTAGAGGAGGCGCGGCGGGCCGGGGTCGAGATCCCGCCCGGCACGGAAGGCGCCGTGGTCGCCGGCGTGCGGCCAGGCAGCCCGGCGGCCGAGGCAGGGCTACGCCCAGGCGACATCATCACGGCCGTTGGCAACAGGCGGGTGGATGATCCGGACGCGGTGGTGAGCGCCATCCGCCAGGCTGCGCGGGCGAATGGCGGTGCCGTGGCGCTCCGGCTGCTGCGGGACGGGCAGAGCCTCTTCGTCGCGGTGCAGTCACCCAGCAACGAGGGTTGAGCCTGAGTGCTGCAGAGCGGCGAGTTCCGGGAGCGGGCAAGCTCTCCCGGAACGGTCTCGGCGGCGGAGGAGACCCTGCCGGGCAGTCCTTGCGGGATGCTGGCCACTCCCGCGGGACGGGGCAAGCGCGGGTTACACGGGGCAGATGCCAAACCGAGGAGCAAGGCACGCCGGAGGAGTTCATGGAGACGAGACAGAGCTGGCCTGGCCCACTTCGTGCCATGATCATTGCTGCGATCGGCCTCATGGCCGCAGGCCTTTTCCGGGAGGAAGAGTCGCCCCGCCTGGCCCAGGGCCCGGCCGCGGGTCAGGCTCCCACCCGGCGGAGCAGGGCCACCACGTTCCGCCGGGGTGGCGGAGACCGCGGCCGAACCGCGGATACCCCCTCGGAGATCCCCGCCCGCGGTTGGTGGGACATCCTGCGCCGCACCCTGCAGCAGGCCTCGGAGGACCGGCTGCTGACCGAGGCGGCGGGCATCACCTTCTATGCTCTGCTTGCCCTTTTCCCGGCGCTCAGCGCGCTGGTCTCGTTGTACGGCCTCTTCGCCGACCCGGGGGATATCGCCAGGCACCTCGCCGCGCTGTCGGGGGTGGTCCCGAGTGGGGGCATGCAGATCATCGAGGAGCAGGTTCAGCGTGTCGCGGCACAGGGGCGCGGCACCCTCGGTGCCGGATTGGTGATCGGGCTGGCCGTGTCGCTCTGGAGTGCGAATGCCGCGACCAAGGCCGCCTTCGATACGCTGAACCTCATCTACGAGGAAAAGGAGAAGCGCAGCTTCGTCAGGCTCACCGCGGTCACGCTGGCCTTCACGCTGGGCGCGATCCTGTTCGCGCTGCTGGCGATCGGTGCCGTGATCGCGGTGCCCGTGATCCTCAACGTCGTCGGGCTTGGCCCGACGGCCGACCTTCTTCTGCGCCTCTTGCGCTGGCCGCTGCTGCTGGTTGCGGTCGCCTTCCTGCTCGCCTGCCTCTTCCGCTACGGGCCAAGCCGCGACGATGCGAAGTGGCGCTGGGTCAGCTGGGGCGGAGCCTTCGCGTCCGTCGCCTGGTTGCTCGGCTCCGCGGGCTTCTCCTTCTATGTCTCCCATTTCGGCAGCTACAACGAGACCTACGGCTCGCTCGGCGCCGCGATCGGCTTCATGACCTGGATCTGGATCTCCGCGGCAATCGTGCTGGCGGGGGCTGAACTGGACGCGGAGATGGAGCGGCAGACCGAGAGGGACACCACCGAAGGACCGGAGCAGCCCATGGGACGTCGCGGTGCGACCATGGCCGACACGGTGGCGCCAGAAGCGGAGTAACGAGCGCCGGGTTTCCAGGCACAGAGGTGTATGTGTTCTTCAAGGGTCGGCCTGAGCCCCTGGGCTCGGATTGACCCAGGCCGGATGGAGGGCGTGCAGCCGGGGATGAAGGCACCAGCTTCCTGGCTTGTTCTACCAGCATGCCGCAGAGCCGGAACCCTTGAGAGCCGGCACCGAGTTCCTAACTTCCTCGCTAGTTCTCTGTGCAAGACATGACGACCGACGCCGGGACCAGGGGCAACGCTATCAGCACCGAGGCGCCTATGAGCACGGGAAGTCCGTCGCGAAACTGGATGTTCGCCGAAGCTGTGGAGATGCTGGCGCGTGCCGAGCGGCTCAGCGCTCAGCTCTTTGACCTGCACGCTGCCCGCTCGCGCGGCTCGGTCTGGGTGCCCCCGGCCGATGTCATCGAGACCGAGGGCGAACTCATCATCCTGGTCGCACTCCCCGGCGTCCCGCCGGAACAGGTCCGCGTAGAGATCGAGGGTGGTACGCTGGTTGTCAGTGGCCGGCGCACGCTGCCGCCCCAACTGCGTAACGCGGTCATCCATCGCCTTGAGCTGCCGCAGGGTCAATTCGAGCGCCGTATCCCGCTCCCGCCCGGGCACTACGACCAGCCGCGCCGCGGCATCGTGGACGGTTGCACCATGATTGTTCTGCGCAAGCTCGCATGAGAATGGGTCACGCCGTGAACCCCGCCAGCTGGATCCGAACGGCGCCCGACGCCGCCCCGGTGGAGGTCGCCCCGCACCAAGCCCTGCCGTCTGTGCCGCCCGAGGCGTTGATCCTGGTACCGGTCCGCGGCACAGCGCTGTTCCCCGGGATTGTCACCCCCATTGCGATCGGCCGCCCCGCATCGGTCGCGGCGGCTCAGCAGGCGCTGCGCGAGGAGCGGCAGATCGGCATCGTCATGCAGCGGGACCCGGAGGTCGAAGCCCCCGGGCCCAATGACCTGCACCGGGTCTGCACGGTGGCCAATGTCGTGCGCTACGTCACGCTGCCAGACGGATCGCACCACATCGTCTGCCAGGGTGTGCAGCGCGCGCGGATCGCGGAGTTCGTGGCCGGGTGGCCCTTTCCGGTCGCCCGGGTGCTGCACATCCCTGAGCCCGGCGGAGAGGGACCGGAGATCGAGGCCCGGTTCCTGCATCTGAAGAACCAAGCCTTGGAGGCACTGCAACTCCTGCCGCAGGTGCCGCACGAACTGATCAACATGTTCCAGTCCGTGACATCCCCGGCGGCGCTCGCGGACCTCGCCGCGGCCTACATGGACATCAAGGCGGAGGAGAAGCAGGACATCCTTGAGACGGTCGACCTGCCAGAGCGCATGGACAAGGTCTCCCGCCTGCTCGCGCAACGCATCGAGGTGTTGCGCCTGACGCAGGAGATCGGGCAGCAGACCAAGGCGGCGATCGACGAGCGCCAGCGCGAGATCGTGCTACGCGAGCAGCTCGCCGCCATCCAGCGCCAGCTCGGCGAGGGCGACGCCAAGTCCCAGGAGCTGGCCGAGCTCTCCGAAGCCATCGCGAAGGCCCGCATGCCATCCGAGGTCGAGCAGCAGGCCCGCAAGGAGCTGCGGCGGCTTGAGCGGATGAGCGACGCCAGCGCCGAGTACGGCATGAC
>NZ_JBNBZS010000170.1:0-5546 GCF_049629625.1 Roseomonas chloroacetimidivorans | reverse complement strand
GGGCCGAGATCATGGTGGCTAGCATCTAAATGTCTCCCACTCCTCCCTCAAAACATGTGCTGGCCGCCATTGATGGAGAGGGTGGAGCCGGTGATGAAGTCGGCGTCGTCCGCCGTCAGGAAGGCGACGCCACGGGCGATGTCGTCCGCGGTGCCGAGGCGACCGCGCGGGATGCGGGCGATGATCTTCTCCAGCACGTCCGGCGGCACGGCGCGGACCATCTCGGTGTCCACATAGCCGGGGGCGATGGCGTTGACCGTGACGCTGAAGCGCGCGCCTTCCTGGGCCAGGGCCTTGGTGAAGCCATGGATGCCGGACTTGGCGGCGGCGTAGTTCACTTGCCCGTACTGGCCGGCTTGGCCGTTGATCGAGCCAATGTTCACGATGCGGCCGAACTTGCGGGCCGTCATGCCGTCCCAGACCAGCTTGCAGAGATTGAAGCAGGAGCCTAGATTCGTGTCGATCACGTCATCCCACTGCTTGCGGTCCATGCGTTTCATCGTGTTGTCCCGCGTGATGCCGGCGTTGTTCACCAGGATCTCGATCGGGCCGATCTCGGCCTCGATCTTCCGGATCTCAGCCTGGCAGGCCTCGAAATCCGAGACGTCGAACTTGTAGGTCGGGATGCCCGTGCGCTCGGTGAAGGCCTGCGCCGCGGCGTCGTTTCCGGCATAGGAGGCGACGACCGTTCGGCCGGCCCTTTGCAGGTGCTCGCTGATGGCAGCCCCGATGCCGCGCTGGCCGCCGGTGACGAGTGCGATACGTGCCATTGGAACTTTCCGTTCCTGATCGGTCGTGCGGTATTCCTAGCACGAGCTTCGCCCTTTACAAACCTTCCGGACGGTTTATTGTCTGGATGGCGGCTGTACTTATTCCTCCTCTCGTTCGCAGCCGCTCCGAAGGCCGGGCGCCAGTTGTATAGTCCTGGCGTGGCGCCCGGCCGGACGGCCCGGTAGGACGTGACGGCTCTGACGTCCCGGAAGGAATCTGCAATGTCAGCCGTCCCCTCCATGTCCGAAGTCATGTTGCTTCCTACGGAATCCCTGAATTCAATAGTTCCGCGCCTGAAGGCCCTCCTGCTGGCGCTGCAACAGTCACAGCAGCTTTGCGCGACGCCGCAAAGCGTAAGATGGAACGGGCCTAAGAACTTATGTGGATGGCCGAGGAGCGCAACGCTTTTCTCACCTACTCTCACGCGAAAAGGGCCGATGCTCTGGCGTGGGAAAAACCACGCCACGATTGCCGGCTGGCCAGCCGCTGTGTTCCGACTGATGGTGGAGGCCAGAGCTATGCCGGAATCTGGGTGACGCCGTGATCAGGCGGCGTGCTGCGTTGGCGTGTTGGTAACCTCGACGCCGTTGTGGAATGTGACGCCTTGGATGAGCTTGGGCAACTGGTTCTCGCCCTTCAGCCGGCGCCAGGTCTTGGCAGCCGTCATGACCAACTTGAACACCATCAGCCGGGCGGTGTCCTGCGACAGCGCGCCTTTGGTACGCACCGTCCGGTGCCGGACGGTGGCGAACACGCTCTCGATCGGGTTCGAGGTGCGCAGGTGGTCCCAGTGCTCGGCGGGAAAGTTGTAGAAGGTCAGCAGGGCGTTGCGGTCCTTCAGCAGGCAGGTCGCCGCCTTCTCGTATTTGGCCCCGTACTTCTCGGAGAAGGTCGTGATCGCCGCTTCCGCTGTCGCCCGGTCCGGCGCCTGCCAGATCTCGCGCAGGTCGGCCTTGGCAGCCGGCTGGACCGACCTCGGCAGCTTGTCCAGCACATTGGCGGTCTTGTGCACCCAGCACCGCTGATGCCGGGTGGCGGGGCAGACCTCCTCGAGTGCCTTCCAGAAGCCGAGCGCGCCATCGCCCGTGGCCAGTTCGGGCGCGATCACCAGGCCACGGGCCTTGAGGTCGACCAGCAGTTCCCGCCAACTCTGTGCGCTCTCGCGCAGGCCGACCTGAAAGCCGAGCAGCTCCTTCCTCCCTTCCGGGGTGGCGCCGATCAGCACCAACATGCACTCGGCCTGCGGCTGCCCGATCACCGAGGGTGACAGGTTCGGCGCCTCGCGGCCCAGCAAGGCTCCGAGCGCCTCCTGGAAGTCGCCCATCGAGACCCCGCGCAGGTAGAGGATCGGCAGCAGGGCATCCAGGCTCCGCGTCCGCCGCGCCCAGCGCGGCAGAAGCGCCGAGGTGAAGCGGATCCGCTCACCGCCTGCCCCTTTGCCCACCTCCTCACCGGCGCCACGGTCACGCAGCTTGACCCGCTGCACCGGAACCGGGCCAATCCCGGTCTGCACCAGCCTCTCCGGGCCATGCCCGTGCCGCACCAGCCGCTCGCGCCCATCCGGTAGCCGTTCCCCCTTCATCTTGGCCAGGAAGGAATCCGCCTCCGCCTCGACGGCCTGGGCCAGCAACCGGCGGGCCCCGCTCCTCAGCACCGCCGTCAGCGGATCCTCGACCGTCTCCGGCTGACGAAGTGGCACTACAGTGGTATCTCTCGTCATGGCGTATCGCTCCTTCGGGAGGTTCAGGCAGGCTTCCACCCACCTCGATACGCCGCCTTTCTCACTCCGCCATCACCCAGGTTCGGCCATAGCTCTGGTGGGGGTAATTGGCTTTCCGAAGCGACCATCAAGGGGAGAGCGCAAGCAGGCCACTTACCCACAGCGTGGGTCGGCTGGAGAGGTGGCCACCGCCCTTTATCGGCGATGGACCGAGTGGCGAGGCAGAGCCTCAAGCGCGGATATGATGACGTGTGCGGGGAAGATCCGGTCAGCTGCGCCCTTATGTCCGGCCTACTGCGCGGCGTCTGCCGCTGGCCATCATGGGTGTGCGCGTGCGTGTTAGGCGCCAATCTGTACGGCGTGCTCGAGGCACACGATTCTTAACGGCTTTGCCTAAAACTGCTTAACCACAGCTCTTCCCATCACGCTGTTCAGCGCTTGCTGCCGGATCGAGCGGGCTTGCGCCCGCGGCCTACCATGCGCGCTCGCGCATCACGCCGTTGCTGCCGTAACCGGCGCGACACCTCCCTTCGCACGGTAGACTTCGTTGCGCGTCATCAGCGCCCAGGCGATGCGCGCCATCTTGTTGGCCAGGGCCACCGTCACCTGTCGAACAGGACGCCGCTCCAGCAGCCCCCGCACCCACGCTCCGGCGGTACTGTTCCACTGCTCGGCGCGATGCACCATCGAGGTGGCGCCGAGCACCAGCAAGATTCGGATCTGCCGGTTGCCTGCCTTGGTGATCTTGCCAAGGCGCGGTTTTCCGCCGGTCGAGTGCTGGCGCGGCACCAACCCCAGCCAGGCCGCGAAATGGCGTGCGCTCGGGAAGCTTCCAATCGTGCCTCCGACCGTCCCCGCCAGCAGCGAGGCAGTGATCGGGCCAATGCCTGGGACTGTGGCCAGGCGCCGAGCGGCATCGTCATGCCGGGCGTGTGCAACGATCCGGCGCTCCAGGTTTTCGATCCGGTCCGTCGTGGCGCAACAGTGCTCGCGTAACCCCGCGAATACCTCGCGTGCAGGCTCTGGAAAGCTCTCATCCTGCTCCACCAACGCCACCAGGTCTTTGAGCTTGTCCATGCCCTTCGGCACAACCAGGCCGAACTCGGTTGCCAGCCCGCGCATCGCATTGGCCAGCATGGTCTGTTGCTTGACCAGCAGAGACCGCGCCGAATGCAGGGCCAGGACGCCCTGCTGCTCCAAGCTCTTTACCGCGACGAACTTCGCCTCGGGACGGGACGCGGCGGTGCAGATCGCTGCGGCATCAGCCGCATCGTTCTTCTTGCCCCGCTTGACGAACGGCTTGACCACTTCGGACGCGATCAGCTTCACCTCAAAGCCAAGACCACTCAGGACACGGGCCCAATGATGGGCTGCACCACAAGCTTCCATAACCACCGTGCAGCGTGCCTGCTGCTCGAAAAAGGGGAGCAGCTCATCGCGCCGCAGCTTTCGCCTGAACTGGACTTTTTCTGTCCCGTCAACGGCGTGGAGCTGGAAGGTCGACTTGGCTGTGTCAATGCCAATCATGCTGATGTTCATCGCGGGCGGCTCCCGTGCTGCAGGTTCTGACGACCGCATCTTGGCACACCGGTGCCGTTGGGGCCGTCCACCCCATCTGTATGGGAAGACATCGCAGACGCTGATCACCGCGCACGATAACTCATACCAATCGCCTTGATCGCTGACTCGCATGTGATCCCGCCAGCGCCACAGGTGTACTTCGCTCCTACCGGTGGTTGGTTCGGGAGCTTGGAGTGGCCCACCAGAGCTTGTTAGATTCCGCAGATACACTTGAGAGACACTTGGTGCGAGAGCTGACAGAGCGGACGGCTGAGGTCGGGGGTAAATCGACGACCGGCAGCTATTCGATGGGGAAGGTGTGAAGCTCTGCTCGGCACGGAAGACTACCAGTCCTCTCGTAGCCGTGAGCCTGTCGGGCTGTTCCGTTAACTTGATCACCTGACAGGCAAAGGCGCCCCCAGCCGCCAGGATGGCCACAACGGCAATGATCAGGAACCCCTTCACCGCCTTCACTCCCGGATCAGGGACCACTACAGGAGGTCCTTCAACCTGATGAACCCAGATCATGCTCGACACACTTTTACAACCCAACCGGCCGGTTTGTATCGACTAATGTCAAGCGTGTGGACCAAAGGCCTGCGTAGAAGAGGCGTGAGGTACCCGGTCGCTGGCGCCGACAGCTCCCCGGACCAGAAGTAAACACTCACCACTGGGCGGCTGGGCGCGACCGGCCATTCAACATATCAATACCGAGGATCGCCCATCCCCCTTAGCTGGAGGCTGCACATTGGATAATCCCACCCGGTCACGCCGGTCCCGGAACGCTGTGCTTGAGGCGGCTCTGATCGTCATCCAGCGGGACGGGCCGGGGCGTCTGACGCTGGAGGCGATCGCGCGTGAGAGCGGGCTCAGCAAGGGAGGACTGATGCACCAGTTCCGCACGAAGCAGGCGGTGCTGCGCGAGCTCCTGGAGCACCAGCACGAGTATTTTGAGATCTTCTCGCAAGAGCACATCCTGGAAATTGGCGGGGGGTCGCCCGAGGCTTTGCTCTCGGCCGAGATCGCCACGGCGCGTGAGGCGATCACCATGCGACATTCCGTCGCGCTCGCGATCCTTGGGGCGGCTGCCGAGGATCCGAACCTGCTCTCCGTAGTCCAGGCGAGCGCGGCGGAGAAGATCCGGAAGATTCGAGAAGAGGCGACCGACCCTGACCTTTCCACGATTCGCTGGCTGGCTGCTCGGGGACTCGCCTTCACTACTCTGCTTGGCATCTGCCCTCTCGCGGCGGAGGACCGAGAAAGGCTGTTCGAGCGTTTGATGGATCATGAGCAATGGCAGAGCCTGGCCGCATCGCGCCGTGCTGCTGGGAACCGGAAGAGTCCGCGCCGTAAGGGAGAGAGGTGAGAGCCTTGCTGGCACCCGATCAACCCCTGGCCGAGCAGCACGGCCGCTATCAGGAAGTGGCGACTGAACCCGAACGGCAACTGCAGAAGGTTGCGCAGGAGATCGTCCAGGAGCCGACACCGCTTCGAT
>NZ_JBNBZS010000169.1:0-5562 GCF_049629625.1 Roseomonas chloroacetimidivorans | reverse complement strand
GTCCGCCAACGCCGACGCCGCTCGACCCCGCTGATGATCTCCATCCCACCCACCTGCCCTTACCGACACTCTTACGAACGTCAGTAAGATCAGCGGGCACCCAGGCCAGGGAAGGCGGCCGTCGGCGAATGGGTACGCCCTTACCGACACTCGTACGAACGTCAGTAAGATCAGCGGGCACCCAGGCCAGGGAAGGCGGCCGTCGGCGAATGGGTACGCGGTACCGGCAAGGCGGCGAGGCGTGGACGCGCAAGCCTGGGCCATGGCCTTGCGTGGACCCGGGCCTGCTGGGACCAGCGGCCGAGCCACTGCACTGGCGATGCGATAAGCACCGCGCCCTGGGCTCGCCAGGGCTGCGGCCGATACCTCCGGTTAGCGCCCCTGCGCCAGTCCCTTGCGCCAGGACCCGCCGACAACCGCCGTTCGCCTTGCGGCGATGTGGCGCAGGACGTCCCAGCGCGCGGAACGTATCCAGGCGGGTATGCGGCTCCTAATACCGGCCATGTCGTCCAGGGCAGAGCCAAGGCAGAGCCCAAGGCCAGTCGCGCGGCCATCGGCCGCGATCCGCGCCGCCAGTATCTCCTGCCAGGGGGAACTCCGGCAGATCAGGACAAAGCGGGCCGGGTTGTCCCGGATGAACTGAAAGCAGGCCTCGGCTGAGATGGCATCCCGGATGGTGCCGGAGGGCGGCAGGCAATGAGCTAGCCGGGTCAGGCCGAACTTGGCGCGAAGGCACTGAACGGTTCCAGGCGCACCGCCGACGACTGTGACGGGCGTATCGGGCTTGATCACGCGTTCGAACAGCAGGTCCGCGAGATCCTGGGCCGTCGTCGGCATCAGCGACACGCCGCGCTGTGCCGCGAGGCTGCGAAGGTCGGCATTTCCACATAGCGACAGCCAAGCATCTTTCTGGATGCGGCGCATCTCAGGCCTCCGCTCGAGCGCCCTCAACTCGCCCGGCCGCGGCGCCAACACATAGGCGAAGGTTGCCTGGGGATCTCGTGCCGCGATGCGGTCGAGCGCCTGCTTCGGGCTCACATCGTCGAAATGGACGGAGAGCAAACGCCGGCCCGGCACGTCAAAACGGGCCGGATGCTGGCGAAAGGGGGCCACCGTCAGCCGGGGTGTCATGGCGGCACTCGCTCGCGATGTTGTTATTTCGACTGTGTAGAACGCCCAAGTTGCCGATCCAACGAAATTCGGCAGGCCACGCAGTGACTGTGTCCTGAAGGCCATAGTGCCCGGGCCCCGGCGTGGCTGGCGTCGTCAGGAAGTCCTGGGACGGAGGTGATCGCCCTCCTCAGCGCCGGGCGTCCTGGCCCATCTAGACCTGCTCCTCCCAGCTTCACGGGCCGGTCAAGAGGCCCCGACACAGTAAGTCCGGGGCGCCCGCGACAATGCTGAGCCGGTACCTCCGGGGTTGGAGCCAGCGCGGTGCAGGCGCTGCTCCCCTCAGGAGCTTCGTGGATCCTGCGCGCTTTCGCTTTTTTCAGCACGCAACCGGGCTACCCCGGTCGATCCCTCCGCCCCCCAGGAGCAACCACCAGAGGAAAAAATCGAGCAGACCCACAACTAAACGTTGCGGAATCACGAGAACGCGAGGTAACAGATTCGTGATAACACGATCCTTCCGGTCAAATTTTGGTGAGCTCCTCAATGTCCTCCTCTGCGACCGCACCCACCCGCGTCAGCACGTTTGTCGACTCTCTCGGCATCAATGTGCATATGGGGTACTTCGATACCCCTTATGGGGACGTGTCGTCCGTCGTCTCCAAGCTTGACTACCTGGGCCTGCATCATGTTCGTGATGGGGCTTCCTGGTCGGGCTGGGTGCCGCCGCTAGTTGAGCTCGGGAAGGCCGGCATCAAGCTCGACATGATGGTCGGTGACCGGGGAGAGTCGCTGGACCAGCAGTTCGCCAATCTGACGAAGCTGGCCCCCTACATCGCCACGATCGAAGGCCCGAACGAGGTTAATTTCTCGTCGATTACCTATAATGGGCAGACGGGCGTGAACGCCGTCGTGGCACAGCAGGCGGCCATCAATCAGCGGCTGGAGGGGATCGCTGCGCTGAAGGACAAGCCGCTCGTCGGCTTCTCCGTAGCGGCCTCAGCCGACAGCGGCTTCACCCGCTACGGCGATAACAGCGCGGCCAACGACTATGGCAATGCGCATGTGTACTTCCCGGCCGGCACGCCACCCGCGGGCGATCTGGCGAAATACGTCGCCATGGCGAATCTCCTGACGCCGAGCGACCGCATGTTCCTCACCGAGACGGGGCTGCCTACCAATGCTGGAGGGCCGGGCAATCAGGGCGTGAGCGAAACCGTCCAGGCTAAGTACACGCTGAACCTGCTGCTAGACGCGCATCAGCAGGGTATCGCGCGGACCTTCCTGTACGAGTTGCAGGACGAGTTCGCAGACCCGCAGAACAACGACCAGGAGCAGCATTACGGCCTATTCCGCAACGATGGCTCGGCGAAGCCCGCGGCCATTGCCCTGCACAACTTGACCACCATACTCGGCGACGCGGCCTCCGATGCCGCGACCTTCACGACCGGAACGTTGAACTACACCGTGTCCAACCTGCCCAGCGCCGGCCATCATATGCTGATGCAGGAGGCGAACGGGAACTTTGACATCCTGCTGTGGAACGAACCGGTCATCTGGGACGACTCCAACAGCCGCGACCTGACCGTGGCGGCCCAGAACGTGACCGTGAACCTGGGCGGAACTTTCAGCACGGTGAACGTTTATGACCCGCTGGTGGGTGAACGCCCTGTCACGACCTATCACGACGTTTCCAGCCTCGTGCTCGGCATCACTGACCACCCGCTGATCGTGAAGACGGTGGGTACGGCCGGTTCGGCCGCCGTCACGGCTCCGGTTGCCGCCGCTGTCACTACCGGCCGTTCGCTCGAGACGACGACGGTAGGCAGCGGCGCCGACACGCTCGTGCTCAAGTTTTCCGAGGATGCCTATCGAGGCGATGCGCAGTTCACCGTCAGCGTGGACGGCAAGCAGGTCGGCGGCGTGATGACCGTCGAGGCTAACAAGGGCGCCGGCCAGTACGAGCAGCTGGAGATCAAGGGCGACTGGGCGACCGGCAATCACCAGGTTGCGGTGACCTTCCTGAACGACGCCTGGGGCGGCACGGCCGACACGGACCGCAATCTCTATGTCGAGAGCGCGACCCTGAACGGGAAAGCGCTGGCGGCCGGTGCGCTGGGCACGGTGAATGGGACGGAAGGCTTCTCCTTCGCCGGGACCAAGGCGTTGGTTGCCGGAATGACCGAGACGACGACGGTAGGTAGCGGCGCCGACACGCTCGTGCTCAAGCTCTCCGAGGATGCCTATCGAGGCGATGCGCAGTTCACCGTCAGCGTGGACGGCAAGCAGGTCGGCGGCGTGATGACCGTCGAGGCTAACAAGGGCGCCGGCCAGTACGAGCAGCTGGAGATCAAGGGCGACTGGGCGACCGGCAATCACCAGGTTGCGGTGACCTTCCTGAACGACGCCTGGGGCGGCACGGCCGACACGGATCGCAATCTCTATGTCGAGAGCGCGACCCTGAACGGGAAGGCGCTGGCGGCCGGTGCGCTGGGCACGGTGAACGGGACGGAAAGCTTCTCCTCTTTCCAGGAGGTTCCCTCAAAGTTGGTGCTGCACATGGCCGAGGATGCCTGGAACGGCGATGCGCAGTTCAAGCTTTGGGTCGACGGCGTGCAGGTTGGCGGTGTCCAGACTGTGACCGCGATCCACTCCAAGCAGCAGGTCCAGGACTTCGCGTTCGAGGGCGCCTGGAACGCCGGTCAGCATAAGGTAGAGATCAAGTTTCTGAACGATGCCTATGGCGGGACCGCCAGCACGGATCGCAACCTGCATGTCGAGGCAATCGACTTCGGATCGATGCACTACGATGTCAAGGCCGCGATGAACTCGGGGGGCATGACGGCCTTTGATCATCTTCTGTTTGCCTGATCGGGCCGGAAGCGTCCTGCCCGGACGCTCTGGTTGATTTACAAGGCCTGAGGCGGAATGCGAGTGCTGTGGGGCCACCCGGTATCCGGCCATCTGACCCTGCCAGCCCTCACGCCGGCGATCCCGTCGCACACCGGCTGACGCTATCAGCGATGCTGCGGCAAGCATGGCGAGCACAGTCGCCGCGGGACGAGAATGAAGCATTCTACGCCGACTGGCGGGAACATGCTGGTGTGGCGGGAACGAGGGCGGAGGTGGTTCTGAGGCTAGGCATGCATTGCACCTTACTCAGCTACCATGCGCGGTGATGATGCCGGTTTCCTGGACGTCAGCTGCGCATCCCGCGTGCTCGCCCGCGTGTCGTACGACCTGTGTAGGCCCTGAGAGGAACTGACACGACCTGTCGGTCCTTGTGCGGAAAAGGCCCGGGTGCTGCTTCCTGACAATCTCTGGGCGGTGATCGAGCCGCTTCTGCCGCCACCGCCGCAGGTGGGCCCAAAGGGCGGCCGTCCCGTGGTCGGGAGCCGAGCGGCGCTGACCGGCATTCTGGTCGTCCTCAAGAGCAGCATCCTGTGACCTTGGTGCATGGATCGGAGGTGCGATCGCATGACGCCCTACCCTCATCCAGGCTCATGCAATGCGGACGTACTCTGCGCGTCCCAGGTCCAGCATCCGGTTCAGGGCATTTGTGGCGATGGCCACCTCGGTGGTCTGACGTCCCTTGCGCTGAGAGCGCAGCCCGTCACCCATGACGCGCTTCCAGCGCGAGACATCGGCCTCAACCAGGGCGCGCCAGTTATATCCGGACGCCCTCTGCCAGCCCACACGCCCGCGCTCAGTGATCGCCTGTAGATGACGGTCACGCTGGGTCGGGTCGATCTCGGCAGTGCCGCTCGGCACGGCACTCGAGCGTGGCGGCACGATGACGTCGGCATCGGGATGGCGTGCCGCAACCTCGGCGTGGACGTCGTCACGGTCGAACGCGCCATCGGCGGTGAATGAGGCGACCGGCCCGGCAACCCGCTCGAGCAGCGGGCCAGTCTGCGAACCGTCGTCGGCATCCCGGTCCGTCAGCACCGACGCGACGATCTGGCCGGTGTCGGCGTCGGTCGCGAGATGGAGCTTCCGCCATGACCGGCGCCTCCGTGTCCCATGCTTCTCAACCAGCCACTCGCCAGGTCCACACAGCCGCAGGCCGGTGCTGTCCACCAGCAGGTGCACGGGCTCTCGCCCGCGGCGGGGCCGTGTCACGTCCAGCGTCTCGGCCCGGCGGCTCAGATGGGGTGGACGGCCTGAGCGGCACCGGTGTGCCAATCTGTGGGCCTTCGTAACCCGGCGAGAGGGGGTCCCCATGATGCCGATCACCATGATTGGACTGGACACGGCGAAGTCTGTTTTTCAGATCCATGCTGTGGATAGGACTGGCAAAGCTGTCCTCAAGCGCAAGTTGGGCGGCCGCGAGCTCCTACCCTTCTTTGAGCAGCAGGGGAGGTGCATCGTGGTCCTGGAGGCCTGCGGGGCAGCCCACCATTGGGCACGTCTCATCGCGGCATGCGGGCATGAGACGAGGCTGATCGCTCC
>NZ_JBNBZS010000168.1:0-5808 GCF_049629625.1 Roseomonas chloroacetimidivorans | reverse complement strand
ATCCCCTTCTATGCCTTTCCCATCGAGGTGCGCCGGATCGTCTACACCACCAATGCTATCGAGGCACTGAACTCGAAGCTACGCCGGGCCGTGCGGGCACGCGGCCACTTCCCGACCGACGAGGCCGAGCTCGCCAGCCTGATCGCCGCCGAACTCGCCGCCGGGCACCTGCCGGACGCGGCCACCCTCAAGCGCCGCCTGACGCCACGTCAGCGCGACCTGCCCGAGGATGTGCCCGTCGCGCTCACCACCCTCGGCCAGTTCGACGCCCTGCTGGAGGCGCACGCATGACCACCCGCGCCATCGACGTCCATGCCTTGCCCGCCATGCTGGCGGCGCTGCGCCTGCCCAGCTTCCACCGTCACTGGCAGCCGCTCACCGAGCGCGCCGACCAGGAGGGCTGGCCCGCCGCCCGCTGTCTCGCCGCCCTGGCCGAGATCGAGCTCGCCGAGCGCGACACCCGGCGTATCCGGCGGCATCTCCTCGAAGCCAACCTGCCCGCCGGCAAGACCCTGGCCACCTTCGACTTCAAGGCCCTCCCCAGCGTCCCACGCGCCCGCATCGAGGCACTCGCCGCCGGCGACTGGCTGGAGACCGGCGCCAATCTCATCGCCATTGGCAACTCGGGCGCCGGCAAGACCCACCTCCTCAGCGCCGTCGCCCATGCCCTCGTCGAAACCGGACGGCGCGTCCTCTACACCCGCACCACCGACCTCGTGCAGAGGCTGCAAGCCGCCCGGCGCGACCTCGTCCTCGAGCCGGCACTCGCCAGGCTGGACCGCTTCGACCTCGTCATCCTCGATGACATCGCCTACGCCCAGAAGGACCAGTCCGAAACCAGCGTCATCTTCGAGCTCATCGCCCGCCGCTACGAGAACCGTAGCCTCGCGATTGCCGCCAACCTACCCTTCAGTGCCTGGGAACGGCTCTTTCCCGACAAGGCCATGACCGTCGCGGCAATCGACCGCCTCGTTCACCACGCCACCATCCTCGAGATGAATGTCGACAGCTATCGCCGCCGCGCCGCAGCCAGCCGCAAGAACAACACCGGCGCCACAGCGGCAACCTCTACCGACAGCCTCGATGCCAATCAGCACCAGGCTGACGCCGACAACCTCACCGACAACAAGGAAAACATCACCGCCTGAACCAACATCCGCCCCCGCCAGCACCAGCCATCTTGGCTGTCGGTCCCGGACAACTTGGTTGACGCGCTACAAACGAGCACGCAGTCGGCGACAGAGCCCATATTCCACGCCTATCCACAGGCTGTGACGACCTTCGGCGCGCTGGACCTCGTGCGGGCTGAGGTGGCCGACGCGATCGGCGGCCTCGCACCGAGCTGCTGGCTCACAGTGGACTTCACCGCCGATCGCCGATGGCTGTGAGGGACACGCTTGCACTGAGCCCTTGGCCCTTGGCCCTTTGCTCCCGCCTCTCGTTGAAAAAGTCGGTGACCACTGCTGATCGGCCATTCTGCCGCAAAGACGTGTCACTGAGCGGTCGTCTATAGAAACCTCCGATGATACATCGGACTTTTTCAACACAATCCACCCTGAGCGGTCACCCGTCAGGGCGCTTGGTATCATGTCCCTGGCACCCTGGGCTGGCGAGGTCTGAGGGACACCACTTGGCCCCCTGCCACGGGCTGTAGACTGATGGGGGCCTCCAGCACCTGGGCCACCTTGCGCGCAAGCTGCTCTCGCTCAAACGGCTTGGCAATGAAGTGCACCCCATCGTCGAGGCGGCCATGATGGACGATGGCATTCTCCGTGTAGCCGGACATGAAGAGCACCGGCAGCCCCGGGCGGATCTCCTTGAGTCTGCGAGCCACCTCATGGCCCTTCAGGCCACCGGGCAGGATCACGTCGGACAGGAGCAGATCGACTTCGGCGCCTTTCTCCTCGAATACCCGCACGGCCTCGGCTCCATCCGCCGCTTCCAGCACCCGATACCCGAGGTCACGTAGGATGGTGGCAGCCACGTCGCGCACCGCAGGCTCGTCCTCCACGACCAGCACCGTGGCCGAGCCGCGCGGCAATTCCACCGGGGTTCCCGGGCGCTGCACTCCGGCCAGATTCACCCCGACGGCGCGCGGCAGGTAGAGCCGCACCGTCGTGCCCTCTCCCGGTTCGGAATAGACCTTCACATGCCCGCCCGACTGCTTGGCAAAGCCGAACACCATGGCGAGGCCGAGCCCCGTGCCCTTGCCGACCTCCTTCGTCGTGAAGAAGGGTTCGAAGGCGCGGGCCAGCACCTCCGGGGGCATGCCCGTGCCCGTATCAGAGACACCCAGCATCACGTAGTCACCCGGCGTGACCTCCACGTGCTGGCGCGCATAGGCCTCGTCCAGCACCTTGTTCGCTACCTCGATGGTGAGCCGTCCGCCCTCGGGCATGGCGTCCCGGGCATTGAGGGCCAGATTGAGCAAGGCGCTCTCCACCTGGACCGCATCCGCCATCGCAGGCCACAGCCCGGCCGCATCCACCACCCGAACCTCGATCTGCGCGCCAAGTGTCCTGCGGAGAAGCTCCGCCATGTCCGGCAGCATGGCGGAGAGATTGATCGGTGCCGGGGCGAGCGGCTGCTTGCGGGCGAAGGCAAGGAGCTGCTGGGTCAGGGTGGCACCACGTTTGGCGCCCCAGATCGCCCGCTCAATGCGCGGCAGGACGGGGCTGTTTTCCTCGAGTTTCGGTTTGGCGAGTTCCAGGTTGCCCAGAACCACCGTGAGCAGGTTGTTGAAGTCGTGGGCAATGCCCCCCGTGAGCTGACCCATGGCCTGGAGGCGCTGAGCGTCGCGCGCCGTCGCCTCAGCGCGGACCCGTTCGGTGATGTCCGTTACGGTCAGCACGAAACCCCCGCCGGGCATAGCCGTGCGGCGCAGCTCAAAGCTGCGGCCGTCGGTCGCGCGCGTCCGTTCATAAACCACCGGCTCGTCGGAGGACCGCCCCCGCGCCCATGGTGGATTTGATCCCATGTCTCCAGCATAAGGCCGCTCGTGGCCGCACCGACCTGCTCGGCAATGGCCTCATAGGCGATGCCCTCGCGCATCATGGAGCGGGGCAGGCCGAGCAGGGCCACGAGGCACTCGTTCCAGCGCACGAGCCGGCCCTCGGCGTCGAAGGCGGCGATGCCCTGGCTGATGCTCTCGAGGGCAGTGCGCAGCTGCTCCGCCAGAACGCGCTGCGTGGCCTCGGACTGGGTCAGTTGCGCCTCTGCCCGTGCGAGGAAGCGGGCGGACAGGGCAAGCAGCGCGACCGCCAGGGCGGCCCCACCCAGGGCGAGCCAGCGGGTGAGGGCCTGGCTGCGGTCGGCCGCCTCCTTCCGCAACTCGAGGAGGCGCTCCTCCTCGGCATGGACGGCGGCGAGGGCGGACTCGATCGCGGCTGTGAGTTGCCGCCCGCGGCCGGCCTGCACCATGGCTCGGGCTGCCTCAGGCCCCTCATCACGACGCACCTGGATGGCACGCCCCAGGCTGTCCAATCGTTGCTGGAGAAGAGGCGCAAGGGCGCGAAGCTGGTCCTGCTGGACAGGGTTGTCGGAGGTCAGGCGGCGGAGTTCTTCCTGAAGCCGGGTGATGCGATCGAGCGCATCCCGGTGGGAGGCGAGATCGTCGTCGCGGTCGGTCAGCAGGTAACCGCGCTGGCCGATCTCGGCATCGCGCACTGCTATCCCAAGCTGGTCAGCCGCCGTGATGACCTCATAGGTGTGGCGAACCCAGAGCTGTGTCTCACGAGCATTATCGAAGCCGAACCAAGTGAGCCCACCGACGCCACCCACGAGCAGGGCAGTGGCGGCCAGGGTGAGGAGCTTGGCCTTCCTGGCCATCAATCTAGGCATGCGCTCTCCTTTGGTCCCACGTGGAGCGAGCGCTGTCGCACTCCTGAAATCCCGGAAACGAATGGCTAAGCGTCAAAAGATGCCACTTTCCCGCTATCCTGCAACCATGAACGGCTGCTTCAGCCCATACGAGCCTGGGCTACGGATCGCCGGGAGGCGACCGGATCGGTATGCGTCGGGCCGGTACACCCACTACGGCAACCGACGCGCCGGAACTGGCGGAAGCTTCGCCGTCGCCAATGATCCTCCTTGGTTTCCGTGGACACCCAGAGGCAAGCTTTGAACTGGAGGTGTTCGATGGATCAGCAGGCGACGAGGACCAAGCCGCAGTCCTACACGGAGGATTACAAGCGCCAGGTCGTGGACTTGGTGGTCAGCAGCGGGCGCACATCCACGGCGGTGGCAGCTGAGGTTGGGCTGCACCCGACGCTGCTGTGCCGCTGGGTGCGGCAGTACGGCGCTGTCGGTGCCAAAGCTGAGGCGCCGCAGCCCGCAGCCCCTCTCTCCCTCAAGCCCGTGCCGGTTCCGATGGCCGACCAGGCCGCCGAGATCGCGCGGCTACGGCGCGAGTGCGATCGGCTGCGCATGGAGCGCGACATTTTAAAAAAGTCCATGGTGGGTTCAACCGGTCGAGGCAACAGCCTGTACGAGGGTAGCACCCGGGGTATTGTATCCAAGAGTTTTCCTCGGCCGGGTGTTGAGCTTGAGGGCGATGGCGTCGAGTTCGTCCTGGGTATGGACGGACAGATCGGATCCCTTGGGAAAGTACTGGCGCAGCAGGCCCGTTGGTGTTCTCGTTGCTTCCACGCTGCCAGGGGCTGCGTGGGTCGCAGAAGTAGACCGCGACATCGGTCGCCACGCTGAAACGCTTGTGGTGAGCGAGTTCCGTTCCACGGTCCCAGGTCAGCGATGACATGAGCCGTCCAGGTAGCCGCTGCACCTGCCGGATGAGGGCATCGACCACGTTGGTGGCGTCCTTGCCGTCGACCTGCACGAGCATCACGAACCGGGACTGACGCTCGACCAGGGTGGCGATGTGGGTGTTTTTGCTGCCCGTGATCAGGTCACCCTCCCAGTGGCCGGGCACGGCACGGTCTTCGGCCTCGGCGGGACGGTCTGGGATGGAGACGGCGTCGATGATCTGGCCCCGGGGTTGGCCCTCCGTTGTCGCGGTTTTGGCGCGCCGCATGAGCCGCCGGCTGCGCAGGTTAGAGAGCTGTTCCTTCTTCAGGACCCCGCGCGCCTGAATGAACAGGCTCTTGTAGATGGTCTCGTGGGACACCCGCATCGCCCTGTCATCAGGGTACCCGGCCTTGAGCCAGCCTGACACCTGCTGGGGCGACCATTGGTCCTGCAGCTTCGCCGCCACCAGCATCTGAAGCGACGTGTTGACGGCCAGGAGGCAGGGCTTCGGGCGCGACGCACGGTGCCAGGCGCGCTCATCGGCACCCGCGGCACGATAGCACCGCGGTCCGCCGTTGCGACGAACCTCTCGGCTGACTGTGGACGGCGCGCGGCCAAGTTGTGCTGCGATCCGGCGCAGCGAGAGCCCCGCGGCCACTCCGCGCGAGATCTCCTCCCGCTCCGCCAGGCTGAGCGACAGCCGGGATCGCTTTCGGATCGGCGGCGCTATGCCTCCCTTGGCGCGCAGCACCCCAAAGACCGAACCGGCATGCTTGCCCAGCGCCCGACCGATGTCGCTGAGCGATTGGCCGTCCTTCCACCGGGCCCAGAGTTCCCGCTTCTGCTCTGCTGACAACCCAGGCCGACCAGTCCGCGCCATCGTAGGAACTCCCGGATCACCGCAGAATTAACCCCGTTGCGCTCACCGGTTGAACCCACCATTTCGATCTTCGCGGGACCGCTGAGATGAGGTTCCGCGTGGTCGAGGACTGCCGAGGCTCCTGGCCGGTTCAGGCGCTCTGCAGCGTGCTGGGTATCTCAACCGCCGGGTACTACGCTTGGCGG
>NZ_JBNBZS010000167.1:0-5890 GCF_049629625.1 Roseomonas chloroacetimidivorans | reverse complement strand
CGCAGGGGGACAACAGTGGTACTGCTCATCTCGGCGTATCGCTCCTTCGGGAGGTTCAGGCAGGCTTCCACCCACCTCGATACGCCGCCTCTCTCACATCGCCATCACCCAGTTTCGGCCATAGCTCCCGCATGGTTTATCCCTATCCACGTCGGGAGGTAATCCGGCGGGTGTCAGAAAGGTCGGGCATGCGGGGTTGCCGGAGGCGCTTCGAGCGGCGGATCCTTTGCTCGGTGGTACTGGCATCCATCTATCTATCTCATCCCCACGGGTTGATGTTAGCAGGCTGCGGAAATTCGCTGCTCCAGCCCAGCCACACGAACAATCCGAATTGGACAGACCGTGATGTGCACAACACTGCTGTGCCCGAATCGTACGCAGCGTAATAAATTTTCGTAGAAGCCTCGCCAAAATCGAATTTCCGCAGCCTGTTAGAGCAAGTTCAAGGAAAATGGGGCCGAACGCATCGTCTTGATTGACCCGGACTGATCCGTCCCGCACCAGTTCCAGCCCTGCAACCAGGGTGCTGGCGAGCGCCGCCCGGAGCCGGATGGGCCGGTCGGGCGTGTGGTCTAGGAGCGGCGGCAGGCAGCGCTCAATGGGCACACCGGCCGGGGTCTGCCGGAGCAGTTCGGTGATGCGCTTCAGGGCATCCGGAATGCGCCACAGATCGAGCGGGGCCGGGCGGTAGCTGGCCGGCGGTTCGGCCCCCTGCCCTTCCCTGCCTTCCAGGAGGACGAGGGTGGCTTCCAGGAAGCTGACATAGAGCTCCGCCCGGCGCTCGAGCCGGATCCCTCCCCCGCTGTTCTCGATGGCCCCCACCAGCTGATCCGTCAGGGCCAGGATGGAGAGCGGACCGAGGTCGACCCGCTGGCGGCGCACCATCTCCAGCAGGAAGTCGAGCGGGCCCTCGAAGCCCTCGACGCTCAGATGTGGGGTGGCTTCGCTTGCGAGAGAGTGGGGCTCCCTCCCCTCCCCGTCCCAGCTTTCGGCCGGCGCCTCGAGGATGTCGGCCTCAGCCACTTGCGCCCCGCCCCTGCCGGGTACCGGACTTCCGACCCTTGCCTTCCGGATCAGACTCGCTCGCCTCGGCCCCAGCACCCACCCCCGGCGCGTAGTCCGGCCGCAGGTCGAGGGAGAGGTCAGGCCAGGCGCGGCGGAGCCGGGCAAGGGCGCCCCAGGGCGACCAGTCGGCCGACCAGAAGCCCACCCGCATCTGCCCCATCCTCTTCCTGCGCCCGTCAAGCGTGCTCGGCAGGGCTTCGACGTGCCGGAGGGGCCGGGTCACGCCCCAGTGGCCGCGCAGCCAGTCCCGACTCGCCCCCTCCTCCGGCCCGAGGGCGAGTACCGAGGCCGGGATCGGCAGCAACCGGTGCAGGTCAAAGGGACAGCTCCGGTCAGTCGCCATGCGGGCCAGCGCCCGCTGGTGGTTCAGGGCGACCGCCTCGCGCAGGCGCCGCGCCAGGATCTTGGCGCCCGCGAGGCTGATCGCGCGTACCCCGTCCTGCGGGGCCGCCATAGGGAGGAGGTAGTCCTCCTCAAGCTCCGCTAGGTCCAGCACCCAGGGGATCACGCCCGGCCCGGCCGCCGCCGCCTCGAACTGCGCGACCCTCTCCGCCGGCCCGCTCACCGTCAGCCTGTTGTAGAGCCAGTCCACCGGCTCCGGGCGGGGTTGCCAGGGGCGGTCCGGTGGGCCGGCCTCAGGCTGGCCCGAGAGGGACAAAGGCCCCCTTCCCTCCCCCTCCACTTCTTCCATCTGCCACCCCCTCTGCGTCACAGGTCGAGCAGCCGCGCCGGGCTGTCCCGCGTGATCCGGGCCCGGCGCCGATAGCCCTGGGTGGTGGCGATGCTCTTCTGCCGCGTGTGATGCATCACCTGCTCATCGAGCGCGCCCTTGAGAAAGGCCTCGGTGATGAACCCCGCTGTGGGTTTTCTTTAAAGTGAAGAATGCACGGACGATGAGGATCCTGATCCTCAAATCGTAGAATTCAGCGTCCTGTTCCACCTTCTCTGCGCCAAAGATCCTGCTCGGTCAACGTCTTCAAGGTGCGCCCCGCAAGACCCGAACTCGAAGCTATTCGACGATCATCGGAAGTGAGGCGCCAATTTAAGGAAAATCGGCCAGAGCAAATGGCTGATTTCGCTACAGCCATGAGTCTACGCTTCTCGGAAAACTCACACGACTGTGGTGACCTTGTTCGAGTTGGCTCAAGCGCTTGGCTGCACGCCGGTCGACCTCGTCACGCCGGAGGACCAGGTGGAGCCGGTGCCGATGGTCAAAGGGCACTCAGCTCAGCCTGGGCCATAGTTCAGGGCGACGGGCGCTCCCCAGCCACCGGCCGCGCAACCCGCTTCTTCGTCGCCGCAAAGAGTGGTACAGATTTCTGTACGCCTGCCCTATATCGGGCAGAAGCGGAGGTGCCCGATGACGCATGTTTCCTACACTGAGCTGCGACAGAACCTGTCGCGCTATCTGGACGAGGCTGTCGAGGCCCGGGCACCGGTCGTGGTCACGCGCCAGGGCGGCAAGGGCAACGTGGTCATGATCTCCGAGGAGGAGTTTGCCGGTTGGCAGGAGACGGTTCACCTCCTGAGCAGCCCCAAGAACGCCAGGCGGCTGCTGCGCGGCATGCGCCAGGTCGAGGCCGGCCAGACCTCGGCCCATGACTTGCTGCCGCCCAAGGCCTCCTCCCAGGCGTGAAGGTTCACTTCGGCAGCGATGGCTGGGCCGACTACCTGCATTGGGCCCGCACAGATCCGGACATCCATCGCCGGCTGAACGAGCTGATCGAGGACGTGCGCCGGCAGCCCTTCACGGGCCTCGGCAAGCCGGAGGCCCTGAAGGGCGACCTCTCAGGCTGGTGGTCGCGGCGCATCACAGGCGAGCACAGGCTAGTGTACCGGGTGCAGGGCCGGAAAGGCGAGGATCAGCGGGCCGAAATCATCCAGTGCCGATATCACTACTGATGGCGAGCTGGTGGAGAGCTTCCTTCAGCGGGCGGAGACGTCCGGGCACGAGGCGATCGTGGTCACGCTCGACACGACCGAACTCGGCTGGCGCCCGCGCGACCTGGATCACGGGCACCTGGCTTTCCTGCACGAGCGCGGCATCGCCAACTACGTCTCCGCCCCCGTTTTCGGTCGGCTCTCTTTCGATGATGCCAGTTCCGGCGAGCAGCCGCCGATCCGCCCGGGCGCGCTCCCGTCCGTGCTCCAGTTGCTCCGGTCCTGGCCCGGCGGGTCACTCAGGGCACGCCTCCCGGAAGAAGGCCAGCGTATTATCCAGGCCGGGAGTGCGAGGGATGTCCAACGTGGCGGCTCGTCCCGGCGTGCGGCCCGCACCGTCCGGCGGCGTCATGCGGCACCCGTCATCTGTGCCGCAGCCCGATCGAGCAGCGCGACGACCTCGGTGTCCTCCGTTTGGCGGAAGTCGTCATAGTGCAGGCCGACGGCTCGGAAATCCCGCGGCGTGTCCAGGAAGACCGCCTCGTCACACAGGCCTTGTAGAGCCTTGGCCACGTCGAGCGGGACCACGGGCGCGGCCAGCACGACCCGTTGCGCCGCGCCGGAGGCGACAAGCGCGCGGAGCGCGACACGCACCGTGGCGCCGGTTGCGATTCCGTCATCGACAACCACGGCAGTGCGGCCGTCGAGCGCCACCGGTGGCCGGCCGCGCAGATAGGCCGCGCGGCGCCGCTCGATCTCGGCAAGCTGGCGTGCGGCCTCCTGTTCAATATAGGCGTCAGACACCTGGAGCTGGCGCACGATGTCCTCGTTGAGCACGGTCTCCGGCCGCGACCCGTCCACCACGGCGCCAGCGGCGAGTTCGGGATAGCCCGGCGCGCCGATCTTGCGCACGAGCAGGAGATCCAGCGGGGCGCCGAGCGCCTCCGCCACCTCGAACGCAACCGGCACGCCCCCGCGCGGCAGCGCGAGCACGACGGGGTCTTGGTCCTTCAGATGCAGCAGGCGCCCGGCCAGTTGACGGCCAGCATCGGATCGGTTTCGAAAGATCATGGCGGGCAGCTCCCTGGCGCCAAGCGCAGCATGGACCAGCCGCGCGCCAGAGCGACAATGGATTCCAGCGTCCCCGGTTCCTCGAACAGGTAACCGGCACCGGGCACCATCTCTATCCCCATCTTACAAGATCATTCGGCAGTGGCGGCCCGATTCAGCGCCAGCACCTCAGTATCCAGACCCTCGGACGAGAGCAGCCAGCCTGTCGCCTGCACCAGGCGGTCGGTGAGCAGGGGGAATGTTGAAGGCCTCGTGGCGGTCGCCCGCTTTCTCAGGCAGCAGCAGGTCGAAAAGCGGCGTGCGAGGCCGTGGCGGCGCAGTTGCGCGGCGATGGCGGTGTTGCGCGGGCTGAGCTGGCTGCTGCCGCTGCCATGCACGAAGGTCACCACGCCGCGCCCCGGCCCAGGCGGGAAAAGGGTACCTGCAGCCCGAGCGGCGGGATCGTCACCTCGCGCCGCGTCTCGCTCATCGCCGTGCACTCGGCTGGACCACCATGACCTCAGCCCCAAGGCCCACCCGTTCATCGCCAGAGCGTGGGGCGTCAGTAACTGAAACTGCTCCCGAAATACGCCCTGGTACTGGAACCCAGGCAGGAGTTGCACTCCAAGGATCAGCGTCCGCGTCTCGTCCAGTGCCGTTGTCACTCGCTCGTGCAGCGCCATCGCAGGCCTACATCACTCGGCCATAGGTGACGCATGAGCAACACATCGCGAACGGCGGCGTTTCGAGGAGCATGGCACGATCCGGGCTGATACGACTACCTCCGGCCGCGGTTGATCTCAGCATTTCACGGAGCATCGCGCGCAGGGCACGTACCCCGGTGCAGCGCGGGGCGAGGGTCCTCACCAGGGCGGCCGACGAGAAGCTGCTGATCGCGGTGGTCGGCCTTGCTTGGCTTGGCATTCGGCTGATGAACGCCGACGTGCGCACACGGCGTCGAGCTGATCACCTGGCACGGACCACGGCAGCCGCGGCAGCACTGACCTACGTCGCCAAGTGCCTCGTGGACAAGGAGCGGCCAGACCACCGAGTGGTGGGCTGGCGGCGCCACGGCGTGCCACGCTCCGTCCGACCCTACAACAGTTTCCCTTCCGGGCACGTCGTCCATTTGGCGGCAATCGGGGCTGGGCTTGCGCGATCGGTGCCACATGCCTGGAAGAAACATCTCTGGCTGACGATGGGAGGGCTTGGGATGACGCGTCTGGTGCTGCTTGCCCACTGGCCGACTGATCTGGCCTCCAGCTTCGCGATCGGCATCGGGCTGGAGGCGGCGCTGCACCGCCTCCTCGGCCCGGCCGGCGTGACGGAGGAGCAGGCCGGCCCTCGCTCCGGTATCGCCCGCCATAAAGGATCGTTGCTGAGCGCCATCACTGAAGGGCGCCGTCCATAAGCAGGTTGTCACGACTGGGCTGGACCTCGTCAAACACTGGTTTCAGGTTCACGGTGTTGGACTTCCCCGGGAGAAGTGGCTCTCCCGCAAGTTATGTGGTGGGCTCGCTTGCTGAGGCGCGATCCCCTGATTTGAGAGGATGGCGTATCATGCAGGATGAACGAGCTGCTTTATGTTCCTGAATGCCATGTTGATGAAGTGAAGGTCGAGACATCCGGGCAACTCCACCTCGCCGTACATGGAAGATGTACTGGCTCCGTTGCAAAGATTGGCGAGGGCCATGGATCATCGATGCAAGGGGGTGGATCAGGCGTGTCCGTCGTCGAATGCTTTGGGAGGCTTTGTCAGATTGGCGTCCTAGTCGGGCAGTGACAGGGTCCTTGGTATGACAACCTCTCCCAATCCCTTCCGCGGCCTCCGGTACCCGGCCGAGGTCATTCAGCATGCGGTGTGGCTGTATCACTGCTTCAGTTTGAGCTTGCG
>NZ_JBNBZS010000166.1:0-6049 GCF_049629625.1 Roseomonas chloroacetimidivorans | reverse complement strand
GCGCATTGCCACTGGTCAGCTGCACGCCGCGCCGGTACAGCGCCAGCTCCTTCATATGCGCCGCCAACCGCCGCGCCACGTAGAGGGCCGAAACGGGCGAGCGCGTGACGTTGAAGAAGTGCTTCAGGTCGCGGTTAGCCGAGTTGAACATCATGCCGAGGAAGGTAATCGTCTCCAGCGGCTTCCGCAGGCGGCGCATCTCCGGGCCGAGGCGGCGCGCATCGTAGGGGAGCGGCGCCACGGAGCGGCCGATCGAGACCCCGCCCTCCCGGTCCGGATGGTAGTCCGGATACTCGGCGAGGGCGAACTTCACCTCCGTCTCGCGCTCGAAGAACTCCAGCATCCGCGGCCCGTTCTCCAGGAAGACCTCCACCCGCGCCTCGTCGTAGTGGTTGCCCGCCTCGCTCCGCAAATAGGTCCGGGCGGCCTCGCGGCTGTCCTCGATGCCGCGTGCCTTCGCATGAGGGTTACCAGGGATCCACAGGATGCCGCCGGAGAAGGCTGTGGTTCCGCCGAAGACCGGCTCCTTCTCCACCACCACCACGTCCAACCCCGCCTTCCGCGCCACGATCGCCGTCGAGAGGCCGCCCGCGCCCGAACCCACCACCAGCACGTCGCAGAGCTGCGCCGCTTCCTGCGCCATCACACAACCTCCTTCGTCGCAGGCGCGGGGGTGCGCCAACCCGCCAGCACCTCGGCCGCGCCGCCCAGCACTTCCCGCGCGGGCCGGGCCTCGCCGGGAGTGGCGGAGAAGCGCGGGGCGGGAGCGGGCTGCCGTAGCCCGTCCAGGTCCAGATGCGTCCCGCGCGCCGCCATGTGCGGGTGGTCCGCCGCTTCGTGCAGACTCAGCACCGCGCTCGCGCAGGCATCGATCGGTTCCAGCCGCGCCGCCCACTCGGCGCGGCCGCGGCGGCGGAAGGCGCCGGCCAACGCCGCACGGATGGCCGGCCAGCCCGCCCGGTCCTCGCGCGGCGGCAGGGAGTCCGGCGCGATCTCCAGCGCGGCCAGCAGCGCCTGCCAGAACGGCTCCTCCAGCGCTCCCACGGCCACGTGGCCGCCATCGGCCGTCTCGTAGGTGCCGTACCAGGGCGCGCCGCCGTCCAGCAGGTTCTCGCCGCGCGCGCCGCCCCAGCCGCCCCGGGCCGCCATACCGAAGAAGGCCGACATCAGGATGGAGGCGCCGTCCACCATCGCCGCGTCCACCACCTGCCCGCGCCCAGTCTCACGCGCGTGCATCGCGGCGCAGAGCACCCCGAAGAGGAGGAACATGGCGCCGCCCCCGTAGTCACCCACGAGGTTCAGCGGCGGCAGTGGCGGTCCGCCCGCCGCCCCGATCGCGTGCAGGGCGCCGGTCAGAGCGATGTAGTTGATATCGTGCCCGGCCGTGCGGGCCAGCGGCCCGTCCTGCCCCCAGCCCGTCATCCGGCCGTAGACGAGGCGCGGGTTACGGGCGAGGCACGGCCCGGGCCCGAGGCCCAGGCGCTCCATCACGCCCGGCCGGTTCCCCTCCAGCAGCACCTCGGCCCCGGACGCGAGGTCCAGCGCCGTCGCCCGATCCTCCTCCCGCTTCAGGTCGAGGACGATCACCCGCCGGCCGCGCTGGGTCGGGTCCGTCCGCGGGTCGCGCCGCGGGCCTGGCCGGGCCACCTGCACCACATCCGCCCCCATGTCGGCGAGCAGCATCGCCGCGAAGGGCACGGGCCCGATCGCGCCGAACTCCAGCACCCGCAGTCCGGCCAGCGGCCCGCTCACCCCCGCCATTCCACCACCTCGTCCAGCGGCGCCCGGCGGGTACGGAAGGCATTGGCCGGGTGCGCCTCGTTCTCGAAGCCGAAGGAGATGCCGCAGACGACCTGCCGGTGCTCGGGAATGCCGAAATGCGCGTGCAGGAAGGGCGAGTAGGCGGCCAGCGCCGCCTGCGCGATGCAGGCCACGCCCAGCGCGTGGGCCGCCAGCATGAAGGCCGTGACGTAGGCGCCGCAGTCCACCGCGCCGTAAGGCCCGAGCGCCGCCTCCGTGGTCACGATCGCCGCGTGCGGCGCACCGAAGAGGCGGAAGTTCTCGGCGGCCTGCCGGGCCGAGCCCTCCCGGTCGCCGCGCGCCACGCCGACGGCGTCGTAGAGCTGGAAGCCGCACTCCCGGCGTCGCTCCTGGTAGGCGCCGGCGTAGCTCTCGGGGAACGGGATGTCCGGCCGCCGCTCGCCGCCGCGGGCATGCGCCGTCAGCGCCGCGCGGAAGTCCTCGGTCGCCGCGCCGCTTGTCACGATCACCTTCCAGGGCTGCGCGTTGCACCAGGAGGGCGCGCGCTGTGCCGCCGTCAGAATGCGCCGGATCAGGCCCTCGTCCACCGCCTCGCCCCGGAAGGCACGGCAGCTGTGACGACCGGCCAAAAGGTGCTCGAACGCCTCTATGGCGAGGTTGGGCGGCGGGATGAGGGTGTCAGGCATGACTCTTCCGAGGAATGGGGGAGATCCGGCCCGGGCGCGGCACCGCGCCCCAGGTGCGGCGGCACTATTCCGGCTTGATATTCGCGGAGGCCAGCACGGAGCGCCAAACTCCTTCCTCCTCGGCCAATCGCTGGGCGAAGACCTGCGGCGTGGAGGTCGCCGGCTCCATGCCGGCGCCGCGGAGCATCTGCTGCACTGCGGGCAGCGCGAGCGCCTGCCGCACCGCCCCGTTGATCTTCTCGGCCACCGGCGCGGGCGTGCCGGGCGGGGCGAGAAGGCCGAACCACACCTCCACGGCGTAGCGGGGCAGGACGCTCGCGATCGGAGGGGCACCGCGGACCACAGGCGAAGGCTCGGGCGTGCTCACGCCCAGGGCGCGCAGCTTGCCCGACCCGATGTGCTCGTTCATCGCGGTGGAGGTGGTGGTCAGCACGAATTGCACCTCCCCCGCGACGAGGGCCAAAGTCATGGGCCCCTGCCCGCGATAGGGAATGTGTACAACGTCGATGCCCGCCAGCTGGCCGAGCAACAGGGTGGAGACGTGGCCGAGCGAGGCGACCCCCGCCGTGCCGTAGTTCACCCGCCCGGGGTGGGCGCGCGCGTAAACGAAAAAGCCACGCAGGTCGGTGGCCGGGAGCGCGGCCGAGGTAACCAGGACGAGCGGCGCCGACGTGACCTGCGCGACAGCGGTCAGGGCCGTGCCGCGGTAGCCGATGTTGCTCTCCGTCAGCGGTAGGATGGACGTCGGGCCGTTGTTGCTCAGCACCAGGGTATAGCCATCGGGCGCGGCGTTCATCACCTCCCGCATCGCGATCGCCCCCGCCCCGCCGCCGCGGTTCTCGATGACCACGGGCTGGCCGAACGACGCGCGCAGCGGTTCCTGCAGCGCGCGGGCGATGACATCCGTGGTCCCGCCCGGCGGGTAGGGGATGAGGATGCGGAGGGGCTTGCTCGGGAAGTCCTGCGCCCCGGCGGAGCCGATGCCGAGCGCCAGACAGAAGGCTGCCAGGACGATGCTTCGCTTCCTCATGGATGTTCTCCCCCGGCGCCGTTCATTGCCGGCAGCCATCCGTTCTGATCGTCGTCAGAAGCATAATCATACATTGGACGGTCCAATCAAGAGCATTCCTGGATGCTCCTTGATCGGCTATCATCGCGGAATCTGCTGTGGCCCGCAGATGAGCCCGTACCGGCCGCGGGACCTTGTGGGGAAGGAGTGATGCATGGTGACGCCGGGGCGTGCGAGGTCGACGCGAGCGAAGAGCGGGAAGGAAGCCGCAGCCAGGGCCGTCCGGAAATCTTCGTCACCTGCGGTACAGCTGCCGCCCCCGGTGCCGTCGGCCTACGTGCCGATCAGGACGCCGCGCATCTCTGAGGAGATCGGCGCGCGCATCCGCCAGCAGATCGCGTCCGGCGAACTGAAGCCCAACGACCGACTGCCGACGGAGCGCGAGTTGTCCGAGATGTTCGCCGTCAGCCGCATGGCGGTCCGCGAGGGCATGCGGAATCTGGAGGTTGCCGGGCTCATCACCCTGAAGAAGGGGCGCAGCGGGGGCGCTTTCGTCGCCGATGGCGGCGCCAAGCTGGTGACTCAGTCGTTCCGGGATATGATCGACCTCGGCCGCGCCTCCGTGGACATGCTGCTGGAAGCCCGGCTGCACGTGATGGACACGGTGGTGCGCCTGGCCTGCCGACGGGCGCGGGCTGCCCATCTCGCCGCGCTGGAGAAGAACCTGACCGAGGCGACCGCCCTGACCGAGCAAGGCCGCTTCGAGGAGCGCACCTACAAGGCAATTGAGTTCAACCGGCTGCTCGCCGAGGCGACAGGCAACGTGATCCTCACGGCCATGGTGGAGGGTCTCAGCGACGTCCTGCGGCACTTCGTGGCCCTGGCCGGCCCGCGGGTGCACGACCCCGTGCTGACCACGCGCCGCACCCTGCTGGACCAGATCCGCGCCAGGGACGAAGAGGCCGCCGCCCGGACCATGGAGACCTACCTGCGCGGCCTTCAGGCCCATCTCGAAAAGGCACGGCGACCGGCCGAGCGGCAGTCCGTGGAGGCGCGAGCGCGCTGAACTGGCCGCCTGGGCGTGCCAGGCCGCGGCAGGGGACGGCCAGCTGTGGCATACTTAGCTACTTACGTTGGCCTGCCTCTCCGTGGGGCGACAACGGTAGAGGAGCGTCGTGACCATGGATTGAACCAGCTCGTTCCTCTGGTTTCGGATCTCCCGGTCGAAAATGACGACGCCCTGATTGCCTTTGCTCGTGAGGCGCTTCTCAGTAGGTGTGAAGACAACGTGGATGGTGTCCCCGTGCTTCACGGGAAGATGAATACGCCACCTATCGACGCCAAGCATGGCGATGATCGTCCCGTCATTGACACCGCTCAGGCACTGGAGGCCGCCCGAGATGGCGAAGACAAGAGGGCCGTGCGCGATTGGCTCCCCGTAGGGCTGTGTCTTGCAGAACTCGTGGTCGATGTGCGGGGGGTTCATGTCGCCCGAGAGGCAGGCGAAGTTCACGATGTCCGTCAGCGTCACGGTGCGTCGACCGGTCGCGTAATGCTTCCCGACCACGAAGTCCTCGAAGTACATGCCACGAGGCTGTGCCAAATCGACTTCGGACATCGCTTCTCCCCCTACTTTGCTGAGCGCTCCGGGACTGAATCGGTCAGCCGGAGCGCCATGGATGGCTGACCGCAAAAATCGGGTCTGGCGCCGCCGTTTCGCTCCGGTTCGGGGCTCGTCCTGAGAAGGCCAGCCTCGAGGCGTCTTGGACCGTCCTTTATTCCAATTGCCCACGGGGTGCAACTCAGGTAGTCATCCGGGGTCGACCGCGGCCTGCGCCCCGGAAAGCTCCCCCAACCAACGGCCGGCAAGCAGGGAAATGAGGCGGTTGCGGTCTCGCTTGGCCCGCTTCGGGAGAATGAAGTGAAGCTCGTAACCACTCATGACGATCCGAGCCGGGCTGAATTAGAACGGCTGCCGCACGAGGATCACCTAGCACGCCGAGTCCTAACTGTCGGCATTGGCTTGAGCGCGGCAGCGGGCCTGACCGGCACGGCCCCGCCTCTCATCGAGAGTGCTCCCGTCGTGATCCCAGCCTTCCTCCAGTCACTGACGGAGCGTGGCTGATGCCCTATGTGATCGGAGAGGACGTTCCGGATCTTCCGGCCGGCCAGCGCTTCCGCGCGCTGCTGGAGCGCCCGGGCATCCTGTGCATGCCCGGCGCCCATACCGGGATGGCGGCGCTGCTGGCCAGGCGGGCGGGGTTCGAGGCGCTCTACATCTCCGGCGCCGCCATGTCGGCCAATATGGGCCTGCCCGATCTCGGCATGATCACGGTGGAGGATGTGTGCTGGCACATCCGCCAGGTGGCCCGGGCCTCGGCCCTTCCGGCCCTGGTCGATGGCGATACGGGCTACGGCGAGGCGTTGAACGTCATGCACATGGTCCGCTCCTTCGAGGATGCGGGCGCGGCGGCGGTCCAGCTGGAAGACCAGTTGCTGCCCAAGAAGTGCGGGCATCTGAATGACAAGAAGCTGGCCGACCCGCAGGATTTCGCGGCGAAGGTCGCGGCGGCGCGGCGGGCCCGGAAGCATC
>NZ_JBNBZS010000165.1:0-6119 GCF_049629625.1 Roseomonas chloroacetimidivorans | reverse complement strand
ATCGCGCCATGGAGGAGCTCTACGCCGCCATCAACCGCGACGGCGGCACGCAGGGCATGGTGGACCGGATGCAGACCCGGACGCAGCTCTACGAGACCATCGGCTATCATGAGTACGAGTCGCTGGATTCCACCCTTGTCAGGACCGTCATCCCCCAGGGCATGCCGCAGCGATGAGCCTCGCTGGCCCCGCAGAGCACGCCAACCCTGCTATACCCGCCGGACCACCGCCGCTTGGCGCGACCTTGGAGATCGTACCAGGTCTGCATTGGGCGCGAATGCCCCTCCCCTTCCCGCCATGGCACGTAAATCTTTGGCTTATCGAGGACGGGCAGGGTTGGCTCGCGGTCGATGCAGGCGTTAACAGCGCAACAACTCTCGCGGCGTGGGAAGATATCTTTGAGCGAGTTCTTGGAGGGCGCCCAATCACCAGGGTGTTGCTGACGCACTTTCATCCCGATCATGCGGGTCTAGGTGGTTGGCTTTGTGAACGATGGGATGCACCACTGTTGATGGCCCGGGCGGAGTTCCTGCAGGCCCGGGTGCTTCTGCTCGATGGTGACGAACGACTGCGGGAGCAGCACCTTAACACTGCGAGGAACGCGGGAGCGCCGGCGGAATTTCTGCAATACCTATCCGCCCGCGGAGGCTTCTACCAAGCCGATGTAGTCCCACTACCACGTGCGTACCGCCCCATCCACGCCGGCCAGATTATCCAGGCTGGCAGTCGGAACTGGCAGGTGAGAGTCGGAGAGGGACATGCCCCTGCAATGACGCTCCTGCACTGCCCTGCCCTAGGCATTCTCATTGCCGCTGATCAGGTTCTGCCCCGAATCTCGCCGTTTATCGGTGTCCAGGGTTCCGAGCCCGAGGAGGACCCACTTCGGAACTTTTTGGCTTCCCTGGAGGACCTCAAAGAAATCAAAGAGGGGACGCTCTGTTTGCCCTCACACGGTGAGCCGTTCGGGGGACTGCACGCGCGGATCGCTGCGCTGACGGCCCATCATGCCGAGCGGCTCAGCTCGCTTCTCCAGGCCTGCGCGAAGCCAATCACTGCTTTCGACGCTGCAAGGTTGATGTTCCCGCACGTAACGGCGGTCAGCCAGATGGGGTTTATGATTGGTGAGGCTCTGGCTCATCTGCATTACCTTCGCAGTGACGGTTTAGTGATGCGAGACCGACGATCCGACGGCGCATTTCTCTATCGTCAAACTTCGGGTTAAGGCGATTGCGCAATACGCGCCAGCCCATGGGAGACCGGGCGACAACGTTGGAGGTGCCGCCCATCCTCACGAGTGAGAGCACGGCGGTACGCAGCATCAACGGCGGTCATTCCACTCAAAGCCAGAGACAGAATTGAGAACGCCGCTTCAATCCAACGTACTTACAAACGCCCGAAAGCACCACGATAGGTGATAATGTCGAACACGGGCTGGCGCTAGCTGCGGACGCGTTAGATCGTGCAGAGATGCGATGCCTGGCGCCAAGATCAACCAATCACCACGCCCAGACTTACCGATTTATTTTGGACGGTCCTTTGAGCCAATTGATAGGTCGCGTTAACTGGGGTAACGGATAGGGCGACGCGAACGGCGGACCGGGTACTCAGTGCCCGTGTTCAGATGCAGTGGCGGAGGACCAGTGAGAGATTCGCGCGCCGGGCGGCGCAGGCCGAGGAAGCACATAGCGGGTCTATCGGCGAGCCAGAACGCGCCCAGCCGGCGTGGAGATCGCTCGCAGGCTGGTCCGACTACATTCTCAAACAGTAACTCAGACGGAGCTGCTAAGGCACTACGTTGAACGGTCCACTGGGCCTGAACCCTTTTGTATTGCAGGTGAGATCGCCCACCGCCACTCGCCTACTAAGAAGGAAATGTTTTTGATGGTAATCCATGACGTCAAGGTGCACCCAGAGGCGGCCCGACTAGCGCGTGAGGACCAGCTGGCCTGGAAGATCGCGGCCGTGGCCGCCGATCCGGTAGCGGTTGAGGTCGAGGTTGGCGAGATGATCGTGAACCGAATGATCGATAACGCCTCCGTCGCCATCGCCTCAGTCAACCGTCATCCCGTGGCCGCAGCCCGCGCCCAGGCGCTGGCGCATCCGCGTCAGGGCGGCGCCACCGTCTTCGGCCTCGGTCCGGATGTGCGGGTGCACGCCGAATCGGCCGCCTGGGCGAATGGCACAGCGGTCCGGGAGCTGGACTATCACGACACCTTCCTCGCGGCAGACTACTCCCACCCCGGCGACAACATCCCGCCAATCCTGGCGGTCGCACAGCAATGCGGATGCGACGGCGCGGCACTGCTGCGGGGCATCGCAACGGGCTACGAGATCCAGGTGAACCTGGTGCGTGCCATCTGCCTGCACGAGCACAAGATTGACCACGTCGCCCATCTCGGCCCCTCGGCCGCAGCGGGGATCGGCACGATGTTGGGGCTGGATCCGGAGATCATCTACCAATCCGTGCAGCAGGCGCTGCACGTAACCACGGCGACGCGCCAGAGCCGCAAGGGGGAGATCTCCTCCTGGAAGGCCTTCGCGCCGAGCCACGCGGGCAAGCTGGCGATTGAGGCGGTTGACCGCGCCATGCTGGGCGAGGGTGCTCCCTCCCCCATCTACGAGGGCGAGGATAGCGTGATCGCGCGGATGCTGGACGGCAAGGACGCGCACTACCGCGTGCCGTTGCCCGCGCCGGGTGAAGCCAAGCGCGCTATCCTCGACACCTACACGAAGGAGCACTCTGCCGAATACCAGTCCCAGGCGCTGATCGATCTAGCTTTCCGGATGGGGAAGAAGGTGTTCAATTGGGACGCGGTGCAGGAGATTGTGGTGGAGACGAGCCACCACACCCATTACGTCATCGGCACCGGGGCGAACGACCCACAGAAGATGGACCCGACGGCCAGCCGCGAGACGCTAGATCATTCCATTATGTATATCCTGGCTGTGGCCCTGCAGGACGGCAAATGGCACCACGTCCGCTCCTACGCGCCCGAGCGTGCGGCGCGGCCGGACACGGTGCGGTTGTGGCACAAAATCCGCACGCTGGAAGACCCGAAGTGGACGGAGCGCTATCACTCGCGCGACCCGAACGTGAAGGCGTTCGGCGGGCGGGTGGAGATCCGGCTGAAGAACGGCACCGTCATCGCCGACGAGCTGGCTGTGGCGAACGCGCATACGCTGGGCGCGACGCCGTGGGGGCGGGCCGATTACATCCGCAAATTCGAGACGTTGACAGAGGGGTTGATCGACCCCTGCGAGTCACGGCGCTTCCTGGATCTGGTGCAGCGCCTGCCCTCACTGAGCGCGTCGGACCTGATCGGCCTGAACGTCGCCGTGCCCCAGGGTAAGCTGGATACGGTGACGCGCGGCGGCATCTTCGGCTTTAGGGCATGACCGGGGAGGAATAGCGATGAGCGAAAGCACAAGCGGGACGACCGTAGCCAACAAGCCGAAGAAATCCGTGGCGCTGTCGGGCGTCACGGCGGGGAACACGGCGCTCTGCACCGTCGGGCGCTCGGGGAACGACCTGCACTACCGGGGCTACAACATCCTGGACGTGGCCGGACAGTGCGAGTTCGAGGAGATCGCCTACCTCCTCGTTCACGGGTCGTTGCCGACGGAGCCGGAGTTGCGCGGCTATAAGGCCAAGCTCCGCTCCCTACGCGGGCTTCCGGCGACGGTGAAGGCGGCACTGGAGACGCTACCAGCGGCCTCCCACCCGATGGACGTTATGCGGACGGGCGTCTCAGCGCTCGGCTGCGCGCTGCCGGAGAAGGACGATCATGCACCACCGGCCGCGCGCGACATCGCGGACCGGCTGATGGCCTCGCTCGGCTCCATACTGCTCTACTGGCACCACTTCGCACTGAACGGACGCCGGATCGAAGTGGATAGCGAGGAGGACAGCATCGGCGGGCACTTTCTGAACCTGCTGCACGGGTACCGGCCGCGGGAGAGCTGGGTACGGGCGATGCATACCTCGCTGAACCTCTACGCCGAGCACGAGTTCAACGCCTCCACCTTCACCTGCCGGGTGATCGCGGGGACGGGGTCGGACCTCTACTCCGCCATCACGGGCGGAATCGGCGCGCTGCGGGGGCCGAAGCACGGCGGCGCGAACGAGGTCGCTTTCGAGGTGCAGAAGCGCTACGCGGACCCTGACGAGGCCGAGGCCGACATCCGGCGCCGGGTGGAGGCAAAGGAGGTGGTGATCGGCTTCGGCCACCCGGTCTACACTATCGCCGACCCGCGCAACGAGGTGATCAAACGCGTCGCGCTCGAGCTCTCGGACGAGGCGGGCAGCCGCAGGATGGTCGACATTGCCGAACGCATCGAGTGGGTGATGGCCGAAACAAAGCGGATGTTTGCCAATCTCGACTGGTATTCGGCGGTATCCTACCACATGATGGGCGTGCCGACGGCGATGTTCACGCCGCTCTTCGTAATCGCCCGCACCGCGGGGTGGAGCGCGCATGTGTTAGAGCAGCGTGCGGACGGCAAGATTATCCGCCCGGCGGCGAACTACACAGGCCCTGAGCCGCGCGCCTTTGTGCCACTGACGGAGCGTGGCTGATGCCCTACGTGATCGGTGACGCCCTGCCGGATGCCCCGGCCGGGCAGCGGTTCCGCGCGCTGCTGGACCGCCCGGGCATCCTGCGCATGCCGGGCGCGCATACGGGCATGGCGGCGCTGCTGGCCAAGCGGGCGGGGTTCGAGGCGCTCTACATCTCCGGCGCCGCCATGTCGGCCAATATGGGCCTGCCAGACCTCGGCATGATCACGGTGGAGGATGTGTGCTGGCACATCCGCCAGGTCTTCCGCGCCTCGGCCTTGCCGGCGCTGGTCGACGGCGACACGGGCTATGGCGAAGCCCTGAATGTCATGAACATGGTCCGCTCCTTCGAGGATGCGGGCGCGGCGGCGGTCCAGCTGGAAGACCAGTTGCTGCCCAAGAAGTGCGGCCACCTGAACGACAAGAAGCTGGCGGACCCGCATGACTTCGCGGCCAAGGTCGCGGCGGCGCGCCGGGCACGGAAGCATCTCTACATCATCGCCCGCACCGACGCGGCGGCGAGTGAGGGGATGGACGGCGCGGTCGCCCGCGCGAAGCTCTACATGGAGGCCGGGGCGGACGCGATCTTCCCCGAGGCCCTGAACACCGCCGAGATGTTCCGCGAGTTCGCCCGCCGGATGCCCGGGGTGAAGCTGCTGGCCAACATGACGGAATTCGGCCGCACGCCCTTCTTCACGGACAAGGAGTTCGAGGAGATGGGCTACGCCATGGTGATCTGGCCGGTTTCCCATCTTCGGGTTGCCAATCGCGCCATGGAGGAGCTCTACGCCGCCATCAACCGCGACGGCGGCACGCAGGGCATGGTGGACCGGATGCAGACCCGGGCGCAGCTCTACGAGACCATCGGCTATCATGAGTACGAGTCGCTGGATTCCACCCTTGTCAGGACCGTCATCCCCCAGGGCATGCCGCAGCGATGAAAATTATCGTCCCCGTCAAGCGCGTGGTCGACTACAACGTGAAGGTCCGGGTCCGCCCGGATGGCACCGGCGTCGAGACCGCCAACGTCAAAATGTCCATGAACCCCTTCGACGAGATCGCCGTCGAGGAGGCCGTGCGCCTGAAGGAGAGAGGCGTCGCGACCGAGATCGTGGCCGTCTCCATCGGCCCGTCCCAGGCGCAGGAGCAGATCCGCACGGCGCTGGCCATGGGCGCCGACCGCGGCATCCTGGTCGAGGTGGCCGAGACGGTCGAGCCGATCGCGGTGGCCAAGCTGCTCAAGGCCATTGTCGAGAAGGAGGGCCCGCAGATGGTCATCCTCGGCAAGCAGGCCATCGATGACGACATGAACGCCACCGGCCAGATGCTGGCCGCCCTCCTCGGCTGGGGCCAGGGCACCTTTGCCAGCAAGGTCGAGATCGCCGACGGTGCCGCCAATGTCACCCGTGAGGTCGATGGCGGCCTGGAGACGGTGAGGCTGAAGCTTCCGGCCATCGTCACCACCGACCTGCGCCTGAACGAGCCGCGCTACGCCAGCCTTCCGAACATCATGAAGGCCCGCAAGAAGCCGATCGAGACGATCAAGCCCGCCGATCTCGGCGTG
>NZ_JBNBZS010000164.1:0-6328 GCF_049629625.1 Roseomonas chloroacetimidivorans | reverse complement strand
AGACCCCGTTTGAGAATGCAGTTCCGGCCTGGGTTGGGCCGGTCTGCATGGCCACATAGGCGGGATGTGGACCAAGGAGCACCGTGCGCGGCAGCTGGCGTTTGAGCGGGGCCGGCGCTACCCGACTGACCTGACCGACGAGGAATGGGAGCGGGTCAGGCCGTTGCTGCCGAAGCCGCCCAGACGGGGCAGGAAGCCCGGGGTGGACCTGCGCGAGATACTGAACGCGATCCGCTATATGGCCCGCTCGGGCGGCGGATGGCGCATGCTGCCGGTGCATTTCGGGCCGTGGCAGACAGTGTACTGGTGGTTCCGGCGCCTGGTGCGCCGCATGCTGTTCCAGACGGTCCACGATGTAATGCTGATGCTCGACCGCGAGCAGGCCGGACGGGAGGCAAGTCCCACGGCGGGCGCGGTGGACAGCCAAACCGTCAAGGCGCCGCATGCACCTGGTGGCGGCGGCTATGATGCCGCCAAGAAGCTGAAAGGCCGCAAGCGCCACGTGGCCGTGGATACGGACGGGCGCCTGCTGATGGTCAATCTGACCACGGCCGACGTGCAGGACGCCGCCGGGGCCGAGGAGATCATCAAGGCCGTGCGTCGCCGCTGGCCGTGGCTGAAGCACCTGTTCGCCGACGGCGCCTATGACCGGGGCAGGCTTGCGAGCCTTGCCGCCTACAAGGACTTCACGCTGGAGGTGGTGCGCAAGCTGCCGGACCAGAAAGGCTTCCAGGTGCTGCCGCGGCGCTGGGTGGTGGAACGTACATTCGGCTGGATGACCCGCTGGCGCAGGCTGGTGCGGGACTACGAAAAGCGTCTGGACGTGTCGGACGCTATGATCCACCTCAGCATGGGTGCCCTCCTGCTCCGCCGCGTCGCTCACCCCGACCCGTAGCAATTCTCAAACGGGGTCTGATCGTGGCCAGCAACGCCGAGGACGCAGGAACCGTCATCCAGCTGCCCGTGGGTCGGTTGCTCCGTCTCCCCGTCCCGCTCGCGACGGTCCTGGGGTGGTCCACGGCCGGCGGGTGACGGCAAGCCCGTGCGGAGGCTTGATGCCCGCCGTCTATAGGAGGGCTACCGGCGCTGCGCCGCTTTCGGGCGTACCAAGTCCCACACCGACAAAATCCCGGAAGACCCTACCGCGTAATAGACGCGCTACAATAATGGGGACTCCGGGATCAACGCAGAAATGGATGCGTTGTGCTCCCCGGTTGCACCCACCCTTCTCCATGCGCTTGATCAGGGCGTCAACGTCGGTCCGCAACTGGGAGGGAGCCCGCTCTCCCTCCCGCTCCGTCGTTGCCTCGCTGCTGTTCATCATGACTTTATGGTTTCTCTCCGATCTCGACCTGAGCCGGGGCCGGAGCGCCTGCCCGAGCGGGCGGGGACGGCGCTTCCTCCTCTGCGGACGGAATGGCCACGCCCTCCCCACACCACAGCTGACCGGGTACGGCAGGCCATAGGGCTCCAGGGGGACGCTCATCTCGCGGCTCGCGGTACTCGGGTGACCGCCGCCGGCACTGGCCGGTTTTCATGTCGCCCTCCTCCCCGGTCTGCAGCCAAGCGACGCAAGCGGCGCAGGAGCTCGGCAGGTGTTCGGCCTCGGTCGCCCCAGCAAGGCAGCCGACCTCGGCCGGGTCCGTCTGCGGCCATCTCCGCAGATGACCGGTCGTCTTCGCGTGCAATCGGGGCGCGGCCAGCACGGCACGGCATTCGCCGCGGCTCCGGCGCTGGTCGAGGGAATTCCAGTAGACGCACTCGCCACAGTTCTGCGGCAGATCGGAGGGCATGACGGGTCTCCTACCGGGTCGCGGCCGATGAGGCCGGCCGGGACTGGATGTGAGCGTTGGTATCGCCTCTTGTGGACGACCTTCCGCGGATCAAGTGCAGCCGCTCGGGCGGGAGGGCGACGAGCATCGCCTGGCGCTCCATGATTACCGGGCCGATGAGATGACGCTCGAAGGCAGTCCGGGTGGCCGGATCCTCGAGACGCCGGAGGGCGTCAGTGCCGCGCGCAATCTTCTGGCGGGTATCCTGGTACAGCGCCCGCGTCTGTGGACTGTCCGGCAGGCCCGCCATCCCCTGGCGCCCGGCTCGGGCGTCGTCGATGGCCCGATCGACGATGAGCCATTGGAGGGACGGCCGGGTGGCGGTGGCGGTCTTGGGGAGGGTCGACGTGCCGATGGGCGGGCTCCCACCGGCCTGCTTTCCGCCGAGCACCCCGACGGCGTTGTCGACGGGCTCAAGGGTGGTACCGCCAGAAATGCGGGCCGGGATCGCTTGGCCGGCGCGCTCGAGCTCGCGCGCGGTCCCCGCCCGGACCTTATCCTGCACAGCCTTCTCCTTCACCAAGGCGGCGAGCTGCGCCTTGGCGCTGCGTTCCCGAACCAAGAGGGTGAGAACCGCCTCGTGGCCGACCAGGAAATCCTGCCTCGCGGCCGGGACTCCCGCGCGGTCGATCTCCCCATCAGGGCCCAGCGTCAGCGCCGCGCCTTCGGCCTCGATCGCCGCAAGGCGGCGGCGCCCCTCAGCGAGGCCGGCATCCGCGCTCGCCGGACGATTTCGCAGCCTCTTGATGTTGGATACCAGGACCGGAGCAAGGGATCCCAGGGCTGCCAGCACGGGTGCCGGTCCCTGGCTTTTGCTGAGGGCGTCAGCAGACCGGATTGCCTCGATGGTCCGGACCGCCTCCGCCCTTGCCTGGGCGCCGCTCTGTGCCTCCGCTAGCTGGCGCTCGACCTGCTCCTTGGCACGCACTTCCCTGCTCAGCTTCGCCCGCAGGTCATCGACGGTCTTCCTCGAGGAAGCGAGTCCCTGGCGAGCCAGTGCCGCCGTGCGGGGGATCACGGCAGCGAGCTTACCCAGACGCCCGTCCAGATCCACTTCGCTCCCGTCGAGGAGCTCGAGGGCGCGCCAGCGCTTCTCGGCCTCTGCCTGGGCCGCCTTCGCCTCCGCCGTTTCCTCCGACAGCCGCGCGTTCCGCTCCCGCTCCCGCTGCGCCTCTTCCTGCGCGGTGTCGCGATCCTTCACCGCACCCGTGAGGGCGGCGCCCAGACGCCGGACCACCCCCGCCGCTCCCGGAGCCACGGGTTCGAGCGCGTCGGCGATCTGGCCCGCGAAGGGCCCGGCGGCGCTCAGGGCTTCCAGCAGACGGTTGAGGCGCGACGCCTGTGGCTCGGCCGCCGCCAGCCGAACCTCCGCGTCATCTGCGCGGCGGATGGCCGCCTCGGCCTCCACCTTCTGGCGGGCCTGAGCGTCAAGGAAAGCCTCGGCCGCCTCATCGGCGCGGTCGTTCTCCCGCGCGCGCCGGACGGGGACGAGTACGCGCCCCCGCTCCACGGTCCCTGCCGGTAGGAGATCGATGAACCCGTCCGGTGACAGCCGCTCGGCGGGCGCCCGCAGGTCCGGGATGGCCTGCAGGCGCGCGAGCGCGGCCCGGGCCACCAGCATCCGGTCGGCCGAGAGATCCGGCCGGACCGGCTTCTTCGCTGGCTCGGCGCCGCCCTCCCGCGCGTGCATCTTCTTGTGGCCCGCCGAGGAGAGGCGGCGGCGCCCGAATCCCTCGAGGCCGGGCATGCGCAGGCCGGTTTCGAGGCCGACGGCCACGCTGTAGGCGAAGGCAAGATCGCGGTAGGCGGCGCGGGCGGCCTCGCCGGCCGGCTTGCCGGCCCGCTCGGCCTGGTCCCGCGCGGTCCGGGCAGGATCGAGAGCGCCGATCTCCAGGCGCTGGATGGCCTTGCCCTTGTTGGTCTCGCCCGGAACGAGGGGCACGGCCCCGAGGCCGTGCAGGTGCGGATAGGGCTCGTCCTCGTGGAGGAGGATGCTGTCGATCAGTCCCCCGGTCCGCTGGACAAGGAATTCAACGCTGCGATCGCGCCAGGCATCGTAGACGGCGGTGGCCGCTGGCGAGGCGCGGACTTCCTCCCAGGTGAGGGGATAGCTGACCACCCAGCACACGGCGATGGGAGCGTCCATTCGCACGTGCCGGTCGACGGCGTCGCGCGCCACCCCCGCGCGCCACTCCGCGAGTTCGACCACCTCCTGGGCGGGCCGGCCGTGGAGGAGGACCGGGGGCAACGGATCGCGGACATGGGGGTGGTGACCCGGCTGACGGGTCACCTCGCCCAGAACGTCACGGAGGGACCAAGGAGCCCCCTCCCCCCTATTCTCTTTCTTGAGGATGCTTGGCCGCCGGGCGAGACACTCGACGCGGACGAACTGCTCCAGGTTGCTCATGTCACGCGCCCTCCGTCCGGGGCCAGGGCTGCGGGTCGTGCGCCTCGATGATGGCGCGGACCTCGGGTGTGTCGCGCGTCAGCCTCCAGACACGGATCGACGACTTCGTGCTGGGATCCGTCGCCACCACGAACTCCGCCGAGGTCTCAAGCAGCTTCTTCGCGTCGGGCTTCGTAGAGACCCCCCTGACCGTGAAGGCCCTGATGCAGAACCACGGGCGCTCCCCGTACGACGGTTCCTCGGCGACCTGCGGCACCTCTTCGGCAGCCCCGTCGATCAACGGCCTAGCGACCGAACGATTCACCACCGGGTCGCATGCCACGAGGCGGAACCCCTCCGTCGGACCACCCTCAATGCGGAACAGGCGACCATCCACAGCGGCTCGGGCAGCCTCCCCGCTGTCCAGGCGCAGGTGACAGTGAGCCGAGGATGGAAGCCGTTCCAGCCCAGGAGCCCGTATGGCCCTGTACGCCGCAGAGACGGACCCCTGGCCGGCGAGGGACGCGACCGTCACCCCAGCCTCAATGGCGCTCTGGATGACCGTCCGCATCTGGCTCCTGAACGAGGCGGAGAGGTTGGTCCGCTGCAGAGCGATCGCGACAAGGGCAGCGACCCCGTTGCGCAGTTCGCGGCGGTCAGCGATCAGGCCGTCCCCGATCGCCTTCATCCAGGTCTGCTCCTGCTCCGCCTGGGTCATGGCCCGGATCGCCGAGACGATCGTGTCCGCCGTCTCGACCAGGGACCTTCTGGCGTCTGCCTCCTGCCGGCCATGGACCTCGCCGCGACGCTGCATCGCCAGGATGGCCTCCGATACGGCGGAGGCCGGCCTGCTCTTCCTGAGGACGGTAGCCACCGCCCCTGCCAAGGCGTTCTCGTTGGGAACGCGTGTTTCGATGGGTGTGCTGGACATGGTCGACCCCCCTTTGGTCGACCCTCCCTATGACCACGTGCCGGGCTCTTTGCGACAAATATCGTCGTCGCGTTGTGCCTCACCCCCCGGGGTACCCAGCCGTCTCAGAGGCCCCGGTGCAGGACTACGCCCCCGGATCCGGATAACCCCATCCGGATAAGGTTATGCCCCTTCTGGGGTGAAGGGGCTCGAACAGGGTGGGTAGCAGACTGGGATCCCGAGCCCAAATAGTTTCTGGTTCGTATCTTTATTCGGTAAATATCGCGCCTCCCGAGGCGCTGAACCTTATCGCGCCGGAGAGGCGCATCTGCATCACACCGAGTCCTGACTGAAATTGAGCGCCATCTGCTCAGCCCGCTCGCTCGACCGGACAGCTGCCGTGCTGGCTCTCGCTGACGGGGGCGTTCCGAGCCGGAGCACGACAACCTGTCCGAGTCCGACCCGCTCCTGAACTTCTCTGATCGTCGAGGGACGGCAGCTGACGGGCCCAGGTCCCCTTAAATCGAGGACCAGACTGCTGTGTCCGTAACTGCTGACCAGCTCACAGGCGAGTTCAACTCCTCGGCTATCCCAGCCGCACTCGTTGTTGGCCCGCGCCACGGTCGCGAGTTCGTGGGCAGCTGCCCGCCAGCAATCGCGGCTGCCGCGGGCATGATTCGAACGCAGGCTAGGATACAGGTGATCACCGTCGGGCATTCTCACGACGACCAACCCGTGTGACCAGCCCCAGTCACTGGCAACCGCGAGGAGAACGGCGTCGCCGTATTGGCGAGTGATTCTCCGGTCCTCGCGCTCTGGTAGCGTCCACGGAGGTGGTGGAAAATCCGGCACGGTCCGGGGTGTAGGGCTTGGGTGGCCATCGGACCTGGCGGCTAGGATGGAGTTGCGAAGCTCCCACCCCTGGCCGACGAGGACCCGATGACCGAGGACAGACTGCCACTGGCTGACCTGCTGGCGAAAGCAGGAGATGGTGATTTCCTACGCGGTGTCGCCGAGGCGGTGCTGCAGATGCTGATGGAGGCGGACGTGGAGGGGCAGATCGGCGCCGCCCGGGCATTGGCAAGTTGTTCGACGAGAAGGCAAGTTCGGCCGCATGATCGAGGGTACGGCAGGATCATGATGCCGCTTGGGCGCACGTCTCCTGCTGCCAGCTGCGAAAGGCCTTGGTGCGGGCGCGCC
>NZ_JBNBZS010000163.1:0-6464 GCF_049629625.1 Roseomonas chloroacetimidivorans | reverse complement strand
AGCCGGCGGGCGCCGCTCCTCAAAACCGCTGTCAGCGGATCCTCGACCGTCTCCGGCTGACGCAGGGGGACAACAGTGGTATCGCTCATCTCGGCGTATCGCTCCTTCGGGAGGTTCAGGCAGGCTTTCACCCACCTCGATACGCCGCCTCTCTCACATCGCCATCACCCACTTTCGGCGATAGCTCCGTCACGACATTGGGTGGCGTTTACGACCAGAAGCAGCACCGCATCCAGCTCACCTGCGTAAGCCGCGGCGTCGGGACCGCTGCCTTCGGCTCCGGCCTGCTGTAGTGCCTGGCAAGCGGCTGGATTGAGATCCACGCCGTAAGTGGCGAGGCCTGCGGCAATGCAGGAACGCGCAGCCCCCATACCCATCGAGCCGAGGCCGATGACGCACACCCGGTATCTGTTGTTGCTCATGCCCCCTCGGTGTGAATTTTTGGTTTCCCGCGTCGCGACAGCGCCGTTACGCGAAAACTGCGCCCGTGGGAATACCATAAATGCACAGAATGTCACAACGTGCGTTGCGGCTCGCGCTGCGGGCGGGACGGCGTGGTTCCTGCCCAGCTGTACGCCTGGGCGCCACGAGAATTGGAGATCACCCGGAGCTGGCCGCGGCCCTTGGTTCCTCGAACCGTGGGGCTTCGGCAACCGCCATGGAGCCCGGCCGCCCATCCTGTTCCACCGTGGCGCCTTTCTGAGACCTCGTCTTCGGCCCGGTCCGGCTCCGTTTCACACGTCGACGGGGCATCAAGCGGACAGTACCAGCACCTCGCTGGGATTCCGGCCGAGCTACGAGCGCAGTCACAAACGACCAGGGATGACGCGCCGGCAGGATCGGCTCGAATGGCTGGCGCTCTGGCCGAAGGGCGTCATCTTGAGATCTCGATCAACGATATCTGGCGATCAGCACTTCATCTCTGGGCTCGACATCGCTCTGCGTCCGCGACGTACTACCCCGGTTCATGCAGCCCGATGCGTCCTACCGTCGCGTCATACCTTGAAGCACCTGAAGGCGCCGCGCGCGGCGGTTGTCATGAAGGCGTTGTCGCTGGTTGAAAGGGTGGGATTCACCGGTGCCTTGGCGGGCGCAACAGTGGTGTCAGCGGCCCTCGGCGTATGCGCACAGCCAGCCAGCACGACGACTGAAAAAGGTTCACTCCAGAGAAGCTGCCCCGCCCGAATTCTCCCTCGATGGTTAACCGCCGAGGAGGGGCGCGTGGCGCCACAGCTAAGCACAGCCCTCGTGCGCCTTACCAACGCCCGAGGCCCGCAAGCGCTCCGGCAACCACGAAGAAAGCTCGCCCCTGCCCTAACCCCTGTCGCCGAGCTGATGACGGCCAGCGAAACCAGCAAATCAGGTCTGGTACGGCGCTCCTCCCCGGCCCGGGGCCGCTACGGCCCGGAAGGGGCAAGGTATGTCGCCCCTTCCAATAGGGCCCGGCAACCTGCCATCGGATGCACTGAGCGGTGCTACGACTATGCGCTGCCCGGCCGCGCTCTGCGCGGGCCCGCGAATGTCACACAGCCGGTCAAGCAAGCCGATGGCCGCGTGCCAGTACCACTCTGCATCCACCTTGTTCTGCGCATCACGGGCACAAAGAGCGAGCAACTGCCCGGTCGCCCTCGCCAAAGGAACGAAGGAGTGACGTTCGCCACGTTTGGCCTCACTCAACAGGCGCGCGATGCGGCGCTGCAGGCCGAGCCTGCCAAGACGGAACCAGAATCGCCGAAAGCGGCTTGTGGCTGCCGTGTGTCCGGTGTGGTCTGGGGCGTGAAGTCGAGGCAGGACCTGCTCGGATAGCGCGTCGATCAGAACCTCAGCTCGCCAAGGATCCAGCGCGTCGTTGGTACCCAGGATCCGTGGAGCAAAAGGCTTCAGACGGCCTCGCACCTCGGCTGGCATGTGATCGTTGATCGGGATAGCGAAGGCGCGGATCACCGGGGAGGCGCAGAGTGGGCGGTCAGTGTGTGGTTCCTTCGCCAGAAGAGCCACAAGTGACATAATGCAGGCCGTTCCCTGCTCAGGATCCCCGACACCACATACCAGCTCGACGCGGTCGAGGATGTGCTGCAGCTCCAGGCTCATGGGATGCTCTCTCGGCTCTCGGCCCACGCCGACAAGACAGATAACGTCCAGCTCGCCACTTGGCTTCAGGCAGCCAGCAGAACTCCACGGCCGGCGCAACGTCTAGCTACTCAGCCCCCAAGGCTGGCCGGCCCTACCAGCAAGACGGCGGTCACTGCCTGCCCGGCACTCCCCTTCCCGGCCCCTGCACCGGAGCTGGCGGCCCCGCGGAAGGATCTCTCAGCACAGCATGCTCAGATCGTGCCACATGTGCGAGTGCTGTCTAGCATCTTGAGAGACACCGACCCGTCAGATTTCCGGGCTAGTAAGCCGATCCTTTTAGATGAATTCTCGAACTTGTGATGCGCGTCCAATGCTGCCGCAACCTGCTCATGCTGCGGACCACCCTTGGGTGTACACGTGGTCCGAGCCAGCATTCTAACACGGCCGCCTGTTGTCTAACTGGTCACTTACATTTGGCTGGGATCCCAGTCGGATAACAGCAAGACACAGCGAAGAGCGCATAGCTCGTCGAGCGCCCCTTGTCCGAAAACTGGAAGCCTTAGAAACCAAGATCGCTCTAGCAGGCAACCAGTGTGCCCCACCAATTGGCCCGGAGTACATGGCATGTTCTTTCGTGATCGTGCTGAAGCGGGACGGCTCCTGGCAGAGCGTCTGCTGCACCTGCGGGGCCAAGATACTGTGGTGTTGGCCCTGCCCCGAGGCGGCGTTCCGGTCAGCGTCCCCATAGCCGAGGCGCTCGGTGCCGTGCTTGACCTGCTGATGGTGCGCAAAATCGGGGCGCCCGGTAACCCTGAGTACGGCATCGGCGCGATCGTCGGTGGATTGCGGCCCCAAACCATAATCCGGAAGGAGGTCTCGAGGGAGCTTGGCATCACTGATGGTTATATCGAGCAGGAATGCGCGCGCGAGATGCAGGAGATCGAGCGCCGTCGTGCGCTCTACCCCCACGGACGGCATCCGACAAAGTTAGAGGGGCGCACGGTCATTCTCGTGGATGATGGCATCGCTACCGGCGTGACAATCCGCGCTGGGCTGCTGGCGTTGGAGCGCGCCGGGGCCGCGCGCATCGTCCTGGCGGCACCGGTCGTACCACCGGAGGTTGCCGACGCGCTCCGGCCCCTTTGCGACGAGGCCGTGTTCCTGGCCGAGCCGGCTTCCTTTCAGGCGGTCAGCGCCTCCTATGGCGATTTTCACCAGGTCACGGATGCGGAGGTCATCGCGCTCTTGGATCAGGCAGCCTCTCGACCCGGGAGAGACGAGGCGACGTGAATGGGAGCGCGGCTGAAGGTTCATAGGCAGGGTTGGCGCTTTCACCCGCTCAGCCCGCCCTCAAAGGATTTCTCGTGAGCGCGCCCGCAAGATGATGAACACGCAGCCCCATGGCACCCGCCGGTCAGCAGCAAATTCTCCGCTCAGTGAGATTGCAGTCTTCGGACAGGTCCAGCAACGCATTGGCTTCCTTGGTACTGAACAGTACCGCCACGACCGGGGCCAGCCGCAGCAGGGTCGGCCGGAACGCGTCTGAGGACTATTCCGGCTTGATCCCGGCGATCTCAATTGCATGTCGGGCCTTCGCCAGCTTCCCCTGCAGGAAGGCGGCGGCACCGGGCGTGGTCAGCTCCGGTCCTTTGGGCCGATCCGTGCCGAAAGATGCCAGCCGGGCCAGCACCTCAGGATATGCCGCTGCCTCGGCCACCGCGACCTGGAGCGTCTGTAGCACCGGCTCCGGCGTACCCGCCGGCGCGAAGAGGCTAACGAAAGAGGCGGTCAGGATATCCTTCAGTCCCTGCTCGGCGAAGGTTGGCACATCGGGCACTTGTGGCGAGCGCTGTGCGGCCGCCACGCCGAGGATGCGCCCGCGCCCGTCCCGCTGGAAGTCCAGGACGCTCGGCAGTTCGATCAGGATACCATCCACGTTTCCCGCGGCAAAGTCCGGCAGGGTGTTGACGCCACCGCGATAGGGCACATGCATAAGGTAAGCCCCCGTCGCCGCCTTGAGGAGTCGAGACGGAGGCAATTGCCCGGCCCACGCTGCAGCTTCCTACCATCACCCCGGCGCGCTTCGTCTTCGAGTAGGCAACCAACTCGGCCAGGTTCCGCACGGAAATTTCGGACCGGACAATGATGACCACAGACACCTGCCCGAGCAAGGCGATCGGCGTCAGGTCCTTCATCGTGTCATAACGTGGCGCCGCCACCAGAAGCGGGCCGTTGACGATAGAGCCGGGGCGGCCGATCAGCAGCGTGTAGCCGTCCGGCTTGGATCGAATGACCGCCTCCGTGCCGATGGCGCCCGTTGCGCCGCTCCGGTGCTTAACCACGATGGGCTGGCCCAGACGTGTTGCTATGCGCGCGGCCAAACGCCGTGCCGTGACGTCGCTGTTGCCGCCCGCCGCGAATGAGCGCCGTCTGGTTCAGCGGCAGGATGCCGCACTTTGTCGCTGCGACGGCCATTCCGGCGCGGGTATGGGCGTGGATCACCGCCGCCACCTCCGGCCGCGCCTTGTGGATCGCGCCATGGATCACATGACCGGACTTGTTGATCCCGTAAGCGGTGTCCGGCTTCAGACAATGTTTCTCTCGACATCAATCTTGCGCCCGCTCTCCAAACCGGCCAATACGGGTCGTGGCTGGCGCCGGCTACAACAGCCACGCGCCGCGAGCCCTTCTCGGTCTTTCGGCGTCGGCCGGCAAATTCAACCCAACGCTGATCGGCCCGTCGCCTATCTCGCTCCGCTCTACAACAACCGCGTCCGGGTCGAGCGTCTCTGGGCAAGCTCAACGTTGGAGCACCGTGCTAAGCTGAGCCGCCGCCAGTCGCTACGAGAAAATCGCCTCGTCCCTCGCCGGCCTCCGTATCTCACCACGGCACTGAACCGGCTCGGGCCCTAAAACGGCCGAACTCGGGCAACTCGCCACCACGTAATGACAATGTAAGGACCCCTGCCTACACGTCTCTGGGTGAAGGGGGCAAAGCTACATGTACAATGCAGTCCTGCCAGGCATGGCCAAGATCCTCGACATCAGAATCTCCGGCACAACGATGACGCTCGGCATGCCACCCCTCCTCGTCGAGTTCGAGGTGGAGGACGGTATTCGGACAGTCTACCTCTCGCCGGAGCGCTTCAGGAACCTTATGATCCTGGAAGCCTTCCGGACTGGAAAGCTCATCCCTATCCCCACGCCCTGACTCGAGGAACTGCCCTCAACAGGCGGGCCATCATCCTGGTTCAGGTTTCCAAGGGAACCGATTGACGCCCGGCGGCAACGGCTTGGCGGCACCCCTTACGTTGCGCGGCACAAAACGAAACGGATGCCGATGCCGTTCTCCGACCGTTACCATCTACATTGTGTAGCTTTAAATCGGCTCGGCTCGTGGAGCAGCGCACGCCATGCCCGGAACCACACCTGTCCACCTCTGTCGCCTGCTCATGGTGCAGGAGGTTTTCAGACCATCGACGGAGCCCTGGGGGCGGGTGGTGGTACTTTACAGAATGGAAGGCGGCTCGAAGATGATTCACATATCACCTGAGCGAGCAGAAGAGCTGGACCTATTCTCTGCCCTGCTGGAGGGGCGCCCGGTCCCCATCCCGCACAGCTGATGGCTGCCACCCTGCTCGGGCGCATCGACCTCGTTTCGAGCACCGGCGGGCAGTGAGCTCAGTGCGATTGCTTACGCGACCAGGCCAGTGGTCCTCACAGCGCTGCGGCGGGTGAATGGACACGCAATGGCTGGAGTAGTTGCCGAGGATGGCATGACGCCGCGGCGACGCAACAGCGTTAAACCCGGCTCACCCTTGCCGGCGAGGCCATTCTCAAACCCGCGTCGTGCCAACTGTCTCTCGATGTGCTGTTTGGCGGAAACCTATGCCGTAGGTGCGGTCTCGGTGTGTGGCTGCGCGGGCGGAGGGCCGCTGTGGCCGCGTTGCCGAATTCCCCAGCTGTTGCCCTCGCGCGTGACGACCGGATCGGGCGCAAGGTTTGGCGCCCAGTGGACTGAATGGCTCGGGCGGAAGCGCTGCGATGGCTTCTCCAAAATCCAGTTGATCGCGCAAGAGGGTGACAGCAAACGCGGCATTTTGGACCCGGAGGTAAGCGTCAGCCGATCCCCGCAGGTGGCGCGGCGGGCGTGAAGTTCCACGGCAGGAGTTCGTCGAGGCGGTCGATGGTGTGGCCACGGGCGAGGCGGTCGAGCACGGCGGCGATGTAGGCTTCCGGGTCCAGGCCGTTCAGCTTGGCGGTCTCGGCGACGGTGTAGATGATGGCGGCCCGATTGCCGCCTGCGTCCGACCCAAGGAACAGAAAATTCTTCCTCGTCAAAGCGATGCCGCGCAGCAGCCGCTCGGCGAGGTTATTGTCGATCGAGAGCC
>NZ_JBNBZS010000162.1:0-6572 GCF_049629625.1 Roseomonas chloroacetimidivorans | reverse complement strand
CCGGCATGTTCTCGAACATCACGTCGATCCGGCCGGCGACGAGGTCGGTAAGCGCAGGGGCTGAGCCACGATAGGCGACGTGCTCCGCGGGGAGCCCCGTTTCCTGCGCGAAGAGGGCACCGGTGACATGGATGTAGGAGCCACTGCCAGGAGACCCGTAGAGCATCGGCCGTCCCGCCGCCTTCATCGCCGCGATGAAGCCGGTCACGTCGCGGGCCGGCGAACTCTCCGGCACCACCATCACGTTGGGGAGCGAGCCAATCATCGCCACGGGGGCGAGGCCACGGACGAGGTCGAAGCTCAGGTCGCGATAGAGGTGGGGATTGACGGTGATCAGTCCTGAGGTCGCAACTAGGAGAACGTGCCCGTCCGGCGGCGCACCAGCTACGGCAGCTGCGCCGATGTTACCGCCGGCACCGGTCCGGTTCTCCACGACAACCGGCTGGCCCCATCCGGCCTCCAGCGCTCGGCCGAGCACCCGTGCCACGCCATCCAGCGACGCGCCCGCGGCGAAGGGCACGATCAATCGTACCGGACGCTGTGGGAACACCTCCTGGCCGCGAACGGTGCCGGCCATCGAGGCAAGGGCCAACGACGCCTGCGCGAGAAGCGCCCGGCGCCTGAGCAGAAGGTTCATGCGACTATTCCAAAGGAAGGTGGGGTGGTGCGGTCGTGAATAGATACCCGCGACCATTATCGCCCAACTTGCAAACGATGTGCCGTGCGGAACCGCGAGAGGCTCAGCATTTACGTGCCCAAACGACCGTCCCACGGGTTGAAAACCAGTCCCGGCCCGGGTTGATCGGCACCGTGCCTCCCCGTCCTCTGCTCCCCAACCGCTTCGCCGGCCTCTGCCGCCTGTGCCACCAGCCCGTTGCACCGGGCGAGGGCCGGGCGGTGAAGACAAGCAAGGGCTGACGCAATCTCTGTACCGCCTGCACCGCCGATCCCGAGAGCTCTGCCGAGCGCGGCGCCCGCGCGGGTTGGGTCTTCGCCCTCGCCCATCCCGGGCAGCCCGGCTCCACCTTTGTTGGGATGAGCCGCTTCCCGGCGCTCCGCTGCGCGCAGATCGTCGTGGACCTGGTTCTGGAGGCAGGGCGGCGGGGCGAGGCTGTACCGGTCGCCTGCGATGCCTGGGCCGTCGAGGTCCCGGACCGTTTCGCCGCGCGCGCGCGGCACTGCGGGCCGCATTCGCGGGGCAGGAGCGGGAGGAGGGCACGTACCGCGTCGGCCTCGATGCCGCGCTCGCCGCGCGGGGATCGGCGGCGAGCCGGTCCAGGTGCAGCCGACACTCGCGGAGTGGAACAAGTCGGGCCAGTAGGTTGCCCGACCGGTGGCCCTACGTCAGGCCCGGTAGGGGCCCCTCGCACCGGGCGGCAGTCCGAACAGGCCCTCGGACGCACGCCGGACGATGCCGTAGCACTCGCAGGCCACGCTCTCGAGGCCGGGCCGGTCCGTGACCTCCATCCGCCCCGCGCCGTAGCGGATCATCCCCGCCTTCTGGAGCAGGCCCGCCGCCACCGTGATCCCGGAGCGGCGCACCCCGAGCATCAGCCCGAGGAACTCGTGGGTCATGGCGAAGCTGTCGCCCTCCACGCGGTCGTGGGACATGAGCAGCCAGCGCGCGAGGCGCTGCTCCAGCTGATGCCGAAGGTTGCAGGCCGCCGTGCGCGCGACCTGGCCGTGGTGGACGAGCGCGTAGCGGTTCAGGGGGGTACGGAAGGCTGGGTGGCGCTCCAGCGCCTCCCGGAACGCGACCTTTGCCATCCGCAGCGCCGTCCCGGGCTGTTGCACCATGCCCTCGATGTCGTCAGCCTCGGCGTCGAGCAGGACGGGGAGGCCGACGAAGCCCTCGCGGCCGATCATCCCGACCTCCGCGGCATCGCCGTCCTCGGTGTAGGCGAGCTTCGAGACATAGCCCGTCTCCGGGAAGAACACGTTCCTGATTGGCTCGCCCGGCGCGTGCAGCACCTCGCGGAGGACGAGTTCAACCCGCTCCAGCCGGGGCCAGAGCGCCTCCAGCACCTCAGGCGGGAGGGCCGAGAGGAGACGGTTGCGAGTCGAGGGGGGGAGACGGCAGAGGCGGCCACGATGGCTCCTGCGACGGGGTGTCGGCGGGAGCACTGGCGCGTCTCTCAGAAGCCCGCGCCGAGGGGTCGCGGCGGGCGATGGGGCGCGTGTAGGGGCAGCGGGTCCACGGGTCGGTACGAAACCGCACGGCAGGTTGCGCCTCGCGCGGGCGTCCAGGGCGGCTTCGGCCTCGTACCATGACCGCCTCGGAGTCCCCGCCCCACGCCGGGCCGGCGTGGAGAGGATCTCAGGCCCGGTAGGGTGCCCTCTCGCCCGGCGACAGGCCGAGGAGGCGGTCCGAGGCGCGCCGGACCATGCCGTAGCACTCGCAGGAGACGCTCTCGAGGCCCGGACGGTCGGTAACCTCCATCCGGCCGCCTGCGTAGCGGATCATGCCCGCCCTCTGCAGGAGGCCCGCGGCCACCGAGATCCCGGCGCGCCGGACGCCGAGCATCAGGCCGAGGAAGTCGTGCGTCATCGGAAAGGCATCGCCCTCCACCCGGTCGTGCGACATGAGGAGCCAGCGCGCGAGGCGCTGCTCAATCCCGTGCCGCGCGTTGCAGGCCGCGGTGCGCGCGACCTGCCCGTGGTGGACGTGCCCGTAGCGGAGGAGGGCGCGGAAGGGAGGGAAGCGATCGAGCGCCGCGCGGAAGGCGCCCGCCTCCATCCGGAGCGCGGTGCCCGGTCCCTGCACCATCGCCTCCAGGTCGTCGCCCCCATCCTCACCCGCGAGGAGCGCCAGCCCGACCATCCCGTCGCGGCCGATCATCCCGACCTCGGCGGCATCGCCGTCCTCGGTGTAGGCGAGCATCGAGGCGAAGCAGCTCTCGGGGAAGTGCACCGCCGTGATGGGCTTGCCCGGCTCCTGGATCACGTCGCGCAGCGCGAACTCGACGGGGCTGAGGTCCGGCCAGAGCGCGGCGAGCACCTCGGGCGGGAGCGCCGAGAGGAGACGGTTGCGGGTCGTCGGGGTGGAAACGACAGAGGCGGCCATGATGGCTCCTGCGACGGGGTGTCGGCGGGAGCACTGGCGCGTCTCTCAAAAGCCCGCGCCGGAGGGTCACGGCGGGCGATGGCCGGTATATAGGGACGCATCGGGCTATCTGCTGTACGAAACCGCACGCCCTCCATCCGGTCGCCGCTCCCTCCGGCCCGCGGCGGACCTCCCCCACACTCCCGACATGCGACGAGCGCCCCTGACCGGTCGGACGGCGACGCCTTCCCGATGACCCACGAGTTCCTCTCCATGATGCTGGGCGTGCGCCGCGCCGGCGTGACCGTCACCGCCGGACTGCTCCAGAGGGCCGGCATGATCCGCTACGCAGGCGGCCGGATGGAGGTTACCGACCGCCCCGGCCTCGAGAGCGTCGCCTGCGAGTGCTACGGCATGGTCCGGCGCGCCTCGGAGCGCCTCTTCGGGCTGCCGCCGGGCGCGAAGAGATCCTATCGGGCTTGAGGCGCGTCGGAGTCGCCCGAGTCTGTGCGCTACCGGACGGAGCGTCGCCGGCATGTGGAGTAGCGGGAAGCTCCACACGCGATAAGGGGCAGCCCCGCATGCGATCGGAACGCTCTCCCTACGAAGCGCAGCGCATCCGGGCCCTGAGCGCCGCCGGGATCGCCGCCGCGCAGGAGGCGGCCCGCTGCGCGCTTCTCGCCCTCGGCAGCGGCCGGCACCGACCGGCGAACGACGACCTGCGCCAACTCACGGCCTTGGCAGCGACCTCACCCGGCGACCTCGACGACAGACCGGGCGAGCGCGAGGCAGTGGTGCGCGCCACCCTCTCCGCCGTCGAGCGCCTCCTGCCGCCCTTGCCCGAGGCCGCCGACGGGGGCTCGGCACCGCCTCGCGCGGACGGTGGTGCACGGCCCCGCGTGCTGGTGGTCGAGGACGAGTTCTTCATCGCGGACGACATCGCGCTGGAACTGCATGACGCCGGCCTTGATGTGCTCGGGCCGGCTCCGAACGTGGCGGAGGCGCTGGTCCTGATCGAGGCGGCTGCCTCGGACGGCGGGATCGCGGCCGCCGTGCTCGACATCGCCCTCCAGGACGGGCGGGTCACGCCGGTGGCCGACGCACTCGCCGCGGCCGGCGTGCCGTTCCTCTTCGCAACGGGCTACGGGCCGGAATACGACCGGTGCGGCCATGCGGGGCGCCGCTGCTGCTGAAGCCCTTCGGCGGGCCTGCCCTCGTCGGGGCCGTCGCGGGGCTGATCGCGACGGAATGGGCCTTCGCCGCTGGTCCGGCCCTGGCTCACGGGGCCCGGCTCAGCCAGCCCGCTCGCGTTACGCCCCCTCGGCCGGGAGCGGGAGGCTGATGGTGCAGGACACGCCGTCCGGGGCGTGCTCGATCCGGGTCTCTGCCCCGAGCTGATAGGCGAGGCCGCGCTCCAGGAGATCGGTCCCGTAGCCCCGGTGCCGCGGCGTGCCGGGCGGGGGCGCGAGCCCGCCCTCGCGCCACCCCAGGACGAGGCGGCGGCTCCCGTCCTCGCCCTCGACCCGCCACGTCACGGAGAGCCGGCCTCCGGCCTGCCGCAGCGCCCCGTGCCGGTCGGCGTTCGTCGCGAGTTCGTGCAGCGCGAGCGCAAGCGTCGGCACGACCTCGACGGGCAAGGTGACCGGAGGACCCTCGACCCGCACGGGCCCGGACCGGTCCGCGCCGACCGCGTCCATCTCCGCATGGACGAGGTCATGGAGCGAGGCCGACCAGCCCTCGCCCCGCGCCAGGGCGCCTTGTGCCCGGCCAAGGGCGGCGAGGCGGGCGTCATACCGCTCGAACGCCTCATCCGCGGGGAGTGTCCGGCGCGCCATGGCGCGCACGACGCCGAGCAGGTTGCGGGTGCGATGCTGCAACTCGGCCATGAGCGCGGCGTGCTGCTCCTCCAGGCGCCTGACCTCTTCCGCGGACATCAAACCCTTTGCATCGTTATCGTCCCGGCGTGCCCAACGCCGGAGGAGGCCCAATGGGCGCTGGGCGGCGACGCCGAGGCTGCCCTGCCTCTACCTGATCCGCACCTGCGCTGGTTAAGCTCATCGCCCGCAGCCGGACCCGCCGTCCCGCGGACCAGAACGGCCAAGTCGCGGAACTCCAAGCTGCGGCCCGCTTCCACCCCTGCATTGGGCTGCGCGCCGGAGGGCATGGATGAGGGGCGCCGCCTCATGTTCGGCCAGGTCGAGACAGGGGGTATCGAGGTAGACCCGGCCTTTCCAGCGTGTGCGGAAACGGACAGCCGCCGGGACCGGCAAGGCGCATGGGACTGAAGTCGGCTTCCCGGTCCGCAATCCGAGCCGAGGAGGATCGAAACCTGTCGTCTCGCACACTGCCTCCGAGCGGCACCGTCTCGTCGATAAGCTCGACAGCATTGCGACCCTGGCGGAGGAAGGGGACCGCGTCGCTCACCTGTGTTGCTGTCAGGCAGAGTTGTTCTGATTGTCAGCTGAGGCGGCGGGTTGGCCTTCGCCCTCAACGTCACTGTCGTGCTGTAAGTCCAGAAAGAGTTGGCAGCACTCATAGGGCCGTTTTGGGGACAGCCCGTGTGAAAAGGTGCTGATCTGCTAGGCTGGTGGCCTGCCGCTTGGGAGGCCGGAATGAAGCGTTTCGTCGAGGGTGCGGATCACCCCACTCCCCTGCCTGCGGGCAGCGCCGACGCGCTGACCGAGATCCTGATCCTGCTACGCCAGCAGAACGGCCTGCTGCTGGCCCTTGGCGAGCAGGTCGGGCAGCTGGTCCAGCTCATGGCCCGCCCCCAGGACGACGATCCCTCCCTCGAGCACCTGGTCGCCGGTCTGGTCGAAGCCCTGCACGGACAGTCCGAGGTGCTGGACCGCCTCGACGGACGCACCCTCGCCCTCGGCACCGACCTGCCAGCGGCCATCGCCCGGGAGCTCGCCCGCACCCTCCACCGCCGCGACCTCTCGCCCTGACCCTCGCCCGGGGCAGCACAGTACGGTCTCAGCGTCCGGCCGGCTGCACCGTGACGGAGCACGACACCGGCCGCCCGGCCCGGGTCGCCACGTCCTCGCAGTACTCGAACTCGGCCACCATGCCCTTCCCCCAGCGCCCGGGCGCCGAGGCCTGCCGCACCGTCAGCGCCACCGTGCCGAGCAGCAGCGCCAAGGCCAGCAGCCCCGCCGCCGCCCGGCCGGGCCAGGCGTGCCACGACCAGCAGGGCCGCTCCGGCGGCCTGCAGGCCGCTATCAGCCGATCCAGCCCTTCCTCAACCAGACTGAGACGGTGCTGCAGTACGGTTTCCTCACCCGGCAGCCGCATCATCTCACGCGGCCGCGCCCTTTCAATTACCCACATTTCCGCTTTACCAACTCGGCTCCGAGCATGAGATCGGAGAGCCTGGACCATCCGCGCCAGATGACGATGTTGCCGGGCGGTGGGTCGTGGGTGCGGGCGAGATAGCCGCCGAGGCGTGCGACCTTGAGCAGGTAGGTGGAGAGCGTCCGGGCTGGTAGCGTCTCGGCGGGCTTGGGAACGGCTTTGCTGGGGACTGCGC
>NZ_JBNBZS010000161.1:0-6719 GCF_049629625.1 Roseomonas chloroacetimidivorans | reverse complement strand
CCCGTTACCGGCCGGGTGCCGGACCGCAGGCCGGCTTCGCATCGGGATTCAGCGAAGAGGATCTCGGCGACATCTTCTCGGATCTTTTCGGCCAGGCCGCGCAGGGCAGGGCTCGGCCGAATGTCCGGATGCGGGGCCAGGACCAGCAGTACAGGATGACGGTTGACTTCCTCGATGCGATCAGGGGAGCGAGCCGGACGCTGACCCTGCCGGACGGCCGAAGCCTGGACGTCCGCATCCCGGTCGGCATCGAGGATGGTCAGGTCATGCGTCTCAAAGGGCAGGGGAGCCCGGGCCTGAATGGCGGGCCTGCCGGCGACGCCCTGATCGAGATCCAGATCGCCCCGCACCCGTTCTTCCGGCGGGAGGGCGACGACATCCATGTCGAGGTCCCGGTGACCGTGGCGGAGGCCGTCCTGGGCGGCAAGATCACGGTCCCGACGCCGACCGGGAACGTCAGTGTGACCGTCCCCAAGCGGTCCGACACGGGTGCAAAGCTGCGATTGCGCGGCAAGGGCGTGCCGGCCCATGCCGGCCGTCCTGCCGGCGATGAATACGTCACCTTGAAGATCGTGCTCGGTGAGGTTGATCAGGATCTCGAGCACTTTCTGCGGGAGTGGGCGCCGCGCCACTCCACGAACCCGCGCCGCGCGATGACGGGGGAGCCATGATCACCATCGAAGCCCTGTGCCGCACGGTCGTGGGACTGGACCGGAGCGAGGTCGAGCGGTGGATCGAGAATGCCTGGCTGCATGCCGAAGGCACACCCGGGCACTACCTGTTCCGCGAGATCGACGTCGCCCGGGTCAGGCTGATCCACGAACTGCGGACCGATCTGAAGGTCGAGGAGGAAACATTACCCGTCGTGCTCTCGTTGGTCGACCAGCTTTACGAGGCTCGGCGCCGCTATTCGCTGCTTTGCGCCGCGCTCAATCAGGCCCTGCCGGACGAGGCGAAGCTGAAGGTCATATCGGCCCTTGAGGGGCTCTGGAGCGTGCGTCCCGTCGCGGCAGGGCATCACTCGCCCCCAAACACGGAGGATCACGCAGAATGAGCCCATCGTCCTGCCGCCGCCGCGGCGCGGTGCTTGCGGCGGCGTTGCTCGCCGGAACGGCGATCATCGATGCCGCCGGCTGGCGACCCGCTCCCGCCTTCGCCCAGAACACGGCGCCAACCCAGACGCAGCCGGGCGCGCCCGCCCTGGCTGCCCCTCAAGTGGCGCTGCCCGGCTTCGGCGACCTCGTCGCGCGGGTCCGCCCGGCCGTCGTGACCATCACCATGACCGCACGCACCGAGGCTGAGGCAGGCATGTCGCCCTTCCCGCCGGGGTCGCCGCAGGACCGCATGTTCCGCCGCTATTTCGGCGGTGGGGATGACGTTCCGGCGCGGCAGGTGCGGGGACTCGGCTCCGGCTTCATCGTGGATGCCGACGGCCACATCGTCACCAACAACCACGTGGTGGATGGCGCGACAGAGGTGAAGGTGACGCTCGATGACGGGCGCGAGCTGCCGGCCCGCATCGTCGGCCGCGACCCACGCACCGACCTCGCCCTGCTGAAGGTCGATGCCGGCGCGCCGCTGCCCTTCCTGAATCTCGGCGATTCCGACAGGGCCCGGCCGGGTGACTGGGTGATCGCAGTCGGCAATCCCTTCGGGCTCGGTGGCACAGTAACGGCCGGCATCCTCTCCGCCCGCGGGCGTGACATCCACAGCGGGCCCTATGACGACTTCCTGCAGATCGACGCGCCCATCAATCGCGGCAATTCCGGCGGCCCGCTCTTCGCGCTGGACGGTACGGTGATTGGCGTGAACACCGCGATCTTCAGCCCCTCTGGCGGCTCCATCGGCATTGGCTTCGCCATTCCCTCCAATCTCGTGAAGAGCGTGGTGGAGCAGTTGAAGCAGAACGGCCATGTCGAGCGCGGCTACATCGGCGCGATGACACAGCCGGTCGATGCGACCATGGCCCGCGCCCTGCACCTGCCGAAGTCCGAGGGCGCGCTCGTCGCTCAGGTGGAGAAGAACAGCCCTGCCGCGCGCGCCGGGCTGCAGCCCGGCGATGTGGTGACGGCGGTGAACGACCAGGCTGTGCGTTCCCCCCGCGACCTGGCCCGCGCCGTCGCCGAACTGCGCCCTGGCACGGAGGCGACGCTGACCGCGCGCCGGAACGGCGAGGACCGGCAGCTTTCCGTCCGCGTGGCCGCTCTGCAGGACCGCGAGGCGGGTGAGGTGGGGAGCGAGGAGGAGGGGACCAGGAGCCGCGGGCGGCTTGGCATCGCGCTGGCGACAGTAGAGGAGGCGCGGCGTGCGGGGGTCGAGATCCCGCCCGGCACGGAAGGCGCCGTGGTCGCCGGCGTGCGGCCAGGCAGCCCGGCGGCCGAGGCAGGGCTACGCCCGGGCGACATCATCACGGCCGTTGGCAACAGGCGGGTGGATGATCCGGACGCGGTAGTGAGGGCCATCCGCCAGGCTGCGCGGGCGAATGGCGGTGCCGTGGCGCTCCGGCTACTGCGGGACGGGCAGAGCCTCTTCGTTGCGGTGCAGTCGCCCAGCAACGAGGGCTGACCCGAGGCAGGCTTGGCAAGCTCCGGGAGGGCGTCGGCTCTCCCGGACGCTGTCAGGAGGGAGGAGGTGGTGCGCGGGAGTGCGTTCCAAGCGGAGAAGAGCTCGTCGGCGGTCGCGTCAGAGCCCTCCAGCAGGCGGTGGCTGAGACCGCTCGCTCGAGAAATGCCAGACCCGCTCGACTGGCTTCGACGCATCCCTCGGAGCTTTGGAACTTTGGAGGCGGCAGTGGGACCAGGGTGACGCTGCTCGAAATGCACGGAGCGTCGGCGGCGAAGTGATGTGCCCCAGCACGAGCTTTCAGCGGGCATCAGGATCTGGCGATCCCAGCTCCCGCAAGGCTTCCACCAGTTCGCCCGGTTCAAAGGTCTTTGTGACGGACCGCTCCCAGGATGTACCTCTTCGCTTGAGCCAGTGCTCAGAAGTTCCGCTGATAGTGACGAAGGCGAGATCGAGGTCCATCTCGCGCACGCGCTCGGCGGCGCCGAGGCCATTGACGGGGTCGCTGAAGTCGACATCCCCTATCAGGGCTGTGCAGTCCGGTGTTGAGCTCAGGAGAGCCAGCGCTGCAGGAAGGTCTTCAGCCTTCAGCACCCGGATGCGCGCATTCTTGAGGGTCTTGGCCAGGATCTCTCGGAGCGCCTTATCGCCCTTGACCAGAAGGATGACACTCATATGGCGGGGCCTCTTACCGCCTCGGGAGCCACGCGAGCGCTCGGCCCTGGAGTCCGCCTGCTTCGGGACCCGGGCCTTCCGACCCCGGGTATTGGACCAGCGAAGGGCAAAAATCGGATAGGTAGAAGGCGAGCCCTTCGCCCCCGAACGCCTTGCGAGCCCCCTGGAGCTGGTCCTTGCGGGTTCCCGGAGAGGCGGCCCTCACGGGCCTGCAGCCGAGGCTGTCACGCGGGAGATGGAGTGCCCGTCCCGAATTTCAAACGGAACGGTCAGGTCATCTCGCGGTGGATACGGGACCGTGCTGCAGGGGAAGGCCAGTGGCGCCGCGGGCCGGCACCGCGGCGGTCGCCTCGCTGGTCCAGGCGGCGATGACATCCAGGGCGCCCCGGGGCGGACTGGGGGAAAATGCGCCGGCAGTCATTGCCTGCGGCGGTGCAGCAACCCGGATGAGATCGGAGTCGTTCTGGCGTCATCCCCGGTTATCCTGAGTCTATCCGCTGAGGGTCTTATTGGACAGCTAACTCGCCCCGCGGGAGAGACCCTGCCGGGCCTTCTTTGTGAGGTCCTGGCCAATCCCCTCCTGACGGAGCGAGCGGGGCAGCCAAGTGGGGCTGCGAGCTCACCCCAGAGACGCGCCAGCGGCAAGGCTCAGTGCGGGTCACACGGGGCAGATGCCAGGCCATGGAGCAAAGCACGCCGGAGGAGTTCATGGAGACGAGACAGAGCTGGCCCGGCCCAGTTCGCGCCATGATCATTGCTGTCATCGGCCTCATGGCCGCAGGCCTTTTCCGGGAGGAAGAGTCGCCCCGTCTGGTCCAGGGCCCGGCCACGGATCGGGCTCCCGCCCAGCGGAGCAGGGCCATCACGTCCCGCCGGGATGGCGGAGACCGCGGCCGGACCGCGGACACGCCCTCGGAGATCCCCGCCCCCGGTTGGTGGGACATCCTGCGCCGCACCTTGCAGCAGGCCTCGGAGGACCGGCTGCTGACCGAGGCGGCGGGTATCACCTTTTATGCTCTGCTTGCCCTGTTTCCGGCGCTCAGCGCGCTGGTCTCGTTGTACGGTCTCTTCGCCGACCCGGGGGACATCGCCAGGCACCTCGCCGCGCTGTCGGGGGTGGTCCCGAGTGGGGGCATGCAGATCATCGAGGAGCAGGTTCAGCGTGTCGCGGCACAGGGGCGCGGCACCCTCGGCGTCGGATTGGTGATCGGGCTGGCCGTGTCGCTCTGGAGTGCGAACGCCGCGACCAAGGCCGCCTTCGATACGCTGAACCTCATCTACGAGGAAAAGGAGAAGCGCAGCTTCCTCAGGCTCACCGCGGTCACGCTGGCCTTCACGCTGGGCGCGATCCTGTTCGCGCTGCTGGCGATCGGTGCCGTGATCGCCGTGCCCGTGGTCCTCAACGTCGTCGGGCTTGGCCCGACCGCCGACCTGCTCCTGCGCCTCTTGCGCTGGCCCCTGCTGCTGGTCGCGGTCGCCTTCCTGCTCGCCTGCCTCTTCCGCTACGGGCCAAGCCGCGACGATGCGAAGTGGCGCTGGGTCAGCTGGGGCGGAGCCTTCGCGACCGTCGCCTGGTTGCTCGGCTCCGCGGGCTTTTCCTTCTATGTCTCCCATTTCGGCAGCTACAACGAGACCTATGGCTCGCTCGGCGCCGCGATCGGTTTCATGACCTGGATCTGGATTTCCGCGGCCATCGTGCTGGCGGGGGCTGAGCTGGATGCGGAGATGGAACGGCAGACGGAGAGGGACACCACCGAAGGACCGGAGCAGCCCATGGGACGTCGCGGTGCGACCATGGCCGACACGGTGGCGCCAGAAGCGGAGTAGCGAGCGCCGGGTTTCCAGGCACAGAGGTGTATGTGTTCTTCAAGGGTCGGCCTGAGCCCCTGGGCTCGGGTTGACCCAGGCCGGATGGAGGGCGTGCAGCCGGGGATGAAGACACCAGCTTCCTGGCTTGTTCCACCAGCATGCCGCAGAGCCGGAACCCTTGAGAGCCGGCACCGAGTTCCTAACTTCCTCGCTGGTTCTCTGTGCAAGACATGACGACCGACGCCGGGACCAGGGGCAACGCTATCAGCACCGAGGCGCCTATGAGCACGGGAAGTCCGTCGCGAAACTGGATGTTCGCCGAAGCTGTGGAGATGCTGGCGCGTGCCGAGCGGCTCAGCGCCCAGCTCTTTGACCTGCACGCCGCCCGCTCGCGCGGCTCGGTCTGGGTGCCCCCGGCCGATGTCATCGAGACCGAGGGCGAACTCATCATCCTGGTCGCACTCCCCGGCGTCCCGCCGGAACAGGTCCGCGTAGAGATCGAGGGTGGTACGCTGGTTGTCAGTGGCCGGCGCACGCTGCCGCCCCAACTGCGCAACGCGGTTATCCATCGCCTTGAGCTGCCGCAGGGTCAATTCGAGCGCTGTATCCCGCTCCCGCCCGGGCACTACGACCAGCCGCGCCGCGGCATCGTGGACGGTTGCACCATGATTGTTCTGCGCAAGCTCGCATGAGAATGGGTCACGCCGTGAACCCCGCCAGCTGGATCCGAATGGCGCCAGACGCCGCCCCGGTGGAGGTCGCCCCGCACCAAGCCCTGCCGTCTGTGCCGCCCGAGGCGCTGATCCTGGTACCGGTCCGCGGCACGGCGCTCTTCCCCGGGATTGTCGCCCCTATTGCGATCGGCCGCCCCGCGTCGGTCGCGGCGGCTCAGCAGGCGCTGCGCGAGGAGCGGCAGATCGGCATCGTCATGCAGCGGGACCCGGAGGTCGAGGCCCCCGGGCCCAATGATCTGCACCGGGTCTGCACGGTGGCCAATGTCGTGCGCTACGTCACGCTGCCTGACGGATCGCACCACATCGTCTGCCAGGGTTTGCAGCGCGCGCGGATCACGGAGTTCGTGGCAGGGTGGCCCTTTCCGGTCGCCCGGGTGCTGCACATCCCTGAGCCCAGCGGAGAGGGGCCGGAGATCGAGGCCCGGTTCCTGCATCTGAAGAACCAAGCCTTGGAGGCACTGCAACTCCTGCCGCAGGTGCCGCACGAACTGATCAATATGTTCCAGTCCGTGACATCCCCGGCGGCACTCGCGGACCTCGCCGCGGCCTACATGGACACCAAGGCGGATGAGAAGCAGGACATCCTTGAAACGGTCGACCTGCCAGAGCGCATGGACAAGGTCTCCCGCCTGCTCGCGCAGCGCATCGAGGTGTTACGCCTGACGCAGGAGATCGGGCAGCAGACCAAGGCGGCGATCGACGAGCGCCAGCGCGAGATCGTGCTACGCGAGCAGCTCGCCGCCATCCAGCGCCAGCTCGGCGAGGACGACGCCAAGTCCCAGGAGTTGGCCGAGCTCTCCGAAGCCATCGCCAAGGCCCGCATGCCATCCGAGGTCGAGCAGCAGGCCCGCAAGGAGCTGCGGCGGCTTGAGCGGATGAGCGACGCCAGCGCCGAGTACGGCATGACGCGCGCCTACATCGAGTGGCTCGTCGAGCTCC
>NZ_JBNBZS010000160.1:0-6839 GCF_049629625.1 Roseomonas chloroacetimidivorans | reverse complement strand
TGAGCATGCCCTATGGCGATGCCGATCTGGACGGGCGGGATGAACGGCCGCTGATCCTGCTGGCGACCGGGACGGGTTTTGCACCGGTGACCTCGATCCTGGAGGAGGCGGTGCGGAAGCGCTGGACACGGCCCATCGCCCTGTACCGGGGTGGGCGGCGGCCCGAGGATCTGTATCTGCCGGAACTGCCGGCACGCTGGGCCCGGAAGCTGCTCGATTTTCGCTATGTGCCCGTGCTGTCGCGTGCGGACTTCGCCTGGGACGGGCGCGTGGGCTGGGTGCAGGCGGCGGCCGCGGCGGACCGGCCGGACATGACGGGCGTGCAGGTCTACGCCTCGGGAAGCCCCGAGATGGTGGCGGCGGCGCGGGAGAGCTTCACGAAACTGCATGGGCTGCCGGAAGGGGCGTTCTTCGCAGACGCCTTCCTACCCTCGGCATGAACGGGGCGGTTGCATGACGACTTCCCGGCGACGGATCGCGCTGACCATCGGCGATCCGAACGGAATCGGGCTGAAAATCCCTGTGAAAGCTGCTGTTGCCCTTCATGACGATTCGGCGCGGCGGCCGATCGCCGTCGGAGACAGTCATATCGTCGAGCCTCTGTCCGAGAGGACGGATTTCCCCGTGGAGACCCGCCGCTCTCATTGGGGCCGGGCGGGCAAGTCCGTCGATCTCTACGCCGCGGAGGCGATCGCGCCACAGGAATGCGCGCCCGGAAAGATCTCCGCGGCGGCAGGTCGGGCAGTGGTTACCTATGTGGAGAACGCCGTCCGCCTTCTTCGCGACGGGGCAGGCCGGGCGATCGATGCTTGCCCCCATTCGGAGATGTCGGTCAACAGCTCGGGGCGGCGCTTTTTTGGCTATCCGGACCTCCTGTCAAATATTCTCGGCACCGGGCCTGACAGGATATTTCTGATGCTCGTCAGCGGGGGGCTGCGGATCGTTCACGCCACCTTGCACGAGGCGATAGGGAGCGCCCTGTCTCGACTGACACCCGAGCTGATCGAAGGCGCTGCGGCGGCGGCCGACGGCGCCCTGCGCGATCTAGGCACTCAAAATCAGCGCATCGGCCTTACCGGCATAAATCCCCATGCCGGGGAGGGCGGCCTTTTCGGCAACAAGGCCCAGCGCATCGTGTCACCTGCTGTCGAGAGACTGCGGGCGCGCGACATCGACGCCGTAGGCCCGGAAGGGGCGGCCGCGATGCTGCGGCGCGACGGCTTCGACGCCCTCACGGTCATGCACCACAATCAAGGGCACATCCTTGTCAAGTTGAAGGCTGGCCGCAGCTCGGAAGCTCTCTCGATCGATGCTCGCACGACATTTCGCATCGGCCAGTATTTGCGGGTTCTCATGCCGGACGGCGATAGCCGCAACTACTCGATCGCCAATCGCCCCATTGAACCGACAAGCTGGAACACTACCTCCGGCAGGTTCCGGGAGGCAAGTTCTCCGAGAGCTTGCTCGCCACCCTCGATAGGGGAAGTCGCCTGGAAGTGGAGCTGCCCTATGGGAGTTCAGTCTCAGGGAGAACGACGGGCGGACAGAGCCTCTAATCGCGCCCGGGACCGGATTCGCGCCGATGAATTCCCTTATAGAGGATCAGATTTGTCTGGGCGGCAACCGGCCGCTCCACCTCCATTGGGGGCGCCAAAATCGAGGCGGACCTGTATATGGCAGACTTGGCGGCCAAATGGGTTGCGACCCATTCCTGGTTCAAGCTCACGCCCATCGTCTAAAGTCCGTCCGATCGCTGGATGAATCGCGCAGCTGCCGAGTAGCTTGAGAACGGCACTACTCACTGCGACTGAGGAACTGGGAGGAAAGAATGAGCCTAGTGCAAACCGTCGAGACCTCGGCGATCCGGCCGAAGGCACCCGCCAACAATGTCCCGGTGATCGGCACGGACCCGTATCTCGATGAGATCCTGTCTGATCCTTATCCCTTCTACGAGCGGCTTCGCGATGCCGGCCCGGTCGTGTGGCTAGAGAAATACGGCGTCTACGCCGTGGGCCGTTACGACGTCGTCAAGCGCGTGCTCACGGATCAGGACAGGTACTGCTCGAGTGCGGGGGTGGGCCTGACGAACTTTCACACCGAGGATCCGTGGCGCAAGCCGAGCATCATCCTGGAAGTGGACCCGCCCGAGCATACTCGGACGAGAAAGGTGTTTTCCCGGATCCTGTCGCCGAGATCGCTCAACAAGCTGCGGCCATGCTTCGAGGAGGAGGCGGCGAAGCTGGTCGAGACGCTCGTGGAAAAGGGCAACTGCGACGGAGTGAAGGATCTGGCCGAAGCCTATCCCTTGAAGGTCTTTGCCGATGCGGTCGGCGTCCCCGCCGCGGGCCGCGAGCATCTGCTGCCCTATGGCGACATGGTCTTCAACGCCTTCGGCCCCATGAACGACCGCTTCAAGGATTGCTTGGCCAAGCTGGGGCCTTCAATCCAGTGGATTAACGAGGTCTGTCAGCGCGACGTGCTGTCGAAAGACGGCTTCGGGGCAGATCTTTATGCGGCGGCCGATGCGGGCGAGATTACCCATGAAGAAGCTGGAATGCTGGTGCGCACCATGCTCTCGGCCGGCCTCGACACCACGATCTTCACTCTGGCGAACGCGGTGGCCAATTTCGGGACGCACCCCGATCAGTGGCGGATCCTTCAGGAGAATCCCACGACGGCCCGAAGCGCCATCGAGGAGGTTCTTCGATACGACAGCACGTTCCACTCCTTCTATCGCACCACGACACGGCCGTTGTCCCTGGAGGGCGTAGAACTCGATCGCAATCAGAAGATCCTCGTCTTCATCGCATCCGCTAACCGCGATCCGAGACATTGGCCCAACGCCGAGACGTTCGACGTGACTCGCAAGCCTTCGTCCAACATGGCGTTCGGCGCGGGCATTCACGGATGCGCCGGTCAGATGATCGCCCGTCTCGAAGGAGAGATTGTGCTCAAGGCGCTCGCCGAGCGCGTGGGAACCATCGAGCCGACCGGCGACCCGGAACTACATTTCAACAATACAGTCCGCGGGTACTCGCGTCTGCCGATTCGCGTGACGCCCAAGACGAACTAGGGCCGAACAGCTGGCAATGTGCTCGAAGGTCGGAGTGGCCCTGGGGGATGTGATGGCCGTGGCGTGGCGACGCCATGGTCGTCCGACCTCGCGAGGCTCAGCGGCATTGTTGAACAACGGATTAAAAAAGCCGGCTGGGGCTTCCCGCGCGGTCAGCAGTGCTTCGGAAGAAGCGTCTTGATGGAGTCCAGCATGAGCAGGGCAGAAAAGGTTGCAATTGTTACGGGCGGGGCGAGCGGTATCGGCCTGACGCTGACGCGAGCCTTGGCGCAAAACGGCTACTCGGTCGTGATTGGTGACCTCCGCGGATCGGATGAGGCGGCAGAAAAGCTCAGGAGAGAAGGACTTAGCGCTTCCGGTATCGAGACAGATGTCACCAGCGTCGAGGATACCAAAAAAATGGTCGCGCAGGCCATGGACCGCTTCGGCGGCCTGGACCTTTTGGTGAACAACGCCGGGATCTTCACTTCCCTTAGGCTGAAGCCCTTCGATCAGATCGACGCGGCCGAGTGGATGAAGGTCATGGAAGTGAACACGCTCGGACCATTCCTCTGCGCCAAGGCAGCGTTGCCGGCGCTGCGGGCGAGGGGAGGTGGGCGGATCGTCAATATTGCATCGACGTCTCAGCTGAAAGGTGCACCCTTCATGTTGCATTATACGTCGAGCAAGGGGGCAGTCATCTCCTTCACCCGTTCGCTCGCCCGTGAACTCGGCAATGAAGGCATCACGGTGAATGCGATCGCGCCGGGCTTCACCTTGAGCGACGGCGTGCTGGTGACCGGAATGGAGGAGAGGATGGGCGAGGTCGTCCGAAAGACGAGCCGCTCCATCCAGCGCGACCAGGTGCCAGCCGATCTTGTGGGTGCGCTTCTGTTCTTCGCGAGCGACGGCGCCTCCTTCGTTACCGGCCAGACTCTTGCGGTGGACGGCGGGAGTGTCTTCCTGTGAATGCCCTGCAACCCCTGCCATATGCGCCCTTGTCGATGGATATCGGCGGCCGCTTCATCGGGGAAGGCGAGCGTGAATGCGAGCCCGTTTTCAATCCGGACGACGACAGCGTGCCTGGATACCTTCCCCACGGCGGCCCCGTGCGACCCGGGAAAACCTCGCCCTTGCCCTCGCACTGACGGCTGCGACGCGGGCCTTCGAGGAGTGGCCGTGGAGCTCGCCTCTGAAGCGCAGCCGTATCCTCCGGCATGTCGCTGCGCTCATACGTGAGCGGGCGGACCAGATCGCTCGTGACCTGACCCGTAATCAGGGCAAACCCCTCTCAGGGACGAGGAACGAGGTCTGTTCGGCTGCCCGTCCCACCGAGTGGCACGCCGAGGAGTGCCGGCGCATCGACGGGCGAGTCATTCCGTCCCGTACGCCGAGCGTGCGCCAGACAGTCGTCCGACAGCCGGTCGGCGTATGCGCCTCCTTCACGCTATGGAACTTTCCTTTCGACCAAGCCCTGCGGAAGATCACCGCGGCCCTTGCGGCTGGCTACACGCTCATCATCAAGCCCGCCGAGGAGGCGCCAAGCTCCGTGGTGGCGCTGGCCCGGCTGTTCGCTGAAGCGGGGCTGCCGCCGGAATGCCTGAACGCCGTTTGGGGCATGCCGGCGCCGATCTCGACCTGGCTCATTCAGTCGCCCATCGTGCGAAAGGTCTCGCTCACCAGCTCGATTGCCGTTGGCAAGCAGCCAGCCGCCCTTTCCGGTGCCCACATGAAGCGCGTGACGATGGAGATCGGCGGCCATTCCCCGGTGCTGATCTATGATGATGTCGATATCGAACGTGCCGCTCCGTCGCTCGCGCGGTTGAAGACGCTGAATGCGGGCCAGGCCTGCATGGCGCCGAGCCGCTTCTATGATCAGAAGGGCGTGTTTGACGCGTTCACCGAACGGTTCACGGACGCTCTCTCCACCCGTGTCCTGGGCGACGGTCTAAACGCGGCGACCTGCATGGGACCTCTGGCTCACAAGTGGCGAGTGAACGTGATGGAGGAACTCGCGTCTGAAGCCTTCCAGCATGGCGCGACCTTGGTCACCGGCGCCATGACGCTATCATGACCCAGAAATTTCTTTCCTCCGACCGTGCTCCTAAACGCTCCGGACGGCTCGCGTGTGATGCGAGAGGAGCCACTCGGACCGACCGCTCCTGTCACCGCCTTCAAGGATGTCGACGAGGCAATCAAGCGGGCGAACGCGTTGCCGTTTGGGCCCGCCTCGCATGTCCTCACGCGGTCTTTGAAGCTCTCCCACCATGTCTCCAGCCGTCCGGAAGCGGGGAGTTATCTGCTTGTTTGGGAAACAGCAACTCGGTCAAACGCCTTAAATACTGTCTTTGGCTGGCCGACCTGAAGAGGAGCCCATAATGCCTAGAGTCACCTATGTGTCCGCCGACGGACAGGAGACCTCGCTCGAGCTTGAGGAAGGAATGAGCGTCATGGAAGGCGCCGTCGCGAATGGCGTAGACGGCATTGTCGGCGAATGCGGCGGCTCGCTGATGTGCGCGACCTGTCATGTCTATGTAGACGAGGACCACCTGAGTAAGCTGTCGGCGCGCGGCGAGGTAGAGGAGGAGATGCTGGACAGCGCCGCAGCCGAGGTCCTGCCGAACAGCCGGCTATCCTGCCAGATCAGGGTTACGCCGGAGCTCGACGGCCTCGTGGTCCGATTGCCGGAAAGTCAGCGTTGACGGCAACACCGCGCGGGACGGGTCCGAAGCCATGGAAAACATCGTCATCGTAGGAGCCGGCCATGCCGGGGTCGAGTTGGCCCACGCGCTACGGAAGGAAGGCTTCGGGGGCAGGGTCACGCTCGTCAGTGATGAGCCGGATCTACCCTATCAGCGGCCGCCTCTTTCGAAGGACTTCCTCAAGAGAGACGGCGCCAGACCACTTCTTCTCAAGGCGGAGGCGCTCTACGGACAGAACCGCATCGAGCTCAGGCTGAAAAGTAAGGTCGTAGCTATCGATCGGGAGCGCAAATGTGTCCGGTTCGAGAGTGGCGAAGAGCTTGTCTACGACCATCTCGCACTTGCCACCGGCGCGCGCAATCGCCGGCTTGACATCCCTGGGCTCGACCATCCCGCCATCCTGGAATTGCGGGGCCTAGGAGTGTGTCCCGGTAACGGCTGAAGTGGCTCGACAGGCGGGCTGGGTGGTGATTCGCTCGGCGGCATGACGAAGAGCTTTCGGCCCTGGAAGGTGGACGAGGTCTGGCTGCTGCCGCTCTCGGTGCAGGAGTTCGTGCCCCAGGGGCATCCTGCGCATCTGGTCCGCGACATCGTGGCGGAGGAGCTCGATCTCTCGGCCATTCTTGCGGCCTACACGGAGCCCCGTGGCTATCCGCCGTACCACCCAGGGATGATGGTGGCGCTGCTGCTCTATGCGTACAGCCGCGGCGTTTACTCGTCGCGGCGGATTGCGCGAGCCTGCGAAGAGCGGCTCGACTTCCAGGCGGTGACCGCGCTGAACCGGCCGGACTTCCGCACCATCAGCGAGTTCCGCCGGCGCCACCTCGCGGCACTGGCCGAGCTCTTCGTGCAAGTGCTCACCTTGTGCCGGCGCGCCGGCCTGGTCGGGCTCGGCCATGTCGCGGTGGACGGCACCAAGCTGCGCGCCAATGCCTCCAAGCACAAGGCGATGAGCTACGCCCGGATGGGCCCGGCCGAGGCCGAGTTGGCGGCCGAGGTCGAGGGGTGGCTGGCGCAGGCCGAGGGGACGGATGCTGCGGAGGACGCCACTCTCGGCGCCGAGCAGCGCGGCGACGAGATGCCGG
>NZ_JBNBZS010000159.1:0-6859 GCF_049629625.1 Roseomonas chloroacetimidivorans | reverse complement strand
TGCGGAGCCTGCCCGATCCCCGCATCAAGCGGGAAGACCAGCAAGCACCGCCTGAGCCGAAGCGGGCACCGGCAGGCCAACGCTGCGCTGCATCGCGTAGTGGTCGTGCGCATGCGCGGGCACCAGCCCACCATCGACTACGTTAAGCGGCGGACCCGTGAAGGGAAAAGCAAACCCGAGATCATCCGCTGCCTCAAGCGGTTCGTGGCACGCGAGATCTTTGGCTATCTCTGCCGTAAGCCCAAGGCTGCCCGAGAGGAGACAGTCTCCGCTTGACGCATATAGGAGCATCAATGTCTTCATCGAGCGGCTGTGGCGCAGCCTGAAATACGAGTGCGTCTACCTGCACGCCTTCGAGACCGGCTCCGAACTGCGGGCCGGGCTGACCAGTTGGATCGGCTACTACAATACCCGACGCCCGCACAGCTCCTTGGCCGGGCAAACCCCCGACGAGGCGTATGGGGCAAACCGGATGGAGAGATTGGCGGCCTGACGGAAACCAGAACCGAGCCTATCCAGGCCGTCAAACTGTCCGACGGATGGGGACCACCTCAGATGCGCTGGTCCCGCCGAGGCGCCGACCGGCTGCTCCAGGTTCGCTGCGCCGTCTACAACGGCACGCTCGGCACCGGTTTCGGCCAGCGCTTCTCGGCTGCCAACGACTATCACCAGCAAGCGGCCATCGTCGCCTGACCCCCAGCTTCGCGGCAGTCCCTGTTCCAGGTTGCTGCCTGATCCGCCTGCTATCCAGGCCATCCGCGCCTCGCCGCAAAGTTTGCAACACAACCCGCAAAGGTGTTCCGAAGACCATCTGGGTTAACGCGCTACTTCTTTGTCGAGGCTGTACGGCGCGAATGCAGTGAGATTACCTGCGTGGGGACGGGGGACTTTGACGGCTTGAGGATGATACCATCTTCGTCGACCTCGACATTGGCCTCGCGATAGACAGCTAGGGCGAGTTTTAGGACAGGCTTGAACTTCGCCTTGAACTGTCGAAGTTCCTTGTAGCCCCGGCCGTGCTGCGACCAAAGGGCGGCCCACGAAACCCGCTTCGGCGCGTTCAGCGCATGAAGCCGATAGGCGAGCCAGAGATAGGCATCCATAGCTGAACTGTTATTGGTCAGCCCCCTAATCGCGGCTTCATCAATCGGAAATCCATGCTTCACGAGCTGATCAAAGAAAGGCTGTGAGAGGACCGCGACCTCAAGGGATAGGCGGCTCTGACGCTCGTTTCCCGTCGGTTCCTGAAGGAACAAGGCGCCCTCGACGATGCTCTGGTTCACCATGCCCATCCGGTTGCCGTCCTGGATATGGAATGAGAGGCGGCATCGGGACAGAAGTTCTGCCTGCTCCTTTACTCGTTTCCCAGTCTTGCCGCCGTAGGAGATGCCCATCCGCTCGAGCCAGGCGCGCCACGAGCCGCCAAGCTCGATGGTACGGCACTGGGTCCGGATGGCCTCTGTCTGGAGGAAAAGCATGATGAGGCGAGCGTAGACGCCGAAAGGTACGCTGGTGGCGACTGCACCCTTGTCGGTGATGATGTGCCCGGGCTCGACGAGGAGAGTCGTAGGACCGTTGGTGACCTCCCAAACCTCACCCGCAGGGTGGCGGCGATGTGGGAGCGCGCACTGGGCCCAACCGCTGTAAGCGAAGCCGACAACGTGGTCCTCGTCGGACATGTAGCGAGCGGCCGTCTCAAGGACATCGCGAGGCTCGTCCGTCGCCGCCAAGGCGCCTTTCTTGCCGCTCGTCTCGATCAGATCGTGGATCTGTCCCATGGGAGCCTCAGGAGATTCGGCCATTCGCCATCTGGATTCGGATTTGCACACATCGCTGCCCAGTGTCTCCGGGGACTTTGGCGACAGGGCTATTTGAAGCTATTTGGATAGCTCTATTTGCGTGTGTGACCAGAGTCCCCGGGATAAGTCGGCTAACCATTTGATCCTCGCGTCCCAGCCGTCGCCAAAGTCCCCAGAGTCGTCGCCAAAGTCCCCGGTCAGGCCTGTGGAAAACTCGGGCTTGGTGTCACCAAAGTCCCCGAATCGGAGTGGCGCCGAACATGTCATCGCCTCCCCTGCAATCCAGGAGACTGGACAAGGGTGTTACCAAAGTCCCCACTGAGGTCGATCAGCCCCACTTCGTCTCGTGACAGACGATCAGTAGGGTGAACTGGGAGGCGTCACCAAAGTCCCCGATTTGCCGGCTTCGGATGCACCGTAAGGCATGCGGTGTGCCTAAACGCCCCAGTGCGTCACGGGGGCGAATTCGTTCCCCCCAGGCAGCTTTTGCGAAAAAGGGCCATAACTATGCCATCCCAGCAAGCGCCAGCCGAGGATTAGCGCACCTTGCAAGAAATGGGGACCTTGGTGACGCCCCCTCGGAAGGAGGAATGGCCCGGATTCGCCCCGAACCAGCATCGGAGCGGCGTGCTAGAAACTAGAAAAGGGTGGGCAGCAGGCCCGTGCGGCGTTGCGAGAAAGTCGGGGACTCTGGCGACGCCCCCGTGTCGAGGGCTGTTCGACTTGGCCCGCCCTCGTCGACTGCCGGGAAAGTCCGGCTTCTTGAGCGACCAGGGGCGGTGGTGCGAGAAACGGTCGGTGGGGACTTTGGTGACGCCCTCTTTTGGATGCCGTAGGAACAGCAGCGAGATGCGTCTGATGGCGGGCGACGTAGTCGGCGCAGTGGGTGAATTCGACCGGAAGATCTACGAAAATCGGCGGAAACCACGGTCCGGCGCCCCTTGCGGCCCTTGCCCGCCTCCACCCTCAGCCACTCCGAGAGCTTGTCGGCGAATGGGTTCAGGCGGCTCGGGCGCTCGGGGACCTTGAACCTCACCTCGACGGCGTCCGACCGCAGGTACTTGCGGATCGTGTTCCGCGACAGGCCCGTCCGCCGCTCGATCTCGCAGATCGGGACGCGGTTCCGGCGATGCCACTGGCGGGTCACGCTCAACAACTCCATGTCGATCACTCCGATAACCCCTGCCATCCGGTCGTGGAGGTGAACGGACACGGGGCATTTCTCGACGAAAACTTCGGCACGTCCCGGTTCAGCTCTCAGTGCAAATCATCAGATGTTTCACGCTGCGCCGCGCTCGCCACCTGACCACCGACTTCGCCAACAGTGTCCGACTGTTTGGCCTACTTACACTGAAGGAACTCCTGGATAGGACTGTGGATCAGCCCTATATTGTACACATGTGCGCAATGGTGGTGCCATGTCGATGCCAGTCCCTGTTACCCCTGCGGCCTTCCTGTCCGTCCGTCTGCCCTCCGCTACGCGCGACCGGCTGAAGGTCGCAGCCGCATCCCGTGGAGAGACGGTGCAGGGTCTGGTCGGCTCTCTCGTCGAGCGCTTCCTGGCCGAGGAGGCAGGCGCTGCCCCTCCCCTTGCTGTCGTGCTCCGACAACTCCGTGACCGCGCCGGCGACCTGCAGGCCCGCGGCATTGCCTCGCTGTCCGTGTTCGGCTCCGTTGCCCGCGGCGACGCTCGTCCTGGCAGCGACATCGACCTGCTCGCCGACCTCGACCCGGCAGCGCGGCTGTCGCTGGTCGGGTTGTCGTCGCTGCGCGCCGAGCTTTCGGAACTGCTGGGCGCCCCAGCCGACCTGGTGGAGCGCGAAGTGTTACGCCCGGGGGTGCGCGAGGCGGCTGAACGCGAGGCCGTGCGGGCGTGGTGAGGTCGGGCCGGCGCGGAACGCGCGAGCGGCTGGAGGACATCCGCGCCGCCGCCGAGGATGCGCTCGCCTTCGCGGGCGAGCTGGATGAAGCCGCCTTCGCCGTGCTGGCCGAGACAGACCGCCGCACCTACCGAGCCCTGAAGAACGCCCTGGCCGAGATCGGCGAGGCGGTGAAGCTGCTCTCACCTGAGGTGCTCGGCCGTCATCCCGACGTGGACTGGCGCGGTTGGGCCGGGCTGCGCGACCTGGTGTCGCACCAGTATTTCAGCCTGGAGCTGCCCCGGCTGCGGCCGGCGGTGGTCGATGAGCTGCCGGCCCTGTTGGCCGCGGTTGAAGGGGAACTCGGCGATGAGACGCGCCAAGCCTAGTACGACCGGAAGGGGCGCGGCGGCAATCGTGCGCGGGTCGCTGCGACGCAGTTGCCACCCCTGGTGGATGCCGCCGCCGGCCGGGAGATCGTCATGACGAGCGCCGGCAAGCGGGTGCCGGCCGGTTTCGACGTGCCGCTGCCTGCCAAGGTCCTCGACGGCTTCGAGGGGCGCTGACGCGCCTGCTGGGCCCTGGCCGACCCGGACCGGCTGATCTCGATCGCGCAGTTCGCCAGTCGCGAGGCGGCGGTGCCCGCACGGGGAGTCCTCGTCATCAGGCACTCCCATTAGCAGCCAAACCGGACCATCTTTCGGCGGTGCCCAGCGCCGCTGCCCCGTCCCTGCCTGCCGCCGATCGCGGCCCGCCCACCGAGGCGCAGGCCGGCCTGGTCGAGCGCGTCACCTACCACAATGCCGAGAACGGCTTCTGCGTCCTGCGGGTAAAGGCGCGCGGGCACCGGGATCTCGTGACGGTGGTCGGGTACGCGGCCTCCATCTCGGCCGGCGAGTGGGTGCAGCTCTCGGGCAGCTGGGTCAACGACCGCGCCCACGGCCTGCAGTTCCGGGCTGGGTTCCTGAAGGCAACCCAGCCCACCACGGTCGAGGGCATCGAGAAGTACCTCGGCTCCGGGATGATCCGCGGCATCGGCCCGGTCTATGCTAGGAAGTTGGTCCGGGCGTTCGGGGCGGCCGTCTTCGACCTGATCGAGGCCGAGCCCGACCGCCTGCGCGAGGTCACCGGCATCGGGCCCAAGCGCGCCGCCCGCATCGTCGCGGGCTGGGCCGAGCAGAAGGTCATTCGCGAGATCATGCTGTTCCTGCATGCCAATGGGGTCGGCACCTCCCGGGCGGTGCGGATCTACAAGACCTATGGCGCGAACGCCGTGCAGGTGATCACCGAGAACCCCTACCGCCTTGCCCGCGACATCCGCGGCATCGGGTTCCGGACCGCTGACATCGTGGCCGGCAAGCTCGGGATCGAGCCCACGGCGATGATCCGTGTGCGCGCCGGCATCTCCTTCGCCCTGGCCGAGGCCACCGGCGAGGGCCATTGCGGCCTGCCCGTGGGCGAACTGACCGCGCTCGCGGGCAAGCTGCTGGAGGTCTCCCCTGAGCTGATCGAAACCGCCCTCGCGCTCGAACTCGAGGCTGGCGAGGTCGTGGCGGACACGCTGGAAGGCGAGCGCTGCGTCTTCCTGGCCGGCCTCTACCGCGCCGAGCAGGGGATTGCCGAGCGGCTGGGGCGCCTCGCCTCTGGCCGGCAGCCCTGGCCGGCAATCGATGCTGACAAGGCGATCCCCTGGGTAGAGGGACGCACCGGCCTTGCCCTGGCCGAGAGCCAGCGTCAGGCACTGCGGCTCGCCCTTTCCTCCAAGGTGCTGGTGATCACCGGCGGCCCTGGCGTGGGCAAGACCACGCTGGTCAACTCCATCCTGCAGGTGATCCGGGCCAAGGGGGTGGAGGTGGCCCTCTGCGCACCCACGGGCCGCGCGGCTAAGCGCCTGACCGAGAGCACGGGCCTTGAGGCCCGGACCATCCACCGCCTGCTGGAGAGCGATCCCAAGACTGGCGGGTTCAAGCGCGACGAGATGAATCCCCTCGGCTGCGAGCTGCTGGTGGTGGACGAGACCTCGATGGTGGACGTGCCGCTCATGCGGGCCTTGCTCCGGGCCCTGCCCGATGAGGCGGCACTGCTGCTGGTGGGCGACGTGGACCAGCTGCCGAGTGTCGGGCCTGGGCAGGTGCTCGCCGACATCATCGGCTCGGGCGCGGTTCCGGTGGTGCGCCTGACCGAGGTGTTCCGCCAGGCGGCCGAGAGCCAGGTCGTGGTGAATGCGCACCGCATCAACCGCGGCCAGCTGCCCGAGCTCAAGGCCGCCGCGGGCAGCGACTTCTTCTTCCTCGAGGCCGATGAGCCCGAGGACGGCGTCCGCAAGCTGCTGGCCATGGTGCGCGAGCGCATCCCGGCCCGCTTCGGGCTCGATCCGGTCCGCGACGTCCAGGTGCTTTGCCCGATGAACCGGGGCGGCCTGGGCGCGCGGGCGCTGAATATCGAGCTGCAGCAGGCGCTCAACCCGCCTGGCGAGCTCCGGGTCGAGCGCTTCGGCTGGACCTTTTGCCCCGGCGACAAGGTCATGCAGGTGGCCAACAGCTACGACCGCGAGGTGTTCAACGGCGACCTCGGCGTGATCACCGGCATGGACATGGAGGAGGGTGAACTCACGGTCAGCTTCGACGGCCGGGAGGCATTGAGGTGGTCCCCATCCGTCGGACAGTTTGACGGCCTGGATAGGCTCGGTTCTGGTTTCCGTCAGGCCGCCAATCTCTCCATCCGGTTTGCCCCATACGCCTCGTCGGGGGTTTGCCCGGCCAAGGAGCTGTGCGGGCGTCGGGTATTGTAGTAGCCGATCCAACTGGTCAGCCCGGCCCGCAGTTCGGAGCCGGTCTCGAAGGCGTGCAGGTAGACGCACTCGTATTTCAGGCTGCGCCACAGCCGCTCGATGAAGACATTGATGCTCCTATATGCGTCAAGCGGAGACTGTCTCCTCTCGGGCAGCCTTGGGCTTACGGCAGAGATAGCCAAAGATCTCGCGTGCCACGAACCGCTTGAGGCAGCGGATGATCTCGGGTTTGCTTTTCCCTTCACGGGTCCGCCGCTTAACGTAGTCGATGGTGGGCTGGTGCGTACCCATCCGCCGACGGCCGCCTTCCCTGGCCTGGGTGCCCGCTGATCTTACTGACGTTCGTAAGAGTGTCGGTAAGGGCAGGTGGGTGGGATGGAGATCATCAGCGGGGTCGAGCGGCGTCGGCG
>NZ_JBNBZS010000158.1:0-6931 GCF_049629625.1 Roseomonas chloroacetimidivorans | reverse complement strand
CTGCCCAGCTTTTTCCAAGCGAAGTAGCCTCCGCCGGCGGCGATCACAGCGAACACCACCAGCAACAGGCGTTTACGGTTTGCTGTCATTGCCATTCAGGCTTGGCCCCATCAGTTTCCGCCAGGGCGAAGGACCACGCCTGACCTGTCTCAATTGACTGTCTGCTGCTCTCACGAGCGGCTTGCCTTCCTGGCGCGGCCTGGCCACCTGGATCTCTCTGCCGATTTCTCGGCCCTCCACCGCCGAGCGGATGGCGCCCCGCACTGTTGCAGCCCATGCGTAGTCAACCCCTGTTGACCGCCAGGGGCAAGAGGGTAATGTGCGCCTATGGAGAGGGCGGAACCCAGAACCCCGATTGTCGACCTGACCGGCAAGCGCGGCCTGGTGGTTGGTGTCGCCAATGAACACAGCATCGCGGCCGGTTGCGCCACAGCCTTCCGGCAGGCCGGGGCTGAACTGGCAATCACCTACCTGAACGACAAGGCGAAACCCTTCGTACAGCCCCTCGCCGAGGCCCTGAGGGCGCCTCTCCTGCTGCCCTGTGATGTGCGGATTCCCGGCCAACTGGAAAGCGTTTTCGAGGCTGTGCAGCAGGCATGGCCCCGGCTCGACTTCCTGCTGCATTCCATCGCCTTCGCACCCCGGGAGGATCTGCAAACGGGCGTGGTTAACTGTTCAGCTGAGGGCTTTGCCCTGGCCATGGACGTGTCCTGCCATTCCTTCATCCGCATGGCTCGGCTCGCCGCGCCGCTGATGAGTGAGGGCGGATCCCTCCTGACGGTGAGCTTCTACGGCGCGGACCGCGTGGTCGAGAACTACAACCTCATGGGGCCGGTCAAGGCTGCGCTGGAGGCCAGTGTTCGCTACATCGCCGCCGACCTCGCCAGCCAAGGCATCCGTGCCCATGCTATTTCCGCCGGCGCCGTCAAGACGCGGGCAGCATCCGGCATTGATCGCTTCGACGCCCTGCTCGACAAGGTACGAGACCGGACCCCCGCCGGCCGGCTTGTCAGCATCGACGAGATCGGCCGAATCGCGGCCTTTCTGGCAAGTGGCGCTGGCGCGCCGCTCTCGGGCTCCGTCATCTTCGCCGACAACGGGTTTCACACTATAGCCTGAACGAAGACGCTCATCGCCGATCGACAACAGAAGGATGCGGGCATGGCCACGGTTAGCGATCTGCACAGCCTTGAAGGCGCTTTGGGACGGATTCGGTCAAACTGGCTCTGGTTCATTGCCCTTGGGATCGGGCTGGTGCTGCTGAGCCTGGTGGCCTTCGCCAATCTCTTCGTTACGACCCTGGCGACGATCTTCATGCTGGGCATTCTCATGTTGGCGGCGGGCGTCGCGCACATCCTGCTGGCCATTCGCGGCAGGAAGTCGCGCCGATTCTGGGCCTGGATGCTGTCGGGGCTGCTCTATACGGCTGCCGGAATCCTGGTCATTGCAAACCCGCTCCTGGCCTCCACGGTCACCACGCTCTTCATCGCCGTGGCTCTTCTGGTGGCAGGCGCCGGGCGTCTCTGGGTCGGCCTCGACAGCAGTGCCGGTCGTGACAAGGCCTGGTTCGTTGTCAGCGGCGTCCTGACGATGCTGACGGGCCTTCTCATCGCGACCGGCTGGCCCGTGAACAGCCTCTGGGTCGTCGGGCTGTTCCTGGCCATCGATCTTCTGATCCAGGGCTGTGCCTATGCCAGCTTTGGCCTTGCTCTCAGGACGGCGAAATAGGGCTTGCAACGATTGCCTCGGCACGGCTGGCACATGGGAAAGGCTCCGGGGGTTTCCCGTGGCGACCGGGTCCTGTCTATCTCGAGCCGGCTTTCCAGGGGCGTCAGCGGGTGGAAAGACAGATGTCGATGAACCTGTGCGGAAGGTCTCCCGCCAACCTTATCCTCCTCGACATTTCCGGCGTGGATGCATCAGACAACTTCAACGACGACGCTGTGCCAGCTTCGCCGGCGTCTACGCCAAAATCGCAGCCACGGGGGCGGTCACACCTGGTGACGGCCTACGGGAGGCGGCTTCCTTTGTGCTCAGCGCCGTCAGGACCGCGCTTTCGAGCCGCGTCGTGCTGGCCGGCTATGCGCTCTCGCCCGAGTGATCCCCGGGCATGATGGGCACTGGTTCCAAACAGGGGCATTCAACATCCGGAGGGGGCGTGACACTGCCATCAGCACATCGCGCTTTGCGGAACGCCTTGACGGCTGCTCTGCTTCCGATCTGCCTGGCCGGATGCTCACACGGCGCTGGTGGTTCTTTTGGAACTGGGGGACGCACGACTAACCTGAACCATCCCACCGTCAGACAGATCCTGGATCCTCAGCGGCCGCTAGAACCCTTGCAGCCTGAGCCAGGCAATATCTGGGAGGGTATCGATGGCGTGCGGCCTTCACCGCAGTCGCCGGGCGCGTCCTCCTCGGAATAACGCTCCCCAGCGCTGGCTCCACAGCATTCCCTCGCGCCTCGACGAGATCGACCTCACGGACAAGCCTGCAGACAAGATCGTCGTTGATCTGGCGGGAGCGACCAAGGCGATTTGGGAATTCCGGCGCGTGCTTGCACGTCCACGGCCTTCATGGAACGCGATGATCAGGAACGGATGTGACCACGCCGCTCCGACAAATACGGGCGCGCTTTTTCACGTGAAGAGACTGCACTGACCACAGCCCCTGTATGGGACGTGCATCGGAGGAGGTTAGGCTAGGGTGAACTCCGCTGCCTGGACTTTTTGTTGAGGCCTGCAGGCTCGTCCTTTGCGGAAGGCCGCCGATGGACAGCTGGCGGACTGCCCATGCTGACATCGATGATATCGGCAATCAGCCCACCGAGTCGTTCATCGGCTCCATCGAGGAGAGGCTCGACCCGCAGCACGTGGCGGAAGATGCCGATCCCTGCAAGGCAGGCGGCCAGCAACGCAGCGCGCTGTTGCGACGGATCATCAAGCTTTGGTCCCAGCGGAACAACGACGTGCTTGGCAATGGCTTCGCGAAGAAGCGGGATCGCCTCACGGCTGAGGAGGTTGCGAACCAGGATATCCAGCGGATCGATGACCCGTAGGGCTTGGTCGAGGCTTGGTTCCAGGATCCTGGCGGTCAGGCGCGCCGTCAGCTCGCTGCGGTCTGCCGCGAACAGCCGCTGCGGCTCGAAGGCAATGTTCACCACCTCCTCGAAAAGCCGCTCCTTGGAGCCGAAGCTCCGGTGGACCAAAGCGACATCGACGCCAACATCGGCCGCGATGTCGCGCAACTTCGTCTCCTCGTAACTGTGCTGCGCGAAGCGGAGCATCGCAGCTTCCAGGATACGGCGGCGCGTATCTTGCCCGCGGTTCTCGACATCCGACTTCAGAGGCATAGCGCTCCTTATAGCCCATTGCTTATGCCGGATCTCGGCGAGGGTCTTGCACAGCGTCAACGGTGGTTGATATAGATCATGGTTGGCTGGTTTGCGAGCTGATATTGGCGCTGCTTGACTATGCGGGGGAGTGATCTGCCATGCCTCTGGATCCGTCCGAAGCCGGGTTCATGCTTGCCTCGCCGGAGGCTGCTACGTCCGCATCCTCGGCCAGTCCCGATTGGGCGAAGACGCCAACGAAGGTCCTGGCGCAGGAGAATGCGAAAAGGGGCATCACCGTTAGAGCCAGTTGTCCTGGCTGCACCACCACGGACACCGTGCGGGCCATGCAACAGGATGTACTCGAAAGATCGATCCTCGCGCGCAAATCCCCGTGGGCCGCCTCGGAGAACCGGAGGAGATTGCCCTGCCGGACCTGAACAGAGACTTTACAACCCGGCCGGACGGTTTGATGAATGGCGGGCGCTCGGCTGCGAGCTAGGCTAAGCACTCGCGTCACCGCCCCTTGATCAGAGGGCCACCAGCCTCCTTGGCATCTGCTTCTTCTCCCATCATCGAAGGATCATTCCATGTCCGCTTCCTTACCCACCAAGATGGATGGCGTGCCGAACCTGTCTTGGGATGCGATCGCGCCTCGTCTGCAACCGCTGTGGCACGCTACCCAGCAGTCGCAAGCGATTGTCGCCGATGCCGCGCGGCGAGAGCTGGAGATTGTTTCCGAAGTGCAGGGCCGCTTCGGCGCCGCCGTGCAAAAGCTGATCAACGCCAGGGAACCCGGCCAGCTTCTTGCCGCGCAAACCGAGGTCATGGGCGCGTTCCTTCAGGGCGCGACACTGAATGCTCGCAATCTTCTCGAGCTCTCCGAGAAGCTTCAGGACGCCAACGCATCCCTGCTGGCGGAAGTGGCCAACAAGGCGGCGCCGAACACCACCAAGTAGCTTTCCGGGCATAGGGCCTGGCTCCGGCCGCGCCTACCATGCTGCTGGCTTGCGGCATGGATCCGACATGCGGGAGGCAATGCATGATCAGTTCGGTCAATTCCTTTCCCGTCAGCTGGGGTGCTCCCTGGACGGTCTGGCAATCCGCCGCCGAATACGCGATGGACGCCTGGCAGCGGCAGATCCTTTTCCTCGATGTGCTGCGCCAGCGTGGTAATCAGTATCACCAGCACATGGCCGAGAAAGCACCCAATGTGCTGCACTTCTCCGCGGAGGTGGTGCTGGATGGCAAGAATCTTCCCCGTCCGGTCAACTACATGCTGTCGCGCATCACGCCAGGCGAGGGCACGCCGACGGATTCGCGCAAGCGGCCCTTCATCATCATCGATCCCCGCGCCGGGCACGGGCCGGGTATCGGCGGCTTCAAGGCCGATAGCGAGATCGGTGTCGCGCTGAGGGCTGGCCATCCTTGCTATTTTGTTGGATTCTTGCCGCGTCCAGAGCCCGGGCAAAACGTCGAGGACGTGATGCGGGCCGAGGTCGCCTTCGTGTCGCATGTTGTCAGCCTGCACCCCGAGGCGGAGGGACTGCCAGTGGTGATCGGCAACTGCCAGGCCGGGTGGCAACTGTTGATGGCGGCCGCGACGCATCCTGAAGAATTCGGGCCGCTGCTCGTCGCGGGAACGCCCGTTTCCTTCTGGGCTGGTGAGCGGGGCCGTAACCCGATGCGCTACTCGGGCGGCCTGCTGGGCGGCACATGGTTGACCGCCTGGGCCAGCGATATTGGCAACGGCCTGTTCGACGGTGCCTGGCTGGTCCAGAACTTCGAGAACTTGAACCCTGCAAACACGCTATGGACCAAGCAGTACAACGTTTACAGCAAGATCGATACCGAACCGCCGCGCTTCCTGGAATTCGAGAGGTACTGGGGAGGCTATGTGCTGCTGAATGAACCCGAGATGCAGTACATCACTGACAACCTCTTCGTCGGCAACCGGCTCTCTTCTGCGGAGCTGGTGACGCAGGATGGCCTGCGGATCGATCTCCGCAATATCCGCTCGCCCATCATCGTCTTCTGTTCCAGGGGCGACAATATCAGCCCGCCGCCTCAGGCACTCGGTTGGATCCTGGACCTGTATGAGAGCGTTGACGATATCCGCGCCCATGGTCAGACAATCGTTTACGCCCAGCATGACAGCATCGGTCACCTCGGCATCTTCGTCTCCGGCAAGGTGGCGCGGAAGGAGCACGAGGAGTTCGCCTCCAATATCGACTTCATCGACGTGCTGCCGCCAGGCCTCTATGAAGCCGAGATCGTCGACTGGCCGGAGAAAGCGCCGGAGGGTAGCCCCTATCTGCTGCGCTTCGCACCGCGCAGCATGGAGGACCTCGAAGCCATTGTCCAGCCTAAGCCGCGTGACGACCGCAGGTTCGCGGCGGTTGCACGGCTCTCCGAGATCAATCTCGGTCTCTACCGCAACCTGATGCAGCCTTGGCTTCGGGCGGTTATGGCGGAGGAGGCGGCCGAAACAGTCCGCCTGATGCATCCGCTGCGCCTGAAGCACGAGCTTCTCTCCGACGCAAATCCCCTGCTTCTGGGGCTGCCGGATATGGCTGCCCATATACGGGAATGCCGCCAACCCGCCTCCCCGCAAAACCCGTTCCTGATGCTGGAGCACCAGGTCTCAGACCAGATTGAGACGCTGTTGAACCATTGGCGCGATGCCCGGGACAACTTCGTCGAGCTGAGCTTCCTCAGCGTCTACGGCAATCCGATCCTGCAGGCGCTCCTGGGGCTCGGCACTCCCGAGGCGCCTGTCCGCCGGCGGCCCGGCCAGGACCCAGAGAAGCGCGCCTTCGTTGCCCGCCAGGTGGCCGAACTGCGGAGTGCTATCGCCAAGGGCGGTCTCTTTGAAGCGTTGCTGCGCGCCTTGGTCTTGATCGGCCTCAAGGAGCAGCTGGCCGACGAGAGATCGTTCAACATGCTGCGCCGCCTTCATGCTGCGCATGGAAAGCACCTCGCGCTGCGGTCCTTCAAGGATGCTCTGCGCCGTCAGCTGCAGCTCGTCATGCTGGACGAGGCGGCTGCGGTGAAGACCTTGCCCGATCTGCTACGCGGTACCAGCTCTTCTGAGATTGAAGCCGGCCTGTCCGGCCTGGCGGCCATCACCGCGGCCGGCGGTGGCTTAAGCCCCGGAGGCCAGGCGCGCCTGCGCCAGATTGAAGATACTTTCCGCAAGGCCGCGACCAGCGCCAAGCCACCGACACCTTCTGGATCTGCAGCCACGGTCACAACTGCTGTGCCCTCCGGGCCGGCCACGCCTGCCTTTCCAGGATCTGCTGCTCCCGCGTCGGCGGCTGCGCCTCTCAAGTCCAACGCACCGGCGAGATCCGCCGCCACGACCAAGCCAATCCAGCCCGTCGGCCCGTCCAGCCGGAAAGGCAATGGGGATAGCCCGTGACGGCCGATCTGGTTCCGAACCGGACCTTCGCTGAGCTAGCGATCGGCGACAGCTCCAGCCTGACGCGTGTCATCACGCAGCAGGACATCGAGCTCTTCGCCGCGCTGACCGGCGACGCGAATTCAACACATCTTGCAGCCCCGCTGCGCGCCGAGGGAGGACCTCGCCCGACAGCTCACA
>NZ_JBNBZS010000157.1:0-6954 GCF_049629625.1 Roseomonas chloroacetimidivorans | reverse complement strand
TGAACTACCTGCTGACCTCCCATGTCTGGCGCCAGGACCATAACGGCTTCAGCCATCAGGATCCCGGCTTCATCGACCATGTCGTGAACAAGAGGGCGCAGGTGGCGCGCATCTATCTGCCGCCCGACGCGAACACGCTGCTCTGGGTCACGGATCACTGCCTCCGTAGCTGGGACCGGATCAACGTCATCATCGCCGGCAAGCAGCCCGAGCTGCAGTGGCTCGACATGGATTCGGCGATCAAGCACTGCACCCGGGGCCTGGGCATCTGGGAATGGGCGAGCAACGACAGCGGCGAGCCCGACGTCGTCATCGCCTGCGCCGGCGACGTGCCGACGCTGGAAGCACTGGCCGCGACAGACCTGCTGCGGCAGCATTTCCCGGGGCTGAAGGTCCGCTTTATCAACGTCGTCGATCTCATGACGCTGCAACCTCGGGCGCAGCATCCTCACGGGCTGACCGACACTGACTTCGACACCTTGTTCACCACCACCAAGCCGGTCATCTTCGCCTATCACGGCTATCCGACGCTGATCCACCGTCTGGTCTACAAGCGCACCAACCACCGGAACTTCCACGTCCGGGGCTTCGAGGAGGAGGGAACGACCACCACGCCCTTCGATATGGTGGTGCGCAATCGGCTCGACCGCTTTCACCTCGTGGCTGACGTGATCGATCGTGTCCCAGGCCTCGGAACGGCCGCTGCTTACGCGAGGCAGGCGATCCAGGACAAGCTGACCGAGCACGAGCGCTATATTCGGCAGCATGGCACGGACATGCCCGAGGTCCAGGAGTGGCGTTGGCCGCACGCCGTCAACAAAGCAGCACTTCCGCCGACCGCAGCGCCGTGGCTTTGATCCTGTTCATCAGAGGCCCCTACTTTCACGGAGGGAGTGGAGAGCGCTCCGGTAAGGTCATGATAACCTGGAGGGTGCGATGGGCGATCCACGACAGCGGGGCTGGACGGAGAGGTTCAAGCGGGAGGCGGTCCGGCTGCTGACTACGAGCGGGCGGACGGTGGGCGAGGTGGCGGCCCATCTAGGGGTGGGCAAGTCGACGCGGCATTGGCAAGTTGTTGGAAAGGAGGGCGAGCCTGTCCGTGTGGCGATGAGGCGCGCCAGGGTTAGGCGGCTGCCTGGGCGCAGGTTTCCTGCTGCCAGGCCCGAAAAGCCTTGGCCCGAACGCGCTGGTACTCGCCGGCCGACATCAGGTGCCGGCGTGGACGGAAGTGCCCGTAAATCATAGAGTGTGCTGACAGGAAGCGCGGCGCCTGAGCGGGCGACTTGATGCTGTGGACGGCGCCTGCCCCCATCGTGGCCATGGGATGGTAGGATCCCGTAGGTCCAAGTCAAAGGAGCTGTGCCATGCATCAGGAGATTACCACGGTCGGTCTCGACCTCGCCAAGAACGTGTTTAAGGTCCATGCGGTCGGCGCTGACGGGCGCGTTGTTGTCCGCCGCCAACTCCGCCGTGCCGAGGTCCTCTAGTTCTTTTCGGCCCTACCCCCGTGTCTCGTCGGCATGGAGGCGTGCGCATGAGCGCACCATTGGGCACGCGAGCTGATCGCGATTGGGCATGAGGTGAAGCTGATGCCGCCAGCCTACGTGAAGGCGTACGTGAAGCACGGCAAGACAGATGCTGCTGACGCCGAGGCGATTGCGGAAGCCGTGACACGGCCGACCATGCGCTTTGTCGCGGTAAAGAGCGCTGAGACCCAGGCCGTGCTCATGCTCCACAAGACGCGCGACCTGCTCGTCCGGCAGCGCACGATGCTCATCAACGCCATCCGGGCTCACCTGGCCGAGTACGGCATCGTCGCGAGCATCGGGCGGACAGGCGCCGCGACCGTCATTGCCACACTGCACGAGCAGCAGGACCAAGTGCCAGCGCTCGCGCGTTCGGCGGTCGTGGCGGCCGGAGCGCTACCCTGAACCTGCTATGCCCCTGGTGCCCTAGGCTGACGGGGCTCGATCTTGCTCCCTTCCGTGCTCGGCGGGGTAGTTGGGGCGTCCAGCGCCCTGGCCACTTTGCGCGCCAGCTGCTCCCGCTCGAACGGCTTGCCGATGAAATGCACCCCATCATCAAGGCGGCCGTGATGCACGATGGCGTTCTCGGTGTAGCCGGACATGAACAGTACCGGCAGCCCCGGACGAACCTCGTTGAGCTTGCGGGCCAGTTCATGCCCCTTCATGCCACCGGGCAGAATCACGTCGGAAAGGAGCAGATCGACCTTGGCGCCGTTCTCCCCAAACACCCGCAGGGCCTCGGCCCCATCGGCCGCCTCCAGTACCCGATACCCGAGGTCACGCAGGATGGTGGCAGCCACCTCGCGCACCGCAGGCTCGTCCTCCACGACCAGCACTGTGGCCGAGCCGCGCGGCAACTCTATTGGTGCCCCGGGGCGCTGCTTCCCAGGCAGTTCGACCCCGATGGCGCGGGGCAGGTAGAGCCGCACCGTCGTGCCCTCCCCGGGTTCGGAATAGACCTTCACATGCCCGCCGGATTGCTTAGCGAAGCCGAACACCATGGCGAGACCGAGCCCCGTGCCTTTGCCGACCTCCTTGGTCGTAAAGAAGGGCTCGAAAGCGCGGGCCAGCACTTCCGGGGGCATGCCGGTGCCGGTATCCGAGACACCCAACATCACGTAGTCCCCTGGCGTGACCTCGACGTGCTGGCGTGCGTAGGCTTCGTCCAGCACCTTATTCGCCACCTCAATGGTGAGTCGTCCACCCTCGGGCATGGCGTCCCGGGCATTAACAGGCTGCGGAAATTCGCTGCTCCAGCCCAGCCACACGAACAATCCGAATTGGACAGACCGTGATGTGCACAACACTTCTGTGCCCGAATCGTACGCAGCGTAATAAAATTTCGTAGAAGCCTCGCCAAAATCGAATTTCCGCAGCCTGTTAAGGGGCATAGGTCCGGTTCATCGCCTGCTCGTGAAAGCAGGCCCGGCTGATCCCGGCGCGCAGATTGTCGCTGACCACATGGCCCTCGTCGCCGAGGAAGAGGCCCGCGCCACCTCCGCCCGCACCAAGGCGGCGCTGGCTGCTGCCCGCGCTCGTGGTGTGAAGCTCGGCAATCCGCAGCTCCGACCAGGAGACAGCGCGACCGCGGCCGGCGCGCGTGCGGCCTGGTCGGCCGCAGCAGGGCGGCGCGCGGCGGAGGTGATGCCCTACGTCGAGGCGGCACGGCGGGCGGGTGCCACCACGTTCCAGCAGCTCGCGGACGCGCTAACCGCCCGCGGCGTGCGTACGCCGCGGGGAGGGGAGGGATGGCGGCCTTGGCAGGTCAGGCGAGTGCTCGACAGGGCTAAAGGTAGGAGCTGGGCGCAAACATTCTCTGGAGTGTAGCTGGCCAGAGGACGGAGGCTGCACGGCTTCGCGGCCTCCGCCGTGACAGTGAACAATCCCTGACCTCAGGCTCCCAGAGTGGCCCGGTGTGTTCCGGCGGCCGGTGCTCTGGGCCGTGTCTTCGCATCCTGGCACGGCGTGCGCCCCGGGAGGGGAGTCCCCGCCTCCTGCGGCGATCTCGTCCAGGATGGGGCACTCCGGCCGATGGTCGCCGTGGCAGGCCGCGGCCATGCCCTCGAGCGCCTCGCACATCTGGGTCAGCTCCGCGATCTTGGCCCTGAGCTCGGCCGCATGCTCGGTCGCGATCCGCTTCACGTCCGCGCTGGCCCGGTCCTCATCCTGCCAGAGCCCGATCAGCAGCTTGATGCGATCCAGCGGCAGCCCGAGGTCACGCGCCCTCCGGACGAAGCGGAGCGTGTTCACGTCGCGCTCCCAGTAGACCCGGTAGCCCGCCTCAGTCCGGCCAGCCGGCGGAAGCAGGCCGACGCTCTCGTAGTACCGTAGCATCTTCGCCGAGACGCCGGAGGCCTTGGCGGCCTGCCCGATGTTCATGTCCACCCTCCGTCCAGAGCCGCCCGGGGTCCGAAGCGATTCCGAAGATGGGGCTTCCCATCGGGGGAGGGTCAAGACCGAAGTGGTTGGAGTGGTCGCGCTGAATAGCCCTTGACCTTCCCATGGCTGGAAGCACCACCTTGCGAGCCTCCAGACAACACCGGCTCGCGCCCCGCGGGCTGCACCGGGGGCGGCAAGCATGAGCGGTCAGCACTTCAGTCACGGCCACGCGCACCAGCACGGGCCTGGTTGCCACCACGGCCATGGAGCCATGGAAGCGGATGATGGGCTCGTCACCGACCCGGTCTGCGGGATGAAGGTGGACCCGGCGACCTCGAAGCATCGCCTCGAGCACGACGGGAGGACATTTCACTTCTGCTCTGCGGGCTGTCGGACGAAGTTCCAGGCCGACCCGGACAAGTACTTGAAGCCGGAGAAGGCGGTCGCACCGGCGGCGCCGAAGGGCGCCATCTACACCTGCCCCATGCATCCGCAGATCCGGCAGGAGGGGCCGGGAAACTGCCCTGTCTGCGGCATGGCGCTCGAGCCCCTGGAGGTGACGGTCGAGCCCGGGCCTAACCACGAACTCATCGACATGACCCGGCGGATGTGGATCGGGTTGGCCCTGGCGATCCCGGTCGTCATCCTGGAGATGGGCGGACATATCCCTCGGCTTGGATTGCACAACCTGGTCTCGCCGACAGCGTCGACCTGGATCCAGTTCCTGCTCGGGACGCCAGTTGTCCTGTGGGCGGGCTGGCCGTTCTTGGTGCGCGGCTGGCAGTCGGTCGTGAACCGAAGCCTCAACATGTTCAGCCTGGTTTCTCTCGGGACGGGAGCTGCCTACCTCTACAGCCTGGTGGCCACCTTCGTGCCCGGCGTCTTCCCCGAGGGCTTCCGCGGCATGGATGGGACGGTGGCCGTCTACTACGAGGCCGCTGCCGTCATCACCGTGCTCGTCCTCCTCGGGCAGGTGCTGGAGCTACGCGCTCGCGAGCAGACGGGAGGCGCCATCCGCGCCCTGCTGGACCTCGCACCCAAGACAGCGCGCCGCATCCGTCCGGACGGGACGGACGAGGAGGTCAACTTGGCCGAAGTGCAGTTGGGCGACCGCCTGCGGGTCCGGCCCGGCGAGGGCGTGCCGGTGGACGGCCAGGTCCTCGAGGGCGGCGGCTCCGTGGATGAGTCCATGGTCACCGGAGAGTCTCTGCCGGTCGAGAAGGCCATCAGCTCCAAGGTCATCGGAGGCACGGTGAACGGCACCGGCTCTCTGGTGATGCGGGCCGAAAAGGTGGGCTCGGACACCATGCTGTCCCGCATCGTCGCCATGGTGGCCGAGGCCCAGCGCAGCCGGGCGCCTATCCAGCGGATGGCCGACCATGTGTCCGGCTACTTCGTTCCGGCGGTCATCGCCGTCGCGGTGATCGCCTTCGTCGCCTGGGCCGTCTGGGGCCCGTCCCCGGCGCTCTCCTACGGGCTGATCGCAGCCGTCTCGGTGCTCATCATCGCCTGTCCCTGTGCACTTGGGCTGGCCACGCCGATGTCGATCATGGTCGGCGTTGGCAAGGGCGCCGGTGCGGGCGTGCTCATCAGGTCGGCCGAGGCGCTCGAGCGCATGGAAAAGGTCGACACGCTCGTCGTGGACAAGACGGGCACCCTGACCGTCGGCAAGCCCAAGGTGGTGGCCGTCGTCGCGGCACCCGGCCTGTCCGAGGCCGAGCTCCTGCCCCTCGCTGCCAGCCTGGAGCGGTCGAGCGAGCACCCGCTCGCCGCCGCCGTTGTCGCCGCGGCCAAGGAACGGGGCGTGGCCTTCGGGGAACCGGCAGACTTCGCGTCCGTCACCGGGAGGGGCGTCACCGGAACGGTGAACGGGCGCCACGTCGCGCTGGGTAACGCCAGGCTAATGGCCGACCTCGGCGTAAATCTCGGAGACCTCGCCACTAAGGCGGATGACCTCCGGCGGGAGGGTGGCAGCGCTCTGTTCCTGGCCGTCGATGGGAAACCGGGTGGCGTGATCGCGGTGGCTGATCCCATCAAGGAGACGACACCCAGCGCCCTGCAGAGCCTGCGCGCCGAGGGTATCCACATCGTCATGCTGACGGGAGACAACGCCACCACGGCTGCGGCCGTCGCCCGGAAGCTGGGGATTGACGAGTTCCAAGGGGACGTCCTGCCTGAGGACAAGCACCGCATCGTCCGAGAGCTCCGGGCGGAGGGGAAGGTCGTCGCCATGGCGGGCGACGGCGTGAACGATGCGCCCGCCCTGGCCGAGGCGGACGTCGGCATCGCCATGGGCACTGGCACTGACGTGGCCATGCAGAGCGCGGGCGTGACGCTGGTGAAGGGCGACCTTGCCGGGATCGCGCGGGCACGGGTCCTGAGCCGGGCGACCATGCGCAACATCCGACAGAACCTGTTCCTCGCCTTCCTCTACAACATGCTCGGAGTGCCGCTCGCCGCTGGCGTGCTCTACCCGGTCCTTGGCATCCTGCTCAGTCCGATCGTAGCCGCGTTGGCCATGGCCTTGAGTTCGGTGTCGGTCATCGGCAACGCGCTGCGTCTTCGAGCGGTCCGGCTTTAGAAGCGGTCGGGTGACCAGGGCGGCAGCCATGCCCGACCAGAAGCCGCACCGTCGGAGGTCGAGGTGCTCCGGGTGTTCTGCCCCGGGCACTGGCCGCACCGCATCCCTGTTCGTGGGCGGCCTTGTCCTCGCGGGGGGGGGTGATGCTCCTATAACTGTCAAGGGCTCGCTGGCGCTGAGTGTTGGGCGCCGGCCGGGCGGCAGAGATAGCCGAAGATCTCGCGGGCGACGAAGCGTAAGCGTCAGCCTTGCCTTTCAATTACCCACATTTCCGCTTTACCAACTCGGCTCCGAGCATGAGATCGGAGAGCCTGGACCATCCGCGCCAGATGACGATGTTGCCGGGCGGTGGGTCGTGGGTGCGGGCGAGATAGCCGCCGAGGCGTGCGACCTTGAGCAGGTAGGTGGAGAGCGTCCGGGCTGGTAGCGTCTCGGCGGGCTTGGGAACGGCTTTGCTGGGGACTGCGC
>NZ_JBNBZS010000156.1:0-7034 GCF_049629625.1 Roseomonas chloroacetimidivorans | reverse complement strand
CGCGTGGCTGATCACCTCGGCGGGAAACCGATACCCGGAATAGGGCGACTTGGCGGCTGGCGGGACCATTCGGAGCCCCTACCGGACCGGGACCAGCCCGCCAAGCTGCGCCCGACTTGACGGTGCCCTTCAGCGGTATCGCACGTCGGCGGAGACGCGGCGCGGCATCTCGCAGCACGTCCCGCACCTGGCGCGCAGAGTTCTTCAGCTTGCGAAGGATTCGCTCCCGGACCGCCAAGAGCGCGATGCCGAGCCTGCCGTGCGATCGCAGCTCGATCAGTATGTCTACGAGGCCATGCCGCTCAGGCCAGCGCTCGGCCTGAAAGCCGACGTCGCTGCTGTTGCAGGAGTCGGTCACGGCGACCGCAGGATCGGCAAGTAGCGTGCGGGTCGTATCCTCCAGCAGCAACACCCCGGGCGAGGCGCGCCGGTGGCCCTCATCGAAGGCGGTCCGCCAAGTGAAGGCGCCGGCGCCGGAGTAAAGGATCATGCCCATGGCCACCGGTTTGCCGTCCAGCCGGAGCGCATGGACCGCCACTTTCCCGTCCTTCGCCAACCCCTCAATCATGCGCCGGGTCAGCGCCGCAGTCGATGGCGTCGAGGCTAGTGCGGTTCCGCGCCGGGCCTTCCAGCCGGAAGCCTCCAGGGCAAGGAACTCTTCGGTCATCGCTGAGATGGCCTTCGGGTCCCGTGTTACCGAGAACGTCAACTGGCCCGCCTTCGCAAGTTGCCGGCGCTGGCGTTCCAGTGCCTGCCGCCGGGTCTTCGACATCGAGGCCGCCCAGAAGGCCTTCGCGTCCGGGTGTGGCAGAAGCCGGGCGCGCGAGCGCCCCCCGATGATGGCAGTCTGCATCTGCTCCTCGCGCAGGACGGCCCGGAAATCGGGCAGGAGCTCTGCGTTCAGGTCGCAAAGCTGCACCAGGCCAGGCAATGTCGGGTCGGTGCGCGCCACAGTGAGCAGAGCGCGCAGAGCTGGCCGTAGCGCAATGCGGTCGAGGACCGGTGTGCCAAGATAGGCCACCGGGCTGACCGGGCTGATGAGCGCCTTCCGCGGCCATGTCGGGCGCGAGCGGCGCAGCAGCACGAGCCAGACGCCGACCAGACGTCGCGCCTGCGCCGTCTTTGGCCCGCCCTGCCATGCGAGCAGGACACGCACTTGCCGGCCTGACTGTTCCGCCGCGGCCAGCGCGAAGGCTGGCTCCATGAAAACATTCGGCACCGCGGCGTGGGCGCAGAGGGCTCGCCACGGCTCCTCGAGGCTGGCAAAGGTCGGTGCGTCCACCACTTCCGCCCAGTAGAAGGTTCCAATATCCGCGGCTTCCGCATCCGTCCCGATACGTGTGGGGGCAACTGGCGTCATGCCTGCCCGATCCAAAGTTCCACATGTCGTATTCATGCCGGATACTCAGAAGGAAGGCCAAGAAGTAACGGCAGAGCGCCGCATCCAGTATGGCGCATGAGAGCTACCTCCGATGAGACGTGCAACGGCGTTGGTGCGGGAAGCCATTGCGGGTAGCCCAGCTCTGGCCATGTGGTTACGGCGTCGAGCCTGCCACTCAAGCATAACGTCGCCCGGCGTCACTGCATTCCAAGATCTGGTCGCCCGGTCCTGGGTTCTGTCAACTCTCGCGCCAGAGAGGCCCGGATTGGCGAGGTGTGAGCTATGGCCGAAAGTGGGTGATGGCGATGTGAGAGAGGCGGCGCATCGAGGTGGGCGGAAGCCTGCCTGAACCTCCCGAAGGAGCGATACGCCGAGATGAGCGATACCACTGTTGTCCCCCTGCGTCAGCCAGAGACGATCGAGGACCCGCTGACGGCGGTGCTGAGGAGCGGCGCCCGCCGACTGCTGGCCCAGGCCGTTGAGGCCGAGGCGGAGGCCTTCCTGGCCGAGATGAAGGGGGAACGGCTGCCGGATGGGCGCGAGCGCCTGGTGCGACACGGGCATGGCCCGGAGCGCCTGGTTCAGACCGGGATTGGCCCGGTGCCGGTGCAGCGGGTAAAGTTGCGCGACCGCGGCGCCGGCGAGGAGATGGGGGGCGAGCGGATCCGCTTTACCTCGGCCCTTCTGCCGCGCTGGGCGCGGCGGACGCGGAGCCTGGATGCCCTGTTACCCATCCTCTACCTGCGTGGGATCTCGATGGGCGACTTCGGGGAGGCGCTCGGGGCCTTGCTGGGCAAGGAGGCCCCGAACCTGTCACCTTCGGTGATCGCGCGGCTGCGGAATGAATGGGAAGCGGACTACGCGCGCTGGCAGCGGCGCGACCTGTCGGCCCGCCGCTACGTGTATGTCTGGGCCGATGGCGTCTATCTGCAGGCCAGGATGGAGCCGCAGGCCGAATGCATGCTGGTGCTCATTGGCGCCACCCCGGAGGGCAGGAAGGAGCTGCTCGGCTTCCAGGTGGGTCTGCGCGAGAGCGCGCAGAGCTGGCGGGAACTGCTGGTGGACCTCAAGGCCCGTGGTCTGGCGATTGCGCCCGAACTGGCCACGGGCGACGGCGCGCTCGGCTTCTGGAAGGCGCTGGACGAGGTCTCGCCGGCGACCCGGCATCAACGGTGCTGGGTGCATAAAACCGCCAACCTGTTGAACAAGCTACCCCGGTCCGTCCAGCCGGCCGCCAAGGCCGACCTGCGCGAGGTCTGGCAGGCGCCGGACCGCGATACGGCCGAGGCTGCGATCACCACCTTCGCCGGGAAGTACGGAGCCAAGTACGAGAGAGCCGTCACCTGCCTGGTGAAGGACCAGGACGCGCTACTCAGTTTCTACGACTTCCCCGCCGAGCACTGGGACCACCTCCGCACCTCGAACCCGATCGAGAGCGTGTTCGCCACGGTGCGCCACCGGACCGTCCGAACCAAGGGCGCCCTGTCCCAGGACACCGCCCGGCTCATGGTCTTCAAGCTCGTCATGGCCGCGGCCAAGACATGGCGCCGGCTGAAGGACGAGAACCAGTTGCCCAAGCTCATCCAGGGCGTCACATTCCACAACGGCGTCGAGGTCACCAACACGCCAGCACAGAACGCCGCCTGATCACCGCGTCACCCAAATTCCCGCATAGCTCTTCCGGCTTCGACGAATGGCTCACCGCCGCCAGACAGAGTGAACTCGCCAGCTTCGCGAGCGGCATTGCCCGTGACGCGGCGGCCGTGTGCGCCGGCATCGTCGAGCCCTGGAGCACGAGCCCGGTCGAGGGGCAGATCAACCGCGTGAAGACCATCAAGCGCCAAATGTATGGCCGGGCGCACCATGATCTGCTGCGCAAACGCATCCTCGCCGCCGCATGAAGGGCCGATCCGGCCATCCATCTGCACCGGGAATGCGGAAGAGCCCTTGGCTGTCGGTCCCGGACAACTTGGTTGACGCGCTACAGCACAGAAAGTGCGACAGAACGGGTGTCGTCTCGGCGCCTTCACGCCGCTCACTCGATCGGTGCGAGGCTCTTGATGAGGTCGAAAACCCGCTTGCGCACGGCCGGCTCCGTGATGCGGTAATAAGCACGCACCAGCTCCAGTGTCTCCCGCTTGCGCAGGGTGTCGCCCTCTAGGCTCCCTTGGGCCTCGTAGAGGCCAGAGCAGGAGCCGGGCGCCCTGCTGCCCGCGCTTTCCGGCATGTCATCGAAGAAGAAGCTGATCGGCACATCCAGCACGCGAGCCAGGTCGAACAGGCGGCTGGCCCCGATGCGGTTCACGCCACGCTCATACTTCTGCACCTGCTGGAAGGTCAGCCCGAGCCCCTCGCCAAGTTTCTCCTGGCTCATGCCGAGCAGGGTGCGGCGTTGGCGAACTCTGCTCCCTACATGCACATCGATTGGACTTGAGCGGTGTTCCCGCTCCATGCTCTGCGCCGGTATTGTGCCGTCCATCGACTTTCCTCTTTGTCCCAAAGCGCTGTGGAGCGCCGTCTAAACGCCCCGCCGTGTGGTCCAGGATCTTGCCCTTTCGGGCTAAGTAGATGCTGCCACGTTAACTTGTCGCTCCGGGCGAACTTGCAACTTTTGAGACGATTTTTACATATGTATTCAGACCGGAATGCCGACCAAAATTGTCTAAGTTCGCAACAACCAACACTTGGGCGGAGTGTCCGCGTCGTTGTGTCAGACCTCGCGCCAGAGGGACGGCTTTGGCGGCGCTGCCGGATCACGTAGGATGCGAGCGGGGCCGATGGTGGTTTGGCTGACGGGATGAACTGCATCCGCTGTGGATCTGTAGCGGTGACGGAGCGGCCGAAAGCGATGGCGCGGGGCTGCCGGCGGTTCCGCTGCCGGGACTGAGGGCGCCAGTTCAACGAGCGCAGCGGCGGCGTGCTGAACCGGGCCTTCCTGCCCAGCGACATCATCGCTTTCGTGGTGTTCTGCCGCCTGCGGCACCGGCTCACCCTGCGCGACCTGACCGGGACCCTGGCGCTGCGCGGGATGGAGGTCAGCCACGAGGCCTGAGTGCCGGATACCGCGGGAGGCCAGAAAAGCGAACTCGTCGCCACCCTAGTGATTTTCGGTCGGACAGGTCGGATTACCCTCATTTTATCCGCATAAACCGCTTTCCGACCTGCTTGGCGACGGTCGGACAGGAGGTGCCCTCTGGGCAGCCGGACTTCATTTTCAGCCCAACCTTGCTCTTTCCGGTCGGACAGTCAGGACAGCCCTCGGCCACCCCCGCGCGGCTTGTGACGGGTGGGTTGGGGAGGGAGGTCAGGCACCAACAACGCAAAACGGCCGACAGGACCCAAGGGGGGTGGGTCTGTCGGCCGTTTTATCCAAGCCTGAACGGGGGGAAGGCTTGGGTCGGCCGCGTTCTAGTTCACAGAACCGCGAGTACGCAACCAAAAGTTGTGTAGACGCAAAAAAGCGGCCGGAGATGAGGAGACGCCTCACCCACCGGCTGCTCAGTCTTGCGGGCAGAACGTTTCACAACGCCCTGGATGCTCCCGCAGTGCGCGAAGCCTGCGCTGGCCAGGGACATTCGTCACCCTACTTTTTCGGCATCTCTCGGCCGGCCGGCGCCAGGGCTAGGCGGGGATGGGCCTCTAGGCGGCGCAGTTTGGTTCGGCCACGCTTGGCCGGCACGAATCCAGGCGGAGTAGAGATGGCGCCGGAGATCAAGGACTGATGACCCTTCCTCCGCCCTTGCCCCCGGAAGAAGAGCGCAGCGCTATGGCGCTGATCGTCGACGGCGAGGAACTGATAGCTAAGTGGGCTAAACTCAACCCAGGACAACGGCGGGTTCTCCTGGCGCTGGTCAGGACGATGACTGACGGAAAACAGGAGTGACCCTCCCTCCCCGCTCCCCCGCGCTGAGCCAGGAACTCCAGGGCTGGCCCAGTTCGCCGATCTGCAAGAGCTGCTGGCTCTTTGGGCCAAGATCGGGCCGGACGAGCGGAAGCTGGTTCTGATGTTGATGAAGGCGATGGTGGAAGTGAAGCGGCTATGACCTGTCCTCCCCGGCTAACCCCGGAAGAGGAACGAGACGCAATGATCCTGCTCATCCAGTCGGAGGAGCTGATGGCCCGCTGGGCGAAGCTGGATCCGGAGAAGCGGCGCTTGGTGCTGGCGCTGGTTAGGGCGATGACGGAGGGGGAGCAGTGAGCGGATATACCAGGACCTCTCAGGCGGAACGAATGCGCCAGGCCCGCATCGCGGAGTGGAGGCGACCAGTGGGAAACCCGCCAAGAGGCGGCCTGCTCGGTTCGCTCGAACTCGTTCGCCGTTGGTGGCACATACCGGAACACCGCCGGAGGGAGCTTCTTCTACTTGCGCGGGAGATGGACACAAACTGAGCGCCGGGACTGCTCATACTGGTGAGGGCGATGCCGCAGGCGGAGCGGTGAGCGCGGACAGGACGCGTGGGGCCCCGCCAGTAATGGCGCCTGCCCCAGAGCGCCGTAAGTGCAGCCCGGCCTAACCGGCGGGGCCTCCTCGTTCTGCGGCGGACAAGGGGAGCCCGGTGGGATCGGACCGCCGGGCGAGTTGGGGAAACAGCACCATGCCAGTGCGGCCGAACTAGCCGCGCCGCCAGAACGATTCTGCACTGTATCGGGTTGCCGTCCACCCCGCCCGCTCCGCTGGTGGCATTTCGTGGCGTTTGACGCGGTGTCAGTTGTTACGCTGGCAGCTTCGGCCACATGTCTGGGGTCTGGATCTCGGCCCAGGCCCTTGCTTAGGGCAACACCTGAGAGAACAGCCAAATCGCCATCGCGGCCATGTCAGGTTGGCGGTCTGGTCGGGCGGTGGCAGCCTGCCTTGTATGACGACCCCGCCCAACCCCTACCGCGGCTTCCGCTACCCGGCTGAGGTTATCGAGTATGCGGTATGGCTGTACCACTGCTTCAGCCTGAGCCTGCGGGACGTCGAGCTGATCCTGGCCGCCCGAGGTGTCGTGGTGAGCTACGAGACTATCCGCGAGTGGGGCCTGCGCTTTGGCCGGCAGTTCGCGAACGCTCTGAAGCGGCGTCGGCCGAGGCCGGGCAACAAGTGGTTCCTGGACGAGGTGTTGGTGCAGTCGCTTTAGCGATCTTGAGTTCATAGGTAGTTGTAATAGGAGGGGCACCGTCAAGTTGTTGGCGCTGGACTGATCGTGCTTGCAGGCCGGAGGCGATGCTGGCTCAGATCTTACGCTGTGGCAGGTGCCCCACTGATTTCCGCCCAGATGGCGAAGGCACGCGTCCTCGCGGCGCGATGCTGACCGGCGGTGACGTGGTCGCGACGGAGCTGGAAGAGTGAGGTGGTCCCCATCCGTCGGACAGTTTGACGGCCTGGATAGGCTCGGTTCTGGTTTCCGTCAGGCCGCCAATCTCTCCATCCGGTTTGCCCCATACGCCTCGTCGGGGGTTTGCCCGGCCAAGGAGCTGTGCGGGCGTCGGGCATTGTAGAACTCTCCGACACAAGACCCATAGTACTGCGGTTGCAGGCGAGGTGGCACCGTCAAGTCGGGCGCAGCTTGGCGGGCTGGTCCCGGTCCGGTAGGGGCTCCGAATGGTCCCGCCAGCCGCCAAGTCGCCCTATTCCGGGTATCGGTTTCCCGCCGAGGTGATCAGCCACGCG
>NZ_JBNBZS010000155.1:0-7162 GCF_049629625.1 Roseomonas chloroacetimidivorans | reverse complement strand
CGCGGGCCGCGTGCCGGAACATCAGCTCGGCCCAGAGTTGTGTCATCGCGGTCTGCGCCTCGATCGGCAGGCGCGCCCAGATCCTGGTCGTGGAGCATGGCATGGCTGCTCTCCGCTGACGGCGGTCTGCCATGCTCGCGGGTCCACCGGACCAAGGCCCGCAGACTGCTGGGGGAGAACAACAAGACTGGCACGGCCGATCCTCCGTCGGTGAGGTCCTCGGTCCAGGACTGCGGGATCCGCTCCCGCCGGCCGTCTGGCAACTCAATCTTGAGGTAGGCTGCCCCCCCGTGCCCGCTGGAGCGCCGGCCCACGCGGACAACTTGCCCACAGTCCGGATGGCCAGGGTGGCTGATCCTGACCCAATCCGCCTGTCCATGATGGCCAACAGCATTATGCTGCCAGCTCGTCGCCGGAGGCGAACAGCGCGTTCTTTCGGGACAGGCAGAGGGGCCGGATGGCGCGCTCGACGGTGTTATTGTCCATCTCGATCCGGCCGTCGTCGAGGAACCGCACGAGGCCGTCCCGGTGGTTCAGGGCGTAGCGGATCGCCTCCGCCGTCGGGCTGCTGCCGGGCAGGCGCGCGAGGGCTTCCCGTAGCCAGGCGAACAGCTCCTCGGCAAGGGGGCGGCTCCTGGCCTGGCGGGCGGCCTGCCGGACCTCCGGGGGCCTGCCCCTGATCTCCGCCTCGACGGCGTAGAGGGCGGCTATTCGCCGCAGGGCTTCGGCCGCGATCGGTGCCGTCTTGCTCTTCGCCAGCGCGATGAACTCGCGGCGGACATGCGGCCAGCGGAACGCGAGCGTCATGCCCCGCTCGGCGGCGACCGCCTTGTAGACGCCGTAGCCATCGCACTGGAGGATGCCGCCGTAGTTCCGGAGCAGCGCGCGGGCGTGCTCGGCGCCGCGGCCCGGGGCGTAGTGGAACACCACGGCAGGCGGGTCCGTCCCGCCCCAGGGCCGGTCGTCCCGCGCGAGTGCCCAGGCGTAGCCCTTCTTCGTCTGGCCGCGCCCCGGGTCGAGCACCGGCATCGTGGTCTCGTCGGCGAACAGCTTGGGCGAGGTGAGGAGGATCTCGTGCATCCGGCGCACGACGGGCAACACTTCGCAAGCCGCCGTGCCGGTCCAGTCCGCCAGCACCTCGCGGCCGATCTCGATCCCCTGCCGCAGCAGGATCTGGGACTGGCGATAGAGTGGGAGGTGGTCAGCGTAGCGCGACACCAGGACATGGGCGACGGTGGCCTCCGTCGGCACCCCGCCCTCGACCAGGCGGGGTGGCGCCGAGGCCTGCAGCACGGTGCCGGGACAGGCTCGGCAGGCGAGCTTCGGGCGGCGCGTGACGAGGACCTGGAACCTCGCCGGGATCACGTCCAGCCGCTCCGACGTGTCGATCCCGATCTCAACCAGCGCGCCGTTGCAGCATGGGCAGGTCGTCGTCTCCGGCGCGAGCACCACCTCGACGCGGGGCAGGTGCGCGGGCAACCGCCCGCGCCCGGCACGGCGGCGCCGGACTGTCCCCTCCCGCTGCTCGGGGGAGGTCCTGGCCACCTCGGCCGCGGCCTCGGCGATGGAGGCCTCGAGCTCCTCGAACGCGAAGTGGAGCTGATCCTCAGGCAGGCGCTCGGACCGCCTGCCGAACTGCATCCGTCGGAGCTTCTCCAGCAGATGGCGCAGCCGCTCATTCCGCTCCGCCAGCGCGTCCCGCTCGGCAACCACCGCGACGAGGAGCGCGCGCAATGCCGCGGGGTCGTCAGGAAGGCTCGTCAGATCGATGTCGGCCGCGCGCATCGCACGCCGAGTCTATGCAGCCGCGGTCGGCCTGGGAACCCGTTTCGGCGTCTGCATGCGCGACCAATCAAAGCCGTCGAACAGCGCCGCGAACTCGACTGGGCTGAGCCGCATCACGCCATCCACGATCGGCGGCCAGCGGAACACGTTGCCCTCGAGCTGCTTCCAGACCAGCACCAGCCCGCTCGCATCCCAGACCAGGATCTTGATCCGGTCCGCACGGCGCGACCGGAATACCAGGACAACGCCCGAGAACGGATCCTCGCCCAGCATCTCGGCCGCCAGCGCCGCCAGGCCATGCGCCCCCTTGCGGAAGTCCACAGGCTGCGTGGCGAGAAGGATGCGCGCCCCCGCCGGGAGCGCGATCACGCCTCCAGCGCCGCGGCCAGCCGGGCCAGCACCGCCACCTCCGCCTCGCCGCCAACCCGCAGCACGCGGCCGTTTCGCAACACGACCTCGACCGCCGCCCCGACCGTCTCCCGGACAGGCGGCGCAACGAACTCCGGTACCGCGGCCGGAACACCTGGCCCGACCACCAGGGGCACCAGCCGCGGTGGGCGCAGGGCCGCCCTGCGCTTCACCGGCCTGCCCTCGGCCTCGCGCCGCCAGCGGTGGATCAGGCTCGGCGAAATGCCGTGCCGCTGCGCCACCTCCAGCACCCGTGCCCCGGGCTCGGCAGCCTCTGCCAGGAACGCCGCCTTCTCCTCGGCCGTGTAATCCCGCCGCGCGCCGCGGGTGACGATCTCCACCCGCTCCATCGCCCCAGTGCTAGCACCAGTGCTGGCACTCGCACCCGCCACCCATCGCGCCATCGCAACACCTCCGCGACGGCCTACCTCGCGAGGTCAACGACAGCGCGCAAGAAGGGCCCCCACGCCGCGCTTACCGTCGAGGGCGGCGAACAGGTCCGTGGTACCGTGCCGGACATAGTCGTGGCTGTGGCGCTCGACCTGGCCAGGGCGCATGGGCAGGACCGGCGCGGTCCCCTCATTGGCCTGGATCTGCGGCTTCTCGTCCACACACAGCACCAGAGCGCGGCCGGGTGGGTTAAGGTAGAGGCCGACCACGTCCCGCACCTTGTCGACGAAGGCCGGATCGCGAGAGAGCTTGAAGGTCTCGGACCGGTGCGGCTGGAGGCCGAACGCTCGCCAGATGCGCGAAACCATGGTCTGGCTCATCCCGGCCTGCCGCGCCATGGCGCGCGTTGACCAGTGGGTTGCACCCTCGGGCTAGCGCTCCAGCGTTCGCGTGATCATCGCCTCGACAGCATCGTCACCCACCCGCCGAGGTGCCCCGCTGCGGGGTGCGTCGACCAGCCCCTCCAGGCGGTGCGCCCGGAAGCGACCACGCCAGGTGATCACGCTCTGGCGGCTCACGCCGAGGCGGGCCGCGATGGCCCCGTTGGGCAACTCCGGCTCGGCATCGGCCGCCAGCACGATGCGCCCGCATCACCGCCGCTTGACCCGCGCCACGTCGCCGGACCAGGCGCTGCAGCGCCTCGCGTTCCTGCTCCGTCAGCACCACCACTGCCGCTCTCGGGCCACGTGCCATGGACGCCTTCCGCCAGAGACGCCCAACCTTACACCCCGCCCCAAGTGTCAGAGAACCTCTAACTCAAACCACTAGCTGTGCCTTGACTCCGGGCTATGATGTTGCTGGTGGATCGTCCCGGCACCAGGTCGATCAGCGCCACGCGCCCGCCACACGCGCGCACCACCTCAGCTCCCACCACATCTTCCACTCGATAGTCCGCACCCTTAAACAGCACGTCCGGCTGTAGCCGGGTAATTATTTCCAACGGCGTGTCATCGTCGAATGACACGACAAGATCGACGGACTGCAGCGCCGCGATCACCGCCGAACGGTCGTCCAATGTGTTGATAGGACGACTCAAGCCCTTCAGTCTTCGCACGCTGGCATCACTGTTGAGTGCGACCACCAGTCGGTCGCACGCTGCGCGCGATGCAGTTAGCATCGTGACATGCCCGCGGTGCAGGATATCGAAACAGCCATTGGTAAAGCCAACTTCTAGCCCCCGACGGCGCCAACCTTCGATAATCGCAACTGCTCTACCGGGCGACACAACCTTGCCAGCGATATCAGCAACCGTAGCCGCATCAGCGTCCAACGCAGCATTAAGCTCCTCGATGTCCAGCGTCGCTGTGCCGAGCTTACCCACTACGACACCGGCTGCCGCATTGGCGATGCGCATGGCTCGGGGCAATGGATGGCCTGCGGCCACGGAGAGCGCGGCTACGGCGATCACCGTGTCACCAGCGCCCGACACGTCGAAGACCTCCTTCGCATGAGTAGGCACAACGTGCACGCTGCCATCCAATTCGGTGAGCAGCATGCCCTTCTCCGAGCGTGTGACCAGCATCGCCTTTGCCTGGGCCGACGTCAGTAGGGCCTGGGCTGCTGCAGCCACTTGCTCATCGGTCTCAACAGGCGCGCGCGCTGCAGCGGCCAGTTCCTTCAAATTGGGCGTTAGCACGGTGGCGCCGCTGTAGAAGGCAAAGTCATCTCGCTTAGGATCAACGAAGACCGGGATTCCTGAGCGGTGCGCCACTTGGATGGCGTAGCGGACGACTTCCGCGCGTAGGAGACCCTTCGCATAGTCAGAGATCACGAGAGCTTGGCAGCCGGGCAGCCTCTCCGAGAGACGCCGGCAGACCGCCGCAACATCCGCCTCGCTGATAGCGCCCGTGACTTCCTCATCAAGCCGCACAAGTTGCTGATGGGTAGCGATGATGCGGGTCTTGCAGATAGTAGGACGTGTGGCGGATCGGATGTTGGCGTCGATCAGCCCTGGCGCGCCCTCGATCAGCGCGGACAACTCTCGCCCCGCGAGATCCTCACCCACGATGCCCAGGAGAACCGCCTGCCCCCCAAGTGAGGCGATGTTGCGCGCGACGTTTCCGGCGCCGCCAAGCATCGCTCGATGCTCAGTCATGCGGACCACCGGCACCGGCGCCTCGGGCGAGATGCGGTCAACCCGGCCATAGTAAAACCGGTCGAGCATCACGTCGCCGAGACAGAGGATGCGCTGACCGACGAAGTCTATCATTCCCGGACCACCCTACGGAAAGCCTCGCGCCGGACATGGCGGCCGTCGAGGAAGATCGCGGCGGCGCAGTAGCCCGGCCGGGCTAGAGCGCGCAACCAAGAATGGGCCACGTTGGCTGCTCTCCGCGCCGGTCCGGCTCACCTGACCCGCCTGGGCGGTCCTGTATTCCGCCGTCGGAGCCACGACCGGTCGAAGTGGTCCGACCGCTCCTCTGCTCCGTCCCGACGCTCTTCTGTCCAGAGCTACCGGTGTGAGATCAGCCCCTCGAGATAGGCTCCGTACCCGCTCTTGCTCTGCTTCGCAGCCAGGGCGCGCAGGGCGTTGTCGTCGATGAAGCCCATGCGCCAGGCGATTTCCTCGGGGGAGGCGATTTTCATGCCCGTGCGCTTTTCGATGGCGCGGACGTACTCGCCGGCCTCGAGCAGGCTGTCATGGGTTCCGGTGTCGAGCCAGGCATAGCCGCGGCCGAGGCGGATCACGCGGAGCGAGCCCTCCTCCATGTAGAGGCGGTTGAGGTCGGTGATCTCCAGCTCCCCGCGTGGGGAGGGCTTAATCCTGCGCGCCATGGCGGAGGCGCGGCCGTCGTAGAAGTAGAGACCGGTCACGGCCCATTCCGAGCGGGGCTTCGCCGGCTTTTCCTCCAACGAGATGGCGCGATAGGCCTCGTCGAACTCTACCACGCCGTAGCGGTGCGGGTCGGCGACGCGATAGGCGAAGACCGAGGCGCCGGGTCCCTCCGGCCGGGCGGCCAGTAGTTCCTCGTCGAGCGCGTGGCCGTGGAAGATGTTGTCGCCCAGCACGAGGGCGGAAGGCGAGCCGGCCAGGAATTCCTCGCCGAGGATGAAGGCCTGGGCCAGGCCGTCCGGGCTGTCCTGCTGGATGTAGGAGAGGCGGATGCCCCATTGTTCGCCGGAGCCGAGCAGGCGCTGAAAGAGCGGCAGGTCATGCGGCGTGGAGATGATCAGGATGTCCCGGATCCCGGCCAGCATGAGCACGGAGAGCGGGTAGTAGATCATCGGCTTGTCGAAGACCGGCAGAAGCTGCTTCGAGACGGCCAGCGTCGCGGGGTAGAGCCGGGTGCCGCTGCCGCCGGCGAGAATAATGCCCTTCATGGCTTAGTTAGTCTCCACCGGCCCGATAAGCGCATCGAGGCAGCGCGATAGGGAGCGGCGCCAGTCAGCGGCCTGGATGCCGTGGACGCGGGCGATGCGCCCGCAGTCGAGCCGGCCGTCCGCGGGGCGCCGGGCCGGGGTGGGGTAATCCGCTGTCGTGATCGCAAAGAGACGCGGCACAGGGCGCCTGCGCCGGCCCGCCTCCTCGAAGATGGCTTGCGCGAAGCCGTGCCAGGTGGTCCAGGGCTGTCCGGTGAGGTGGAAGACGCCGAAGGCCTCGTCCCCGGCGGCCGCGGTCGCGAGGCGCGGCAGGATGCGCGCGATGGCATCCGCCAGGTCAGCCGCGAAGGTGGGCGCGCCGTGCTGGTCGGCGACCACTGACAGCGCCTCGCGCTCCTGCCCAAGGCGCAGCATGGTCTTGACGAAGTTGTGGCCGTGCGGGCTGCAAACCCAGGCGGTCCGCAGGATGATGCTCCGCGGGTTGGCGGCCAGGACGGCCTGCTCGCCGGCCAGCTTGGATTCTCCGTAGACGCCGATCGGATCGGTTGGAGCGTCCTCCGTGTAGGGAGCGCCGCCATCGCCGGGGAAGACGTAGTCGGTTGAGACATGGACGAAGGGCAGGTTCCGCCGGGCGGCGGCCTCGGCCAGCAGGCCGGCGCCGGTCGCGTTCACGGCAAAGGCCAGGTCGCGCTGGCTCTCGGCCTTGTCCACGGCCGTGTAGGCGGCCGCGTTGATGATGGCCTCGGGCGCGGCCTTTTCCACGGCAAGGGCGATGGAGGCCGGGTCGGTCAGGTCGAGCTCGGGCGCCTCCTGCGCGACCACGGCGTGGCCGTCGCGCGGCAAGCGGTTCAGCAGCTCGATGGCGAGTTGGCCGGTGCGGCCAGCAACGAGGACGCGCATCAGGCCGCGTTCCTGGTCGTGCTCTGCTGAGCCGGCGTGTCGAGCAGCCCGAGGCGCTCGCCGCTGTACTTTTCGCGCAGGGGACGCCACCAGGCCTCGTTGTCGAGGTACCATTCGATGGTGCGCTCGATGCCGCCCTCGAAGGTGACGCCGGCGTCCCAGCCCAGCTCACGCTGGGCCTTGGTCGGGTCGATGGCGTAGCGCCGGTCGTGGCCGGGCCGGTCGGGCACGAAGGTGATCAGATCCCGGCGCGGGCATGATCCGGGGCGCAGGCGATCCAGCGTGTCGCAGATGGTGC
>NZ_JBNBZS010000154.1:0-7181 GCF_049629625.1 Roseomonas chloroacetimidivorans | reverse complement strand
GCCGCGCCAGGAAGGCAAGCCGCTCGTGAGAGCAGCAGACAGTCAATTGAGACAGGTCAGGCGTGGTCCTTCGCCCTGGCGGAAACTGATGGGGCCAAGCCTGAATGGCAATGACAGCAAACCGTAAACGCCTGTTGCTGGTGGTGTTCGCTGTGATCGCCGCCGGCGGAGGCTACTTCGCTTGGAAAAAGCTGGGCAGCAGCGGTCTTCCCGAAGGAGTCGCGAGCGGAAACGGTCGCATCGAGGCGGTTGAGATCGACGTCTCAAGCAAGACTGCAGGCCGGGTCCGTGAGATCCTGGCGCGAGAGGGTGACTTCGTCGAGGCTGGCCAGGTACTCGCCCGAATGGACACCATGCAGCTCGAGGCGCAAAGGCGCCAGGCCGAAGCGCAGCTGCAGCGGGCAACGATCGGTATCGGCACGGCTCAAAGCCTTGTGGCACAACGCGAGGCAGAGCGCACAGCAGCTGTGGCCGTGGTTGCGCAGCGGCAGGCTGAACTCGATGCGGCAAGCCGACGGCTGGCGCGGTCCGAGCAGCTGGCGGCCTCCAACACGGTCTCTGTCCAGACGCTCGACGACAATCGAGCGACGGCCCAGGGTGCGCGGGCTGCTGTCGGCGCGGCGCAGGCGCAACTGGCCGCGTCGGAAGCTGCTATCAATGCCGCCCGGGCCCAGGTCGTCGATGCCGAGGCATCCGTGGATGCCGCGAAGGCCTCCATCGAGAGTATCGTGGCCGATATCAATGACAGCACGCTCGTGGCGCCTCGGGCGGGGCGTGTGCAGTATCGCGTGGCCGAACCCGGCGAGGTTCTCTCGGCCGGTGGGCGGGTCCTCAATCTGGTCGATCTCGGCGACGTCTACATGACCTTCTTCCTGCCGACGGAGCAGGCCGGACGCGTCGCCATCGGGACGGAAATTCGCCTCATCCTCGATGCCGCCCCGCAATACGTCATTGCCGCTACAGCGAGCTATGTCGCGGACGTGGCGCAGTTCACCCCCAAGACCGTGGAGACGGCGGAGGAGCGCCAGAAGCTGATGTTCCGGATCCGGGCGCAAATCTCGCCGCAGCTGCTGCAGCGCTACATCAGGCAGGTGAAGACTGGACTGCCGGGCATGGCCTATGTCCGGCTGGATCCGCAGGCCGAATGGCCAGCCCGCCTGAACAGTCAGCTGGTGCAGTAAGTCACATGGAACCGGTTGAGCAGAGGGGGGCTGAAACGCCGCCCGTCGTTCGGATCGAGGGCGTGACCCTGCGCTATGGCAAGACAAAGGCCCTGGAGGCAGTCGATCTCGACCTGCCTTCCGGCGTGATGGTCGGACTGATCGGGCCAGACGGCGTCGGCAAGTCCAGCCTCTTATCGCTGGTGTCCGGCGCTCACGCGGTACAGGACGGGACGGTGGAGGTGCTGGGGGGCGATATCGCCAGGTCAGATCATCGGAGTACGATCTACGCTCGCGTCGCATACATGCCGCAGGGCCTCGGTAAGAACCTTTATCCGACCCTGTCCGTCTTTGAGAACGTTGATTTCTTTGGAAGCCTCTTCGGCCACGACAAACGGGAACGCGAGCGCAGGATCGCCGACCTGCTGCGCAGCACCGGCCTCTCGCCCTTCGTGGGACGGCCGGCTGGCAAGCTTTCCGGCGGTATGAAGCAGAAGCTCGGACTCTGCTGTGCGTTGATTCACGATCCGGACCTGCTGATCCTGGATGAGCCCACGACTGGCGTCGACCCGCTGTCACGCCGCCAGTTCTGGGAACTGATCGACGAGATCCGCCAGGACCGCCCGGGCATGAGCGTCATCGTCGCAACGGCTTACATGGAGGAGGCCGGCCGCTTCGACTGGCTGGTGGCCATGGACGGTGGCAAGGTATTGGCTACCGGCACCCCCGAGGATTTGCGTCAGCAAACCGGCGCTGCCACCCTCGATGCTGCTTTCATCGCGCTGCTGCCGGAGGAACGGCGTCGCGGTTACCAGGAGGTGGTCATTCCTCCACGGGCCGATGGGGAGGGCGAGATCGCCATCGAAGCCGAGCATCTCACGATGCGCTTCGGGGATTTTACGGCCGTCGACGATGTCAGCTTCCGCATCGGGCGGGGGGAAATTTTTGGGTTCCTCGGCTCGAATGGTTGCGGCAAGTCCACCACCATGAAAATGCTGACCGGCCTCCTGTCCGCCACGGAGGGGAAAGCACGGCTCTTTGGCAAGGAGGTGGATGCCAATGACATGGCGGCCCGTCGTCGCATCGGATACATGTCGCAGGCGTTCTCTCTCTACACCGAGCTGACCGTGCGACAGAATCTCGATCTGCATGCCCGTCTCTTCGGACTGGAGCCCGTCAGCATTCCGGCGCGCATCGAGGAGATGGTCGCGCGCTTCGATCTTGCCGAGGTCACGGAGGCACTGCCGGATTCCCTGCCGCTCGGCATCCGCCAGCGTCTTTCCCTGGCCGTGGCGATGATTCACGCACCGGACATCCTCATCCTGGACGAGCCGACCTCAGGCGTCGATCCGATCGCCCGCGACAGCTTCTGGCAGATCCTCTCCGACCTGTCCCGCAAGGACAAGGTGACGATTTTTGTCTCCACGCACTTCATGAACGAGGCCGAGCTCTGCGACCGCATCTCCCTCATGCATGCCGGAAAGGTCCTTGTGAGCGACAAGCCGGCGGCCATCATCAAGAAGCGCGACGCGGCCACTCTCGAAGAAGCGTTTATCGCCTATCTTGAGGATGCCATTCGGGAGACAGGGGCCTCTACGGGATCCGAACCCAAGGCAGCTGCCGTCCAGCGCCGCGATCAGAACCCGGCGCCATCTCCCAGGCAGACGCATCGGAGGCGGATCTTCGACGCCCGCCGGATGTTCGCCTATACGCGACGTGAATCCCTCGAGCTACGCCGGGACCCGATCCGGGCGACCCTGGCCATTCTCGGCAGCGTGATCCTGATGCTCGTGATGGGCTATGGCATCAATATGGATGTCGAGAACCTTTCGTTTGCTGTGCTCGACCGCGATGACACGACGGTCAGTCGTGACTACACCCTGCAGATTTCCGGCTCCCGCTATTTTACCGAGAAGCCGCCGATCACCGATTATGCCGACTTGGATCGCCGGATGCGCAATGGCGAGCTGAGCCTGGCCATCGAGATTCCGCCCGGCTTTGGGCGCGATGTCGCCCGCGGCCGCGCGGTGGAAGTCGGGGCCTGGATCGACGGCGCAATGCCCTCCCGAGCTGAGACCGTCAGCGGCTATGTGCAGGGCGTGCATCAGAGCTGGCTGACCCAGAAGGCCCGGCAGCTCCACGGCGATGCCGCTGCCTTGGGGAGCTTCCAGCTCGCCGTCCGGTACCGCTACAATCCCGATATCCAGAGCCTGGTGGCCATGGCGCCGGCCGTCATTCCGCTGCTCCTCATGATGATCCCGGCGATGCTGGCCGTGCTCAGCGTTGTGCGGGAGAAGGAGCTCGGATCGATTATCAACTTCTACGTGACCCCTGTCACACGCCTGGAATTCCTGGTGGGCAAGCAGCTCCCCTATGTCGCCCTGGCCATGTCCAATTTTGCCATGTTGACCGCCGTGGCGATTTTCATCTTCCAGGTTCCATTCACCGGCAGCTTCCTGACCTTCACTGCGGCTGCTTTCCTTTATGTTGTCATCACGACGGCGATGGGCCTGGTGATCTCGACCTTCATGAACAGCCAAATCGCCGCGATCTTCGGTACCGCGCTGCTGACCCTTATCCCGGCCGTGCAGTACTCCGGCATGATCGATCCTGTCTCATCCTTGCAGGGGGCGGGCGCGCTGATCGGACGGATCTATCCCGCGACCTATTTCGTGACGATCTCCCGCGGTACCTTCTCCAAGGCGCTAGGATTCGGCGACCTGTGGGCTGACTTTGTGCCCTTGCTCATCACCATTCCGGTCCTTCTTCTGCTGGGGGCGATGCTGCTCCGCAAGCAGGCTCGCTGACCATGCAGATCAAGAACGTTCTGCAACTGGGAATCAAGGAGCTGCGGGGCTTGGTCCGCGACCCCATGCTGCTCGTGCTGATCGTCTACGCCTTTACTCTGTCGATCTATACTGCCTCGAAGTCGACGCCGGAGACGCTCAACCAAGCTGCGATCGCGATCGTCGACGAGGATCAATCCCCCGTCTCTGCACGCATCATCACGGCTTTCAACCTACCCTATTTCGCGATCCCGCGGATCATCTCTCAGTCGGAGATGGACCGCCGGATGGATGCCGGACTGGATACCTTCGCCCTCGACATCCCGCCAAATTTCCAACGCGATCTCCTGGCCGGCCACGCACCGACTATCCAGCTCAATGTCGACGCCACCCGGATGACCCAGGCTTTCTCCGGAGGCGGTTACGTCCAGTCGATCGCTTCGGGCGAGATCAGTGAGTTCCTGAATGGCTATCGCGGAGGAGCGTCGGTTCCAATCGACCTGAACCTCCGCTCCCGTTTCAACCAGGAACTTAACAAGGGATGGTTCGGGGCCATTACCAACGTCATCTCGTCTGTGACCATGCTGTCGATCATCCTCACCGGAGCCGCGCTCATTCGGGAGCGCGAGCATGGCACGATCGAGCACCTGTTGGTCATGCCGGTGACGGCCACCGAAATCATGGTCAGCAAGATCTGGTCGATGGGGCTGGTGGTGCTGGTTGCCACGGGCTTTTCGCTCACCGTTGTCGTCCAGGGGATTCTGGCGGTGCCGATCCAGGGGTCGATCGCACTGTTCCTCGTGGGAGCAGTGCTGCAACTCTTCGCAACAACCTCACTGGGCATTTTCCTGGCCACGGTCGCAGGCTCGATGCCGCAGTTCGGCCTCCTGCTGATGCTGGTGTTGCTGCCTTTGCAGGTTCTCTCGGGCGGCGTGACACCGCGCGAGAGTATGCCCGAGATCATTCAGATCATCATGTATGCTGCGCCAAATACACACTTCGTGATGTTGGCGCAGGCCGTACTCTTCCGGGGTGCCGGCTTGTCTGTGGTTTGGCCACAGCTTCTGGCGATGGCGCTGATCGGATCTGTGCTCTTTGCCTTTTCGCTACGGCGATTTCGAGAATTCCTGCGGTGACGGCGAGGGTCTGCTGAGCGATGGCGGGGTCGCGAAATGCAGGGCTAGGTCACTCATTCGCCGCTGGGGCAGATGCGATGGCTCGTTGCGGAAGGCGATATCAGCTTCTGGGTGGCGACGTTTGTCATTGCCCTCTTGCTGATCGCAGCGAGCTCAGCGTTGTTCCTGTACCTGCCTCGGCTGCGAGCCTGGAGACGGAACAGGGAGGAGCAGCGCGCCAATGGCGAAGAAAGAATGGAACGCGTCGGTGAAGACCATTGTAGGTGGCACGAAGGGAGCCGCTGTCGCTCTTGAAGTTCCTCCGCAGTCACATGTGTCGCGACGGAAAACGCGAGAGAAGTCGTGAGGCAGACCGTACACGAAGGGAGCTCGACCATGGAGAGCCGCTCAGCGAACGACAATCGCCGCACGCTACCCAGTCCGGTGCGGCACGCAATACTCTGGGGCCTCCTTTGTAAGGCGCTTGGGGCTGAGCTTGCCGCGCGGAACTTGGGCGACGGTACCGACGTTGTGCAGAACAGCAATGGTGAGACCTGGCAACTCGTGGACAGCCACACGGAAGAATGCCGCATTACCTGCGGGTTTCTTCATCGTCACCATCCCGCTGCAGGTAGTCGTATTTACATACAGGTCACAGTTTCACTGCGGCCAGGTGCCTGACCGTGATCCGCATCAATCCGGTCTCAGAGTCCATCTGGCCGCAGACGGCACGCAGACCGGCCTGGAACTTGGGACCTTGATAGCCGCTGTCGGCGTAGAGCTTCAGCAGGAATGGGTAGAGCCCGAACAGCGAGCCCATCAGCAGCACGCTGCCATCGCGGTCCTGGATGTCGGCGGCGTGAATGATGGCCTGCATCAGCAATCCCTGGGTTTCGACCAGGACATGCCGCTTCTTGCCCTTGCTCTTCTTGCCCGCGTCGTAGTCGGACGGGTCGATGCAGCGCCCGCTTTTTCCGCCCCTTTGACGCCTTGGCTGTCGATGATTGCTGCTGTCGGACTGGCCTCGCGTCCCACCTGCTCGCGGCACAGCACGTAACGCGCGTGGTGGATGTGATCGAGCGTCCGGACCGCGTCCCAGCGCCGGAGATAGTCGTTCACCGTGCTCCGCAGCGGCAGGTCCTTCGGCGGCGCCGCCCACTGGCAGCCGGTGCTCAGGATGTACATGACCCCGTTGACCACAGCGCGCTCATCGACCGTCCGCTTGTTGCCGCCGCGCTTCGCGCGCGGGATCAGGGATGCGATGATCGACCACTCCTCATCGGTCAGATCGCTCGGGTAGCGTAGCTTGCTGCGGTCGTATTTCGGCCGGTTCTCGGGCGTCCACATGACCACCCTTCTCCCGGCTCGCGCTATCTCACGCCAGTCACAACCGATTCAGATGACTCACCTTGTTTCCGGACGGATACTCATGGGCCCGGATCTGTCGAGCGAACGCTTTCTGTTGAAAGGGCATCACCCGCGCACCGCCAGGGCGGGTCGTCGGGCGGTTGCTCACGGATGGTCGGTAAGGCACCGTCGAGTTGTTGTTGCTGAAGGCGGCCGGAGCGTGCAGGAGGACGATGGAGAGGAAGAGTTCGAGCCACGGCGGCGCAGCCCGTGACGTCTGCCCGGATTTCGGACGTACGCGTTCTGGTTGCACGGTGCTGGTCGGCGGTAACCATGTCGCGCCGGAGGTGAAGGAGGTTATTGATCCCGTGGTTGGCCGGGAGGAAGCGCTGCCCTGGCGCGATGACTTGAACCGTTCCAGCTGTCGCTCTCGTCGTCGTGTCGGCTCAAGGACGTTCTCCGCCCGATTGTTCAACCCCATGTGCTGCCGGTGCCCGACGGAGAGCATCATGTCCTTCTTCGCGGCACCGTAGCTGGCCAGCTTGTCCGTGATCATGACCCGTGGTGGTCGCATCTGCTGCCTTAGCAGTTTCCAGAGGAGTTGCTTGGCCGCTTGCTTGTCCGTCGGCTCTGTACCAGCACGTCGAGTACCATCCCGACCTGATTGACGGCACGTCAGAGCCAATGCGCCACGCCGTTGATCCTGAGTGCGACCTCATCCAGGTGCCACCTGTCACGGGCTCGCGCCATCCGGCGGCGGACCCAACTGGCAG
>NZ_JBNBZS010000153.1:0-7219 GCF_049629625.1 Roseomonas chloroacetimidivorans | reverse complement strand
CGAACTCCCATGCAGGCCGGCGGTCCGTGACCGCGTAAGAGGCCGGACAGATGGCAGCATCCGACTACGCGTCACCGCAATTCTGAAGTTTTCCCTTGCCCTGAAGGGGGCGTCCACAGATGTTGCATGGATCGACGAGGAGGACGTGCGGAGCCAGAGCGCCTCCGTGGTCAGCTGATGCGGACGTAATCCGGGCGACCCAGGTCCAAGATGCGGTTCAGGGCCGCCACTGCAATGGCCACCTCGGTTGCCTGGCGACGATCAGTTCGGGAGCGTAGGCCAGGACCGATGATGCGCTTCCAACGTGACACATCGGCCTCGACCAGAGCGCGCCAGCTGTAGCCGGACGCCTTCTGCCATCCCATGCGGCCGCGTTGGGCGAGGCTCTGCAGATGTCGGTCCCGCCTCGTCGGCGCAGTCCCGGCTGTTGCACTCGGCACTGCACTCGATCGTGGCGGGACAATGACCTCCGCATCCGGATGACGCGCCGCGACCGCGGCATAGACGTCATCGCGATCGTATGCGCCGTCGCCAGTGAAGGACGCGACTTCGCCAACTCCTTCGAGCAGCGGGCCGACTTGCCCACCGTCATCCGCATCATGCCCGGTCAGCTTCGTCGCGATGATCCGGCCGGTGTCGGCGTCCGTGGCAAGGTGCAGCTTCCTCCACGCCCGACGCCGCTTGCTGCCATGCTTCACGCGCGGTGCGCCGCACGCCATCCCTCGATCGCCTCCTCCGAGAACCACACGGTCAGGCTGCCGCGGGCCCGCAGGCCCGCCTCATACGCAGGCCAGTTCGTCACCCTCTGACACTGTCGCGGGGTCCGATGCCGCCGGGCGGCGTTCGCCTCCAAGGGCAAGGGGGTGCTCTCTCACGCGGGGTTGACCCCATCCCATCCCAAGGCGAGCACCCGCTCGATCCATGCACCACGCCGGTCTGGCATTGCAGACGCCCTCATGGCTGGATCTGTCATCTTGGGCGAGTGGGCCTGTATCCCTGATGAAGTGACCGTGGGGCAGGTACGGGCCGGTATCAGACGGCACCCAGAGAACAACCCTCAGAGCCGGCATGTCACCGCAGCCCGGATCACCGCGATAGCCCTCTCCCAAGCCTTTCCGTGCCGGAGACCTCAGGTCGCGCTGGGCTGGTCTGTGGAGCGGTTAGGCGGGGCCAGAGGCGTAATTTCCGCCTGAACCGAGGTCGGGCGGCTTTTTACGGCAAATCGGCCGGCGAGCCCGCTAAGGCGTGATAAGCCACCATTGTCACGCCTTTGAATGGGCCCGCCGAAGCGCGGCTCAGCACCCCCAAGGCGTGATGATACATGATTGTCACGCCTGACCTGCTGGCCCCGGGCGCGCGGGTTTGATGAGACTTTGACGCCGCCCTACGCCGCAGCCCATGTTTGACCACCCGTCTCTAATCCCCGAGCCGCCTGAGCCCACCAGACACGAGGTGCCGAAGATCCGCGAGGCTGACGGCGAGAAGGGACTTCAGGTTGCCATTGTTCTGCCGGCCATGGCTCGCCGGTGGCGCGAGGGCAGGCCTCGCAGATCCAGTAGCCGGGCCGCCCGCCGCCAGTGGGCGTTGGTCCCTACGAATAGACGCCATATTCGATCTGCCCGAGGAGGGTGACGATCCTCTTCGCTCCTTCGTTCGCTGCGAGGAGCTCAATGGGCCGTTGCCCGCCCAGCAGCATCATCGGGCTGAACAGCCACCATTTTGCGGCGCCGTCGGAGCCCAGAACACGTGCTGCATACGCCACGATGTCAGCCACAACGATGGGTGTGGGCCAGGGCGCAAGCATCTCTTCGTCAGACATATGCCTGGTGGGCTGGCTGGTGATTGATGCGGCCTGCCCGGCGTTCAAGCCAGTCACAGCCTGGCCCGCTTCCTGCCGCAGCAGCAGCTCCCCCTCGAACTGGCCAGAGAGCGGATCCTGGCCGTCTGAGGGCTTGGCTATGCGCATCACCAGTTCACCGATGATCTCTCGGTGAGCGGGGCTCCTCAGAAGTTCGGCCGTCGCTTCGTCGACGAGGATCTCGACCCTGACATCACGTTGCATGTGGCATGTCCTTGCTGGACGAGCGAACGGGGCCGTGCCGCGCTTCAGGTCATGACCCTGCAGCTCGCGGCGGATCGAATGTCCGGCACCTCGGCCGATGGGCGGCAACTATAATCCCAATCCCAGAGGATCAGCGCCGTATCGATGGCTATCAGTCTCTCCAAAGTCAGTTCACGCAGATCGTAGTTGGCGATCGCCTGCAGCTCAGCAGGGCCAGCCCCCGTCACCTCACTCGCATCCTCTTACGTCTTCACAAGCCGCTTGAGTACGTAGTTGATGCCCTGTGCGGTCTGGCCCTTGTGGAGCCGGTCCTCGGGGAAAGCGTTGTGACGGTCATTCCTGGCGGTCATCGCAGGACCGGGCGTCGATTCGTCCCGACTGAACTCGGCCGTGCCTGGGCATCTGTGTGGGACCGTCGTGCAAGGACGCTCGTCCGCGGTGTCCTGCTCCTTCCGCAGGATGACCCGTTGCTGACCGACAATCTCGAACACCACCCCAGACCCGGATTCCAGCCCGAGGTGCTCCAGCACTTCCTTGGGGAGGGTCACCTGACCATTCGCACCGACCCGCACCGTGTAGCAGCTCATCGCCCCACCTTCTTCGCAGTGACAGCATGCAGAGCGGACATGGGAAGAATGCGCTCGGCCCGACGCAGCCCCCCCGGTGTAACGGCCAGACTCAGCGGCGGCTCGTTGGAGAGGAAGGGATGCCGTTCGGTGAGCCAGGCCCGCACCTCCTCATCCTGGCGCAGGATCCGGTTCGCCTGGACGAGCAGCGTCTCGATTCGGGAACGGATCGGCGCGTCCTCTGCCCCACCCCCGTCCCGCACCCAGCGCTCCATCGCCTCCCATGAGGTGAACCCGTGAACAGGTTCCGCTTCGGGCGGCAGCGGCCCCCCTTCTGCCCTGCACCAGGCATCGCTGAACCGGGCCAGCGCCTCCTGAAGGTTCCTCTCCAGCGGTGTGCCTGGCAGCCGGCGCCCGGCTCGCGTGGCATCGTCCAGGGAAATGCCACCTGCCTCCGTAGTGAGGCGGTCGTGCACAACCTGGAGGTCGCCCAGCCCTCCATCCAGCATTCGATCGAGCGGGCTTCGGCCGCCGAGCGCAACATCCGACCGGGTCACCCAGTCGTAGCCGCTATCCGGGCGGGCAAAAATCCGCTGCAGTGTTCGATGCAGGTCGAGCAGCAGGTGGAGGCGGAGGACGGTCTCGCGCGGGAAGCCGGTCAGGTCACCGAGCCTCCAGCGCTGGTAGCTGGCCCGGTCCGGTTCACCAAGCAGCAACAGCAACTCCCGATGACTCAGACCCCAATGCTCGGACATCTGCCAAGCCTGCCGGAATGCGACAGCCGGATTGAGCGAGGTTGCCCTGAGTGGATCTTCTCGCGCCATGGCGGTGCTGGTCCTCTCCGTGTCATGGCGCAATGCCTCGCTGCTGCTACCAACGGGCCAAACGCGAACAGGCCAATCCTATAATCGAATATGGGATGCAGGCGCAAGCCGATTATCGGTTTTGTCTTACCCCTATAGGTCAGCCTCTATGCCGCGCACGCGGTGGTCACCCCGATCAACCCGGCTCCGGGAGTTGCTCCGCGACCGTCGCATTGCTCTCGGTCTTCTACAGGGCGAGTTGGCGGACCGCTTGCACCAGCCGCAGAGCTTTGTTTCGAAGGTGGAGCAGGGCGAGCGCAGGCTGGATGTGGAGGAGATGCTGGAATTCGCGGCCGCCCTCAACCTCGATCCCCATGCACTCTTGACCGCCATCCTCCGCGTCCCGGCCGCCAAGCCGCCGGGCCGGAAGGGCTGAGCGAGGCCGCAAGGTCCCACCCAGCTTCCTGGCCTACTCCGGTGGCGTCGGCGCTGAGCTGCCGTTCATGCCGCTCCAATCCGCCGCGAGGTCCTGCAAGGCCGACCAGAGGGGCCAGTCCTCCGGATGCTCAGGTCGGCCCTCCGGGTCCAGGATGACCAGGGTCAGGAGCGCCTCTGCCTTGGCGCGCCTCATGGCGAAGGTCGTCGCAGGCAGACGGCACACCCGGTCGATGAGGCGGAGGCGGCGCTGCACCAGCCTGACCTGTTGGCCATGGTATCGGCTTGCGGCGAGCAGGCCCTTCTCCTGCTCCACGCGCTGCTCCAGGACGCCGAGCTCCTCCGTTCGCCGTTGCAGCGCGAGGATGCGGGCGCAGAGTGCGAGGAGAGTTGCGTGGGAAGTCGGGCCGTTCCGACCACCGCCGGGGCTGGAGGGGGTCATTGTACGCACCCCAGTACGGCGCTGACTGGTTGGTCGCGGTCCAGGTGCAACCCGGCCCGGCCTGGGTCGCCCGATCCGCCACGGTCCCAGTCGCGGCCCTCTCCTGCACTCGGCGGGGCACCCCCCAGCGGGGGCGTGTTCTGATCATTCCATTTCGTCAAAGTGTAACGCCTTCAAAGGCGCGGCGGCGGGATGCCGGACCGGCCCATGGCCCGGTCCAGGCACCCGCGCCGCACCGCATGAAGGCGCTCCTCTCCTTGCCTCTCCTTCTCGCCCGACATCAGGTGGCGTTTGCTGAAGGTTTGTTCGGGACCTCGGCCCGATTGCGCATCAGGCAGCGGTTCTGTCAGCGCTCGCGCCAAAGCTGACGGTCGGTCGGGCCAAGGAGGGGCACGTCGAGATCGTCCTGGCCTCGAGGAAAGCCCGCTTGGGTGCTTCCCTGTCGTGCGCCCGGTGAGTGGCTTCCACGCGCCGCGCTTGCGGGCGGACCAAGCGCAGCGGGGATCACCGTCCAGGAGGTGGAGATGCTCCGTCAGGCGCCCCGATTGGCCGAGGCGATTACTATGGTTAAGCGGCTGCAGCGTCTCCTGCGCCACGAGACGAGCAGGCTTCGGTCTCCTCCGCGCCCGCGCCCTCCATGCAGCGTGAGACCGCAACGGCAGCACGGAAAGTGCGGGAGAACCCACTGGATGGTGCGGGAGCACGGGACGGCGGAGGAGGCGCGGGCGGCACTCGTCGCGGGGTGCATGGCGGAGCGGCAGGGGCGGGGCAAGGAGGGACCTTGGTGCATGGGTCGTCCGGTTGGGCATCGTCGGGTAGGCTGGCGTGAGGGCTAACCCTCGATGGCTAATGAGGCGTCCGCCATGCCGTACAAGGCCAATGCCGACCGCCGGCACCGCATCCCAAAGCAGCGGCACCGGGTGACGAACTGGCCCTCCTACGAGGCTGGTCTGCGCGCCCGCGGCAGCCTCACCGTGTGGTTCACGGCAGAGGCAATCGAGGCGTGGGGTGCAGAGCCTCGCACTGGCCGTGGTGGTCAGCCGCGCTACTCCGCCTTGGCGATCACCACGGCGCTGACCCTGCGGGCGGTGTTCCGCCTGGAGCTGCGCCAGACGGAAGGCCTCATCGCCTCCATCATGACCCTGCTCGGGCTCGACCTCGCCGTGCCCGATCACGGTACGATCAGCCGGCGAGCGGAGACGCTGGAGGTGCCGCGGCCGCGCCCTGGGCGCGAGCCCGTGCACCTGCTGGTGGACAGCACGGGATTGAAGCTCTGCGGCCCAGGCGAGTGGCTTGTGGAGAAGCACGGTACGAGGACGCGGCGCGGGTGGAGCAAGCTCCATCTTGCCACCGATGCCGACACCGGGCGGATCGTCGCGTCAGCGCTGACCGACAAGGATACCGATGACGGCTCGCGGGTCGGGCCTTTGCTCGACCAGGTCAGCGGGTCGGTGGCGTCCTTCACCGGCGACGGGGCCTACGACCGGAACGACGTCTACGCCGGGGTCGCCGCGCGGCATCCGGCGTCATCGTCCCACCCCGATCGAGCGCGGTGCAGAGCGATACGGCTAAGACCGAGCCGACGCAGCGGGACCGACATATGCAGATCATTGCCGAGCGCGGCCGCATGGGCTGGCAGCGGGCGTCAGGGTACAACTGGCGCGCCCTTGTGGAGGCCGACATCTCGCGATGGAAGCGCGTCATCGGCGACGGCCTACGCTCGCAGACCGACGGGCGTCAGGAAGCCGAGGTGGCCGTCGCCGTCGACGTGCTGAACCGCATGCTCGAGCTCGGGCGCCCGAAGTACGTCCGCCTCACATGAGCCCCGATCGGGGTAGGGCGCAGTCCGCCCACACCGGCGAGCCATGCAACATCTGTGGACGCCCCCTTCAGGGCAAGGGAAAACTTCAGAATTGCGGTGACGCGTAGTCGGATGCTGCCATCTGTCCGGCCTCTTACGCGGTCACGGACCGCCGGCCTGCATGGGAGTTCGCGGATCGGGTCCAGATCAAGGTCGCGTACTCAAGGTACGGTGTTGCACACTGGTTTTCCCGATCCCGTCTCGCCGACGGATCTGTTGCAACTTTGAGCTGCCCGCGGGAGCAGGTACGGGCCTGGGCATGGCAAAGTGGCGTCGCACGGTCCGGATCCGGCAGGGTCAGTCCTTCAAGGGCCGGCAGTTCACCGCCGAGGTGATCCTCTGGGCCGTCCGCTGGTCCCTCATGTTCCCGATCAGCTATCGCGACCTCGCGCTGATGCTGGCCGACCGTGGCGTCGAGGTGGATCACACGACCATCTTCCGTTGGGTGCAGGCCTGTGCGCCCGAGTTTGAGAAACGGATCCGGCCCTACCTGCACCCGAGCAACGGGTCCTGGAGGGTCGACGAGACTTATGTCCGTGTGAAGGGACGCTGGATGTATCTCTACCGCGCGGTGGACAGCTGCGGGCAGACGATCGACTTCCTGCTCGCGGCCAAGCGGGACGCGGCGGCCGCGAAGCGCTTCTTCCGCAAGGCCCTGAGCCAGCCTCACACAGTGAACCCGCGCACGATCACGGTGGACAAGAACCCTGCCTATCCACGAGCGACGGCAGAGATGAAAGCGGATGGCGAGCCGTGGCGGTCCTCGCGACTACGCCAGGCCAAATATCTCAATAACATCGTGGAACAAGACCACCGCCGACTGCGACGGTTGATGCGTCCAGGGCTGGGCTTTGGCAGTTTCTGGACGGCGCAGCGGACGTTAGCGGGTTATGAGACGATGGCGATGATCAGGAAAGGGCAAGTGCGGGGCATCGGTGGACGCGACATGCAGGCTCAAGCCGCCTTCATCGCTGACCTATTCCGGACCACCGCCTGATTTCCCAGGCTCCGCGATGACCCGTGACCTGTGCTGAACTTTGCAACAAATCC
>NZ_JBNBZS010000152.1:0-7221 GCF_049629625.1 Roseomonas chloroacetimidivorans | reverse complement strand
GACCAGGAGGCCTACGCGCGCTACGCGCGCGCCGCCACGCCCGTGATCACGCAGTACGGCGGGCGGGTGCTGGTGCGCGGCGGCGCCGCCGAGGTGCTGGAAGGCGAGGGGCGGGCGCGCAACGTCGTCATCGAGTTCGACAGCCTGGACGGGGCGCTGCGTTACTACCGGTCGCCCGAGTACACGGCGGCGCGCGCCCTCCGGCGCGGAGCCGGTATCGCGGATTTCGTCGCCGTCGAGGGTATATGATCCCACCAGATCGATTGCTAGATCAGTAATGTTAAGACGCTCAAGCTGGCCATTTACGGTCGCGCCGGAGCAGACCTGCCCCGAGCGCGCAACTGCTTCCTCTCTGATCCGGCGCGGAGCGCTGAGAGTGAGAAAGAACCGCTGCAAAGAAAAGCCGCAGAAAGGTGAGTGTCCCGACCGCGAAATATCCAGCCAGTCGTGATGAGCTGTGATTCGCTGCGAGGAGCAGCGGGGATGGCGGTCATGGTGGCGCCGAAAGCGGTTCGGATCGAGTTGTCGGAAGGCGAGCGCGCCGAATTGGAGGCTCGCCTGCGCCGGCGCAAGATAACCCGCGGTGATGCACTGCGCGCCGAGATCGTGCTGTTAGCGGCAGAAGAGCTGAGCAACCTAGCCATTACCGAGCGGCTCGGGATCGCGCGCATGACGGTGGTGACTTGGCAGCGCCGATTCGCCGAGCGGCGGCTTGATGGTCTGACCGACGAACCCCGTCCCGGCGCGCCCCGGACAGCCACCGACGAGAAGGTGGCCGAGGTGGTGACCGCTACGCTGGAGACGCTGCCCGCGGGCCGGACGCACTGGAGTTCGCGCAGCATCGCCAGGGCTGCCGGGCTGGCGCCGTCGATGGTACAGCGCATCTCGAAGGCGTTCTCGCTGCAGCCACACCGGGTCGCGACCTCCAAGCTCTCGACCGACCCGCTGTTCGTGAAGAAGGTGCGCGACATCGTCGGCCTTTATCTCAGCCCGCCTGAGCGCGCGCTCGTACTGTGCGTCGACGAGAAGAGCCATGTGTGGATGGCCCCGGGCTGGCAAGGGGGAAACCGAGCATTTGGCGCAGAAGGTTGCTTGCGGTCATGTGTCCGGCCTCAGTCGCGATCGGCAATGACCGCAGGCCCCGACAGGTTCCGCAGGTCGGGTCCTCAACAGATCCTCGGGCTTGACGCCCTTCTGTTCTTCACGTTTCCCCCGACCCGTCGTTGCAACCGACTACTCCATCCCACTCCTTCTCCCTCGCAAGCCTCCGGCGGGCGGCCGCGGTTGTGCCGCGGCCACGATCCTGTAGGGCGTACCCCGCGCCATCACCGCCCAGGCGCTGCGCGCCGTCTTGTTGGCCAGGGCAACCGCGACCACCATACGTGGCCGCTTGGTGAGCAGGCCCTGGATCCAGGGGTTCGCCCGCGCTGCCTTGGAACAATACAGCACCGACTGGGCTCCGGTCACGAGCAGTCGGCGGATATAGGCGTCGCCCTGGCGGCTGGTCCTCCCGAGCCGGGCTTTCCCCGGGTCGAGTTCTGCCGTGGGACGAGGCCCAGCCAAGCGGCGAACTCTCGCCCACTTCGGAATGCCGACGGATCAGGCACCGTGGCGGCAACGGCGATGGCGACGAGCGGTCCGATCCCAGGGATGCGGGCGAGGCGCTGGCTGACGGAAGCAGCTTTGTGCTGGTCCAGGATGCGGGTGTCGACCTGGACGATGCGCGTCTCGGCGTCCTCGAGTTGCGCGGCCCGGAGCTGGACCAAGTCGCGGACCACTTCGGGAACAATGTCGTCCTGCTCCAGTCCCGCCACCGGCCGCCCGACATTCCAAGGCCCTTGCGCCTCGATCACGCTAAACTCAGCAAGGTGAGCGCGACTGGCGTTGATCAGTTGCGTTCGCTGGCGGACCAGCAGGTCGCGCACCCGGTGCAGCATAACGGCCGCCTGCTGCGCTTCGCCCTTCACCGGGACGAAGCGCATCAAGGGGCGGGGCACCGCCTCGCAGACCGCCGCCGCATCGGCGGCGTCGTTCTCGCCCCGCCGGAGATAGGCCTTCACGTACTGGGCGGGGATCAGACGCACCTCGTGCCCAGATGCCCGCAGTTCACGGGCCCAGTAGTGCGCCGTGGCGCAGGCCTCCATGCCAACCAAGCAGGGCTTCAGGGCGGCAAAGAAGGGTGCCACCTCGCGGCGCCGTAGCCGCCGCTTCAGGACAACGCTGCCAGACACGTCTACACCGTGGACCTGGAACACATGCCTGGCCAGATCAAGGCCGATCGTTGTAACCTCCATGGCGGTTGGCTCCCCATTGGTGACATTCGACAGCCACCGTCTTGGCACCGTGATGCCGGGAGGGGGCCATCCACCCCAACAGATCCAGGCTCTCGCCCGCACGCAACCCCTGTTGCCGCTCCGCCCCGGCCAGGTCGAAAGGCGCACCCACGACCACAAGCCGTGCGGCACGACCTCGCTGTTTGCGGCGCTGGACGTGCAGGCCGGGACCATCATCGGCAAGTGCATGCTGCTCCACCGAGTAGCGGAGTTCGGTAGCTTCCTCGACACGGTGGAGGCGAACATCCCCGAGGGCCTCGACATCTACGTCGTGATGGATAATGCCTCGAGCCACAAGGCGGTGATGATCCGCAACTGGTTCGCCAAGCGGCCGCGCTGGCACGTGCATTACACGCCGACCTCAGCCTCCTGGTTCAATCAGGTCGAGCGTGTCTTCGCCCTGCTGACCGACGACGCGATTAGGCGAAGCGCCTATCGCTCCACAGCAGAGCTCGAAGCCGCCATCACGGCCTACACCGAAGCCCACAGCGCCGAGCCAAAGCCCTTCTGCCGGACGAAAACCGCCGACGACATCCTCACCGCCGTCCAACGCTTCTGCCATGCACCGTCAACGTCCAGGCCAACTGCCTGGGAACTTCAGAGTCAGAACACTTTGGTGGTTCTGACAGTCCCGGCCATTGCGCTGGCCCACATCGACGGCCAACCAGTCCTTGCATCCACCTTCTGGATTTTGAAAAATCTTGCTCGCCACTGCGTGATCTTCTACCGCAGGTTGAGCTTCACACCCATGTGACCAACCGGGGTTGTTCCTGATGCTCGCGAAGCTTGTTTCAAATGCTCGTTGGGATTTACGTATATGACAGGAAGACGGGCCGAGAAAGTTGTGTCGGTTCTGCGATGCCTTTTCCACATAGTGGATCGCTCCCACAGGGGCTCTTTAGCAAAGCAGATCAAGCTCCCAAGAGTGATAGGCGTAGCCGGATAGATTTCTGACAGTGCCTTCGGATCACCGTCAATGAGGCCAAATACAACAGCCGATTTTCTGCACCGTTAGCAAGCGGCGGCAGCCAACGACCTACGGCACTCGAGGAGTGTCCACTGCTATGGGCAGGGCGAGAGGGGGGTCATAAGGCGTGCGTCATCCGGGATGCAAAGCGTCTGCGCGATTCAGCTCTGGGATGGGATCGTGCCCGACGCGAGCCAATCAGGGCCCGCTCTCTCGTTCCTCGAGGCATGCCCTCCATCACGCTCGCGGACGTCCTGGAGGGCATTGCTGCCGGCGGTTACATCCGCGGAATCACGGCCGAGGCGCAGGAGCCGGACAATCGGGCGACGCGCTACGCCCTTTACATCCTCACTTCGTGGCAGCAGGGCTACCACGTTTTCCATATCGCATGGCCCTCCCGGCCACGGCTGTTCAAGGATCTTGACCGGCTCATGGAGATGCTCCGCTTCGAGTTTCTCTTCCGCGGGGCGGCCAGCGTCACGCTGGCAGGAGAGCAGGTCGCGCAGAAGAGCGCCCGGCTCCGCGGCCGGCGAGACGGTTCGAAAACCGATTCTGTGGAGTCCTAGGGCAGCGACGCTCTGGCGCCAGGCCGGCGGTTCACAGGAGGCCGTGCGATGATGCTAAGCGCTCCTCATGATGCCGTGCTCGCGGATGCACAGGCAGCGTCCGGCGCGTGCGAGGTATCACCCACTACGGACGACGAACACCTGGTCGTCTTTTGCACCTCCGTAATAGAATTTGACGCTGTCGTCTATTCCAAGGTTGAGCAGGGCGCGCAGATGATGTCGGGCGAGCACGCCACGCTGATGCAGACCTTGTCGGATATGGACGTGGACAGAGTCGACAAGATCTACCAAATTTCCGCCACCCCGGCTTCGAGTGAGCGAGGTCTCAAGAGCAAGCTCGCCGTCATTGAGCGGTTGCTGTCACGTCGGCTGGAGGAGCCGTCGCCCGCACGGGATACTCTGCTACTCTCCTTCGTATCCGATATCGAGAGGGTATGCGAAGCGGCGTTTACGGGCCGGAACTGCACGATCTCCAGCCCTTTGGATGAAAGTACCGACCTCCTTTCCATCAGTCGAACATGCTTGTCCCTGCTCGCTCAGCTGCAGGAGGGATACGCACATCTTCAGGACGACAGCCTGCCTCTTGAGAGGCTCGATGAACTGGCAGCGGAGTTGTGGCCGACCTTCCAAAAGGCAGAGGCCGCGGTCGAGGCTCTGATCGACATGCAGGCGTTGTCGCTCCATGCGGCACAGGTCAAGGCCAGAGTGCTGGAGCAGGCGCTGAGGCTCGACGACAGCGACACTCACGACCTCCGGGTCGATCTGGCCCGGTCCTATATCGCTGATCTTGCCTGGCTTCTCGCCGAGACTGATCGCGAATGCGAACTGGCCGGCCCCACTGGCCACTGGTGGACCAGCCTCATCAGCCGGATCCTGCGGCGCGGAGTGCCGCGGCGTTAACTCGCGCGCCGTTCGCACGGCACCCTCTTACCCTCCACTCGTCTACGCACTGGAGGCGTCATGCGATCCTACCTTCTGGCTTCTTGCCTGGTCCTCGTGCCCGGGCTTGCCCTGGCTGAGCCACATTGCAGCCTGCCACCGCCCATGGCGGGGTCGGCGGCGGCCACCAACCCGCAGCTCCCCTCGATGATCCAGGTTGACGCTCCCGCTGATTCGACCCAGGTCCAAGTACCCGCTGTGGCTCCGTCGCCGTCGGCGGCACTGCGTGGCTCCGGGACGCAAGCGTCCGCTGAGACGGTGCAGCAGCTGCCGGCCCTGCAGCAAATCGTGGCCTCGGGGGCGACGCTGACCGACCTGGGCCAGTATCATGGCATGCACCGGGTGGTGGCCCGCACGGGCGACGAGCTGATGGTGGGCTCCACCACGCCGGACGGGCAGGCCATCGTCGCCGGGCTGATGTCTGACCTATCCGCGGCCGAGCTGGCGCGGCTCGCGGGCGGCAACCTGACGGAACTCGGGATACAGCACGGCCTGCGCGGCATGCTAGTCAAGAGCGGGACGCAGTTCCAGGTGTTCTACGCAACGCCGGACGGCGAGCGGGTCATCCCCGGCGTGATGTGGGACGCCTCGGGCAAGAACCTGACGCGCGATCAGATTTCGGCGGTACCGGGGGCCGTCCCGACCGTCACCATCGGCGACACCGGCACGCCGGCGCAGGGAGCCAGCCCCGCCGCGGCCACGGCGCCACATGCCGCCTCGGCGCTGCGCCTTGTGCAGGCGACCACCTTCGGCACGATCGGCAACGCCTCGGCGCCGCGGCTCTGGATGTTCATCGACCCGCAGTGCTCCTTCTCGGTGCAGGCGATGCAGCACCTGCAGCCATATGTCGCGAGCGGTCGGGTGCAGCTGGCCATCATCCCGCTCTCGGTACTCGACTACGAGGACCAGGGCCGGAGCACGACCAGTGCGCTGGCCAGGTTCTGTTGCGAAGTTTGAGGCTGACCCCGAACAAGAACGAAGACGCCCCGGATCAGGTCAGGTCACGCCGCCAGCTCGAACAGTGAGGCGACGAACTCGGCCTGGGCTCCCATATCTCGTCCGCCGATGCTCCTGACCTGGCCCTTTCTGATCATCGCCATCGCCTCGTAGCCAGCCAGTGTTCGCCGTGCCGTATGGAACCTGCCGAAGCCAAGCCCCGGTCTGACCAGGCGTTTCACGCGCCGATGGTCTTGTTCGATGGCCTAATCGCAAATGACAAATTTTGCTTGGTACGCCGGACGCGCTTGCGCCTGAGCTGGTCTCGGCTGGCGCTGCGAGAGCGCTCTAAGCGGGCGGGCACGGTCCCAGCTTTGTCCCTCCAGTCGGGAGGGACAGATGCGATGCCAGTGGATCGTGCGTCGGACGACATGGCCAACTCCGGATGGCCAGCGTCGATGGGATCGGGCCTACCAGGAGGTGCTGGCCTGGACGACGGCGCTGGCCGCCGAGCCTGCCGGCGCATGGCGCGACCCCGGCGTGCGGGAGGATGGCCATGAGGGTAGCCCTCTATGCCCGGGTGTCGACCCAGCGCCAGGCGCAGGCCCAGACCGTCGAGCAGCAGATGGAGCGGCTGTCGGGCCACGCGCGGGAGCAAGGCTGGGACGTGCCGGCCGATCATGTCTTCCGCGATGACGGCTACAGTGGTGCGTCCCTGCGGCGCCCAGGCCTGGATCGCCTGCGCGACCGCGCTGCCGCCCGTCAGCTTGACTTGGTTCTGATCACGGCGCCGGACAGACTGGCGCGCAATTATGTCCATCAGGTCTTGTTGCTCGAGGAATTGCAGGGACATGGCTGCGAGGTGCGGTTTCTCGACCGTCCCATGAGCCAGGACCCGCATGACCAACTGCTGTTGCAGATCCGCGGTGCGGTGGCGGAGTATGAGCGCACGCTGATCACTGAGCGCATGCGGCGTGGCCGCCAGCGCAAGTTGGAGGCGGGAGTGATGCTGCCTTGGACGAGAGCGCCTTTCGGCTACCGGGTGGATCCAGATCGCCCGCGCGACCCTGCAGGTGTCCGCATCGAGGAGGCCGAGGCAGCCATCGTGCGCGAGATGTTTGCCTGGTATGCGGATGAAGCCCACAGCTTTTGCTCTCTGGCACGCCTGCTGGAGCAGCGCGGCATCCGAACCTCGACGGGCCTGGCCCGCTGGAACCTGGCCAGCATCCGCGGCCTGCTTACCAACCCGGCTTAGGCCGGCCAGGTCTATGGCAACCGCTGGCATCGCCGCGGCACGTTGGAACGGCGCTCGGCAACAGCGCCACGTAAGCATTCGGCGATGAGCCGGGTGGACGCTGAACCGCGCCGGGTTTTGCGGAGGCTCCAACTCTTGAGAGGATGGAGCCATGACGAAGCGAACCCCACCTTTTTCCCCCGAAGTCCGCGAACGTGCGGTGCGGATGGTGCTGGAGCACCAGGG
>NZ_JBNBZS010000151.1:0-7304 GCF_049629625.1 Roseomonas chloroacetimidivorans | reverse complement strand
GGACAGGGGACCAGACCTGCGATCGCATGGGCCGCAGCCGACGCCGCAGGCGCTGCCATGCGCTGCGCAGGTGCTCGCGAAGCAGCGCTCGAGCCGCAGCGAGCGCGTGCTCCTGATCTATGTGTTGCCTCCTTCTCATCTCCATATCCTCCGGTCGAGCAACATGGATACGAGTCGATGGTCCTGCCCACGAAAGGGCGCAGGGTCGAAATTGAGCTAGGAATTCTGCCTTCGGCGTTCAACGGTGCGGCCCTCGTCCTGCCAAGGTCCGCGGTTGGACCCAGTGTCGAACGCGCAGCTTTCGCCGGCGCGGTGCGACGGGCCGTTGCCGTGCGGATCCGGTGCAGCATCGGCTGGTCCCTAAAGCTGAGCCCGGATAGCAACGCCGCTCTGGTCGGCTCCGTCGGCGAAGGCCACGACCCGCTCTCCCATACGCTCGAAGGTCAGGTCCACCTGCTCCTGGCCGACAACGAGCCGGCGCAGCGAGAGCCGGTTCACACCACTCGGAAGACGTGGCCGGTCGATCTGGATTTCGCCACGCCAGCCATCGACCTTCAGACCGAGGCACGCCTGCAGCAGCATGAAGAGAGACCCCGCTGCCCAGGCTTGTGGCAGGCAGGCCACCGGGTAGGGGATCGGCGGCTCGCCCGGCGAACGCGGAAACCCACAGAAGAGCTCCGGCAGGCGCATGTCGAACTGCACGGCGGTTTCGAACATCTGGTCCAAGAGCCGAACAGCCTCCTCGCGAGCGCCATACCGAGCGAGGCCCGCGGCACAGAAGGCGGTGTCGTGGGGCCAGACCGAGCCGTTGTGGTACGACATCGGATTGAACCGGGCCTGACCGCTGGCCAGCGTGCGGATGCCCCAGCCGGAGTTGAAGCGGCCCGACATGAGCCGGGCGGCGACCCGTGCGGCGCGCTCGGGTGCCGGGAGTCCGGTGAAGAGCAGATGGCCCGCATTCGAGGCGAGTACCCGGCACAGCTCACCCCGCCCATCCAGCGCCAGGCCGTAGAAACCCTCCGGCTCCATCCAGAAGCGCTGCTCGACAGCAGACCTCAGCTCGTCGGCTCTCCGGGACCAGTCCTGGGCTGCCTGCATCTTGCCCAGGCGCTGCGCGAGGTCGGCCATGGCGAGGAAGGCAGCGAAGACATAACCTTGAACTTCCACCAGCGCGATCGGGCCGTCCGGGAAGCGGCCGTCGGCGTGGAACACGGAGTCCGCGCTGTCCTTCCAGCCCTGATTGGCAAGCCCCGTCTCGGCGCCGCGCGCATACTCGAGGAAGCCGTCCCTGTTGGAAGCCACCGCGCCCTCAACCCATTCAAGCGCGGCGACCAAGGCCGGCCAGAGCTCCTCGATGAAGGCGATGTCGCCCGTGCGGTCCGCATAGGCGCCGGCAAGGACGACGAACAGCGGCGTGGTGTCGACACCGCCGTAATACTTTCCGAACGGGACCTCCTGCAGCGCCGTCATCTCGCCCTTGCGGGTCTCGTGAATGATCTTGCCGGGCGCCGAATCCCGAAACCGCGACGTCTCATGCGCCTGGTTCCGCGCCAGGAAGGCGAGGACGCCGCGGGCGAGCGCCGGATTGAGCCAGAGTGTCTGCAATGCGGTGATCACCGCATCCCGGCCGAACGGCGTCGAGAACCAGGGGATTCCCGCATAAGGATAAGGGCCGGTCGGCAGTTCTGTGGTGAGAAGGGCGAGATCGGCTTGCGAGCGGTCGATCCAGGCATTGAACAGCCGGTTCGGCGTGATCAGGCGGGCGCTGCGCAGACGCTTGCGGCGTGCACGCGAGCGGGCCGCCGCCGCTGCGGCACGGAAGCGCATCCGGCCGGGCCGGGCCTCTTCCCCGCATCCGATCTCGATGTAGAGTTCCGTCGTACCCGCCTCCGGAACCTTCACCAGGAAATCCGCGGAGTCCGGCATGAGGCGGAGCGGCGTTTCGGAGAACGCGACCGATGTTGTCCGGTGCACACCATCCAGGCCGAGGTAATGGAGAAGCACATGCGCTTCGCCGAGCTTCGGTGGCAGCAGCCGGCCGTGCGCCGCGCGGGGCTCGCCGCGGATCTCGAACATATCCCGGTAATCGGCGCCGAACCCGATCGAGACCGGCAGGATTGCAGTGTCGCTGCCGTAATTGGTAAAGCGAAGCCGCTCGAAGATTCGATCGCTCCAGAGCAGGCGTTTGCGTTCGATATGAACGACGCCTTCCGGGATCGGTGCACCTCCAAGAGGAGGGAGCGGTGCGTTCGTCAGGTTGGCCGTGAAGAAGACGTTGTCGTGGCTAACGGCAGTACCGAGATGCCACGGCGCCCGGCCAGCGATTTCCAATCTCAGCTGGGACAGAATGCGGGTGTCGTTATGGAACAGCCCGTCATCGCTGGCGCCAACGTCGCCGAGGGCATCGGCGACCAGGAATGTGTCGCCCTGCTTGAGGACGAATTTCTGGGTCGTCGAACGTGGCTTCACGCCAGCGTCTTTGCCCTGCTGCTCGACTGGAAACGAGAGAAGAGTGGTCATGTCGAACGCTCTCGGTCGGATCCCGGAGACACGCAGGACTGGCGACAACCGCCGCACCGCGATGGCTCGCGGCAAGGCAAAGGGCTGCGCCGGTCATGACCAGACCGGCTGCCCCAGACCTGCGGGCCTCGGTTGATGTCCCGCTAGGCGGCGATCCTCTGCTCCTCAGGCACTGCGCTGGCGATGGGCCGCGCAAGCCGAAAGGCCGGCTCCCTCGCGAGTGGGTCCGCGCCAGCCTGCCGGATCATCCCGGCCTCGAGCAGATGCTCCAGCGCGGCAGCGAGACGGGCCCGGTTGGATTCGAAGCCGGCATGCCGCAGGAGGCTGGAGGCCGAGATAGCCCGACCGTCAGGCCCGAACTGGTGAAACAGCTTGAGGAGCCGCTCCGCGTCATAGGCGCGGGCCGCCGCAGTAAGTCCCCTCATCGCAGAGCTCCTCAGCGGACGCTGAGATGGGACGCGAGGCTGCGGTACCACCGCTTATAGAAGCTGCCTGCGTGCTGCTTCCAGCGGGCAATCAGAGATCCGAACATCCACATCCTCCGTTGAGCAACATGGACCCGAGAATTGACACCGGCAGAACCGGCCCAGACCCGTCGAATGGCATCTGGCGGTAAGCGACTTAGGAAAAGCCGGGGTTCTTTCAAGCCCCTGCTCCGCAAGGAACGATCCGGACGAGCGGTGGGGTCCCTGGCGGTGGCGAGGAGCGATGAAATCCTGGGCGGGGTGGCCTACCCGGTCAGCTCGCGATCCGCATGCCCCTCCGTTGGCCGGCGGATTCATCCGACCTATTTCCACGCTGCACCGGTCGGTCCTTGCCTCGTACGGCGCGCGCCGGCCGCTGCATGCAGAAGCGAAGTCCTCGTTGCCCCGGAGCTGTCGATGTCGAGCACCCAGGACCGAAAGAAAACCGCTGCAGGATTGACCTCGCCCGAGATCAAGGAGGAAAGAATCCGGGAACGGGCCTATTTCTTGTGGGTTGCCGAGGGCCGCCCGGAGGGTCGGGCCAACGAACACTGGGAGCGCGCCCACGCCGCGGAAGCGAGCTACTCTGACGTGCAGGTGGACGAGGCTGTGGAAGAGACCTTTCCCGCCAGCGACCCGCCATCGCTCGCGCCCGTAACGGGCATTCGGAGGGGCTGACCCTAGGCGAAGCCACGCCTCCGGATGCCTCTGAAGCGGGAGACAGCGTTCCGATGCGCTGGCCGTGGGCCGGTCATAGCAAAACCGCGGAGCTGATGGCCTCCTGGGCTCACCCGCCCTCCGCAACCCGGACCGGCGTGGTCTCGCGGACGCCGCCCGGCGCGAGGCCGGAATGGCGAGCAACAACCTGGAAGCATCGCTCCTGCGTGCTCTCCAGGAGCCTGTCCGCCGCCGCCATGAGCGGCAACTCGAGGCTGTCATGGTGACCGACGCGGCGCTGAGGCGGCTGGCCGGCCGGCTTACGGCCATCCTGCACGATCCGGATGCTGCGCAAGGCCTTGGCGCAGACGCCTGGACGAGTTGGAAAGCCTGGATCACGGAAACGCTCAACGAGCTGGCGGCTTTCGAGCACCCAGCCAAGCCGCGCCCGGAAGCCTCGGCGGCCCGTACGCTGGAACGCATCGCCCGGCAGCTCGAAATGATCGACGCGGCCCTGCCCAGAGCCGAGTGGACAGCCCGATGCCACGTGAGCAGGCCACAGTGACTGTCTGGAGGCGCCGCCAGGTCTCCATGACCTATACCTATACCAGCCGCCCGGATTCGGACCGGTGGAGGCACCGGGACGACTCCGTGCTGGTGTGATCACCCCGCCCGGCCCATAGGAAGGGCCAAGCGCATGAAAGACCCCCCTGATGGACAAGGATGAGCTGACCGCCTGGGCCGTGAGGAACGGCTGGCAAGTCATGGCCGGCGCACCGAGCCTCACGAAGCCGTCGGCGCCCAAGGAGGCGATCGTCCGGATGGTCTTCAAGACGGCCGTGGTGAACCTTGAGGTCAGGAAGCCCGCGGGCAAGTGGGAGAAGATCTCCGGTGAGAGCTATGCCAAGATCCAGCCCGATCCCGATACGGGGGTTCCCCAGGGCCTCGGTTTCGAGAAGATCCCGAGCTTCTCCATGCTGATGCAGGAGAACAAGGACCGGCAGATCTTCGCCAACATGGGCGGGCCGCCGAAGCGGCGTTGGTGATCACCCCCTATGCCGATCTCTCCGACGCTACATTGTCCGCGGCGGCGGGCAGCTTTCACCCGTCCGCATCCGGTGCGGTTGATATCAGGTACCGGCCAGCCTGGACTGTGAGGAAGGACAGAATGGGACGACAAGCATGAGCGAGACAAGCTTCCGCGTTGAGACGGACTCGCTGGGCGAGGTGCAGGTTCCCGCCGACCATCTCTGGGGTGCGCAGACCCAGCGTTCCCGCGTGAACTTCCCGATCGGCGTGGAGCGCTTCCGTTTCGGACGTCCGATGATCCGCGCCCTCGGCATCCTGAAGAAATGCGCAGCGCTGGCCAATGCGGAACTTGGCCAGTTGCCGCAGGATAAAGCCGACCTCATCGTGCGCGCGGCACAGGAAGTGATCGACGGGCGCTGGGACGCCGAGTTCCCGCTGGTGGTCTTCCAGACCGGCTCCGGCACCCAGACGAACATGAACGCCAATGAGGTGATCGCTAACCGAGCCATCCAGCTGGCTGACGGGCAGCTCGGCTCGAAGAAGCCGGTGCACCCGAATGACGATGTGAACCACAGCCAGTCTTCCAATGACACCTTCCCCACGGCCATGCATATCGCCGCTGTGGACGTTATTGCCGGCACCACCATCCCCGCCGTGCGCCAGTTGCGCGACACGCTGGACGCCAAGGCCGGGCAGTTCGAGGATGTGGTCATGGTCGGCCGCACCCATTTGCAGGATGCGACGCCAGTGACGCTGGGGCAGGGGATCGGCGGCTGGGTGGCGCAACTGGATGATGCTATTGCCACGATCGAGCACGCGGTGACGGGCCTTTATCGCCTGGCGATCGGCGGCACCGCTGTCGGAACTGGGCTGAATGCGGACCCGCGCTTCGGTGAGGTCGCAGCGCGCCGAATCGCGGAGGAGACGGGCAAGCCCTTCGTCTCCGCGCCCAACAAATTCGCGGCGCTCTCCGCCCATGACGACTTGGTGAACGCCAGCGCCGCGCTGCGCACGCTCGCGGCCGCGCTGATGAAGATCGCCAATGACGTGCGCTGGTACGCGTGCGGACCGCGCGCCGGCTTTGCCGAGCTGAAGATCCCGGAGAATGAACCCGGCTCCTCCATCATGCCGGGCAAGGTCAATCCGACGCAAAGCGAGGCGATGACCATGGTCGCCGTGCAGGTCTACGGCAACGACGCCGCCGTTGCCTTCGCGGGCAGCCAGGGCAATTTCCAGCTTAATGTGTTCAAGCCCGTCATGCTTCACAACCTGCTGGAATCGGCTGAGCTGATCGCCGATGCCTGCCGCGCCTTCGACGAGCATTGCGCCCAGGGCATTGAGCCGAATGAGGGGCGCATCCGCGAGCATCTGGAGAACTCGCTCATGCTCGTTACCGCGCTCAACCCGCATATCGGCTACGAGAAGTCGGCCAAGATCGCCATGGCTGCCTATCGCGATAACACCACGCTTCGTGAGGCAGCGCTCAAGCTGGGCTTCGTCACTGCTGAGCAGTTCGACCAGTGGGTCCGTCCAGAGGCCATGACCGGCCCGAAACCCTAGGGCGACACCTCGGGTCCGAGCCAGGCGAGAAAGTCCGTCAGTAGGCGAACAGAGGCGGAGAACCTGGGCGAACCAGGCTCCGCCTCCTGCTTATCGGATCCCGCTCCGGGACAGAGCCCACTCAAGCTCCGAGATCGAGGGCTGCACCAGCACCTCGCCCCCGACATAGACGGTCGGGCTGGCGACATACCCGCCAGTCACCCACTCAAGCTGATGACGAACCTCCGGATGCGTTTCCAGGTCGACGAACTGATACGGCACCCCGGCGCGATCCAGATAACGACGCACCATCATAGTGATGCCGCACCAGCGATTACCGTAGACCACAACGGGACCGGTCCGCGTCCCGATGGGGCGGGCCGGAGCGCCATGGATCGTGCCAAGCATTTTTTCTGCCCCTCAAGCTGCCTTTTGCTTCGCGACATCGTCGAGCACGGAGAAGAGCTCGTAGATGTCAGGAACATGGTGCAACTGCGGCGAGACATGCGCATGGCGGATCACGCCCTGGGCGTCCAGCACGTAGAGGGCGCGCTCGGAGAAACCATCAGGCTCCCGCCAGACATGGTACCGCCTGGCCACGTCACCCTTCGGGTGGAAGTCCGCGAGCAGCGGGAAGGTGATCCCACGCACCGCGGCCCAGGCGCCATGGCTGTAGAGGCTGTCGACAGAGATACCGACGAGGTTCACCCCGCGGCGGATGAACTCATCGAGCTCCTGCTGATACAGGTCCAGCTGCCGGCTGCAGCCCGGGCTCCAGTCGAGCGGATAGAAGGCCAGCACCGTCGGCTTGCCGCGAAAGTCGCTCAGGCGGTGGATCCGGCCCTGGGCATCCGGCAGGGCAAAGTCAGGCGCGGGCAGGCCGACCGGGAGCGGCGAGTTCAGCGCCGGCCCTTCCATCTTGGGGGCGTGCTGGTGAAGGTCCGCCACGTCCTGCAGTGTCGGGCCGTTTCCAGGAGTGGGGGCCTGCGTGTGGCGCAGATTGCGCCAGAGCTCCTGGACCATCCCATGCAGCAGCGAAATCGCCCGCTTTTCGGGGCTCTCCTTGATCTCGGGGGCGAGGGCGGTGAAGGCCTG
>NZ_JBNBZS010000150.1:0-7344 GCF_049629625.1 Roseomonas chloroacetimidivorans | reverse complement strand
GCGCTTCCAGCGCCACCTTCGCCTTGAAATCCGCCGAATACCGCGTCCGCTTGCCCGCCATCAGGGGCCATCCTTCTCATAGCGAACCGAGCTTAGCCTCCTGTCCGATATCCGGGGACCACCTCACCTTCGGGCGTCGCCCCGATCAGCACCAGCATGCACTCGGCCTGTGGCTCCATCCTGGCCTGGAGGTAGATGCCATCGGCCCAGACATACACGTAGCGCCGGGCCGACAGGTCGCGCCGCTGCCAGCGCGCGTAGTCCGCCTGCCACTCGTCCCGCAGCCGCGCGATCACCGAGGGCGATAGGTTCGGGGCGTCGCGGCCCAGCAAGGCCCCGAGCGCCTCCCCGAAGTCGCCCATCGAGACCCCGCGCAGGTAGAGGATCGGCAGCAGGGCATCCAGGCTCCGCGTCCGCCGCGCCCAGCGCGGCAGAAGCGCCGAGGTGAAGCGGATCCGCTCGCCGCCCACCTCCTCGCCGGCGCCGCGGTCGCGCAGTTTCACCCGCTGCACCGGTACCGGGCCAATCCCGGTCTGGACCAGGCGCTCCGGGCCATGCCCGTGCCGCGCCAGGCACTCGCGCCCGTCCGGTAGCCGTTCCCCCTTCATCTCGGCCAGGAAGGCCTCCGCCTCGGCCTCAATGGCCTGGGCCAGCAGCCGGCGGGCGCCGCTCCTCAGGACCGCCGTCAGCGGATCATCGGTCGTCTCCGGCTGACGCAGGGGGATGACAGTGGTACTGCTCATCTTGGCGTATCGCTCCTTCGGGAGGTTCAGGCAGGCTTTCACCCACCTCGATACGCCGCCTTTTTCATGTCGCCATCACCCACTTTCGGCCATAGCTCAGCGGAATCTGCTGCAGCACAAGCATCAGCGACACCCATTGGGCATCGTCCAGGCTCATCCTGATCATGACCGTGCCACCCTGAAAGCCTCGAGAACCTCCAAGGTGGCGCGTCCGCAGAACCAGATCAGCGCCGGACAGACCAGTCAGCCAGTCCAGTCACAGACCCATAGTGTTCAAGCTCGTCATGGCCGCGGCCAAGACCTGGCGCAGGCTGAAGGGCGAGAACCAGTTGCCCAAGCTCATCCAGGGCGTCACATTCAAGAACGGCGTAGAGGTCACCAACACGCCAGCACAGAACGCCGCCTGATCACCGCGTCACCCAAATTCCCGCATAGCTCCCATCCAGATCCCGTCCAACTCAGCGGAAAGCAGCGAGAATGGAGCAAGGAGACGCCGTCGATGCCCCCCTTTGCGTCAAAGCCAGCGCTTTTCAGCCGTACCAAAACATTTGCGCACATCTCATTGAGACATATCCAGGACGGAGCCTTGGTAGAATATGGCACGGCGCTTGCTCTGGTCCGGGATAGACCTGCGCGAAACACAGATCGGGAGACTTCACGATGCATCGCCGTCATCTCTTCCAGATCGCCGCCGCTGCCCCGATGCTTACCGTGCCACGCCTGTCTTCGGCGCAGGGTAGCCGCGCGCTGAAATACGTGCCCTACACCGATGTCGCGGTGCTCGACCCGATCTGGAGCACCGCCTACGTCACCCGCGACCACGCGGCGATGGTGTACGACACGCTCTTCGCGCTGGACGAGAAGCTTACGCCCCAGCACCAGATGCTGGAGGGGCATAGCGTCTCCGATGACGGACTACGCTGGACGCTGGTACTGCGGCCAGGCCTGTTCTTCCACGACGGCGAGCCGGTGCTGGCGAGGGACTGCGTGGCCAGCGTGACGCGCTGGGCCCGGCGCGACTCCTTCGGGCAGGCCCTGATGGCAGTGACGGAAGAGCTCTCGGCGCCCGATGACCGCACAATCCAGTTCCGCCTCAAGAAACCCTTCGGCCTGCTGCCCTATGCGCTGGCTCGCAACGGTGCGCCTTATCCCGCCATCATGCCGGAGCGGTTGGCGAAGACCGACGCCTTCACGCAACTGACCGAGATCACGGGCAGCGGCCCCTTCCGTTTCAAGGCGGATGAGCGCGTGGCCGGCGTGCGCACCGTCTACACCCGTTTCGAGAAGTACAACCCCCGCCAGGGCGGCACGCCCAGCGGCACGGCCGGCCCCAAGATCGTGCATTTCGACCGTGTGGAGTGGCTGGTGCAGCCCGATCCGGGCACGGCGGTGAACGCGCTGATCGCGGGGGAGGTGGACATGTTCTACAACCCGCCCACTGACCTGCTGCCGTTGCTCAAACGCAGCAGCGAACTGCGCGTGTACCAGAACGATCCGCTGGGCAATATCGCGATTATGAGGGTGAATCACCTGCACCCGCCCTTCAACAACCAGGGCGTCCGGCGCGCCGTGCTCTCCGCCATCCATCAGGAAGACTTCATGCTGGCCATGATGGGCGATGACCGCGCCCTGTGGCGCGACGGCATCGGCCTCTTCCCGCCAGGTACGCCCATGGCCAGCGAGGCCGGGCTGGAAATCCTGAGATCGCCAAAGAAGCCGGAGGAGGCGAAGCGCGCGCTGGAGGCCGCCGGCTACAAGGGCGAGCGGGCGTTAGTAATGATCTCCACCGACAGCCCGAAGCTGCAGGCCATCGGCGAGGTGGCGGCCGACCTGATGCGCCGCATCGGCATGAACGTGGACCAGCAGACCATGGATTGGGGCACAGTGGTGCAGCGCCGCGCTAAGAAGGAGCCGGTGGACCAGGGTGGCTGGAGCGCCTTTTTCACCACCTTCGGCGGCCAGGACATGCTGGACCCAGCCGGCTTCCTGGCGCTGCGCGGCAGCGGCGAGCGCGCTTGGTTCGGCTGGCCCACCAACCAGAAGCTGGAGTCCCTGCGCACCCAGTGGCTGGAGAGCAACGACCTGGCGCAGCAGCGGGCCATCTGCAGCGAGATTCAGGTGGAGGCGATGGCCGACGTTCCCTATATGCCACTCGGCCAGGTTTTCTACGCCTCCGCAGCGAAGAAGGAGCTGACGGACATCCTCCGTGGCTTCAGCATTTTCTGGAACATGAAACGGGCCTGAGCCGGGGCCATGACCCGCATCGCGATTGCCGGCTTCCGGCACGAGAGTCACTCCTTCGCCCCACGGGAGGCCGGCTGGACGGAGTTCAAGCAACCCGGCAACCAGGCCCCGATGCAGCGCGCCGCCACCATGATTCGCGCGCTGCGCGGCACCAGCACACCCAGTGCCGCTGTGATCGCGGCGGCGGAGGCAGAGGGCGTGGCCCTGGCGCCTCTGATCTGGACCTATGCCACGCCCTCCGGCCCCGTCACGGCGGAGGCCTTCGAGCGCATCACCGCCCTGCTGGTGGCCGCGTTGTCGGACGCGCTGGAGCAGGGGCCAGTGGACGGTGTCTTCCTCGAACTGCACGGCGCCATGGTGTCCCAGGACTTCCCGGACGCGGAGAGCGAGGTGCTCCGGCGCGTGCGCGCCGCGGTGGGGCCAGACGTGCCCGTCGCTGCCACCCTGGACCCGCATTGCAACCTGACGGAGCGCATGGTCGCGCTCTCCGACCTGCTGGTGCCCTACCGGACCTATCCGCATGTGGACCAACTCGAATGCGGCGCCCTGGCCGCCCGGCTGTTGCTGGAGATGGCGCGCGGCGCGCGGCGCCCCGCCAAGGCTTGGCGGGCCCTGGATTTCTGGACCCCGCCGCCCGCCCAGTGCACGCTCGGCGGCGCCATGGCAGAGGTGATGACGGCCCGCGCCCGCCTCGCCGAGGAGCCGGGCGTGGTGGAGCTGAACTTCTGCTTCGGCTTCCCCTATGCCGATTTCCCGGGATGCGGCATGGCGGTGGCAGCCTATGCCGCGACCCAGGCCCAGGCAGATTCTGTGGCCGAGGCCATGGTAGCGGAGGTGACGCGGCGCGAAACGGACTTCTCCGCCGGCGTGATGCCGGCGGAGGAGGGCGTGGCGCGGGCCATCCGCGTCGCCCAGGGGTCGGCGCGCCCGGTGGTGCTGGCCGATACCCAGGACAATCCCGGCGGCGGCGGCCATGGCGACACCACCGGCCTGCTCGCCGCCCTGTTGGCCCAGGAGGCGCACGGCGCCGTGCTCGGCCTCATCAACGACGCGGAGAGCGCGGCGGCCTGCCACGATGCGGGCGAAGGGGTGACCCTGCCGCTCAGCTTGGGCGGCAAGAGCGACGGCACGCCCCTGGCGGTCACCGCCGTGGTGGAGCGGCTCACCGATGGCCGTTTCACCTGCACGGGGCCCATGGCCAAGGGCAATCCCTCCGATCTCGGCCCGACCGCACTGATCCGCGTCTCGCCGGGGGTGCGGGTGATCCTCTCCTCCCGCAAGATGCAGGCGCTTGACCAGGCGCTGTTCCGCCACGTCGGTATTGAGCCCACCGAGCAGAAGATCATCGCCGTAAAATCCAGCGTGCACTTCCGTGCCGACTTCCAGCCGGTCGCGGAGGAGGTCATCGTCGTCACCGCCCCCGGCCCCGTGGTGGCGGACCCGGCGGAGCTGCCCTTCCGCCACCTGCGTGACGGGCTGCGGCTGCGCCCGGGGGACAACCGCCGAACCAAGGGTGGCCGGAGGCCCTGAGCCGACCCCGCCGAGACTGGAGCCGATCCATGGATGACCTCGCCTACCGCTCGGCCGCGGAACTCGCGGCACTGATCCGGGCCCGTGAACTGTCTCCAGTGGAGCTTGTGCGCGACACCATCGCGCGGATCGAGCGGGCGCAGCCCGTGCTGAACGCCTTCATCACCCTGGCGCCGGACAGCGCAATGGCGGCGGCGCGGGAGGCGGAGGCCGCGGTGACGCGCGGCGGCGAGCTGCCACCGCTGCACGGCGTGCCCGTCTCGGTGAAGGATCTCGTGCCCACCGCCGGGATCCGCACCACCTGGGGATCGCAGATTTTCCGCGACAACGTGCCGGATCACGACGCGGCGGTGGTGGTGCGTCTGAAGCGGGCCGGCGCGATCGTGGTGGGCAAGACCACCACCCCCGAGTTCGGCCAGCAGCCGCTCACCCAATCCCCGCTCTTCGGCCGCACGCGCAATGCCTGGAGCGCGGAGCGCACCTCCGGCGGCTCGAGCGGCGGCGCGGCCGTCTCGGTCGCCACGGGACTGACCCCGATCGCGGTGGCCACTGACGGCGGCGGCTCCACCCGCATACCGGCCGCCTGCAACGGCGTGGTCGGCTTCAAGCAGGGGCTCGGCGTGGTCCCGCAGGAATACGCCCAGGACGGGTTCGGCAACATCTCTTATATCACCCCCATGACGCGCACGGTGCTGGACACGGCGCTGATGCTAGATGCCATGGCGGGGCCGGATGTACGCGACCCGCTGACCGTCGCGCGGCCGCAGCCCGGCTACGCGGCGTCGCTGGAGGGCGCGGCATCCCTGGCCGGCACGCGCATCGGTTGGCGCCCGCGTCTGGGCAACACCGCCGTCGCGGCCGAGGTGCTGGCAGCATGTGAGGCGGCCGTCCGGGCGCTCGCGGAGCTCGGGGCAGAGACCACGGAGCACACGGCGCCCTTCGAGAACCCGGAAGCTGTCTGGTTCGTGAACAACGGCGCCTACCGGATGGCGCAGTTCGGCCACCACCTGGCCCGGCACCGCGACATTATGTGTCCGACCTTCGTGCGGCAGATGGACCGCGTAAAGAGCTATTCCGCCGCCGAACTCTACGAGGCAATCTTCGCACGCACCCGCCTATACCGGCAGGTGCAGGCCTGGTTCGAGGATTGCGACATTGTCGCCATGCCCACTCTGTCGCGCACGGCGCTGCCGATCGACCAGGATTTCTTCGGCCCGATCACGATCGATGGCCAGGATGTGCCGAACCTGCGCGCCGCCTGGTATCCCTACACCATGCCCTTCAACCTGACCGGCAACCCCGCCGTCAGCCTGCCCTGCGGCTTCGATTCCGCTGGACTACCTATCGCCATCCAGCTTGTCGGCCGCTGCGGTGAGGATGCCCGGCTGCTTCGCGCCGCCGCCGCCTTCGAGAAGGCCATGCCCTGGGCTGCCCGCCGGCCCAATCTGGCCTGAGCGCCGCGCCGCCACAACCTGCCGCACCGATGCGCCCCGTGCAGCCTTCCCTGACACATTCCGGAGACACGTGATGGATGCTCCCCTGTCCGACCAGAAGCCAGGTGGCGCCGCGCTGGACGTGCCCTTCGATGCGGAGGAGATCCTGGCCGGGCTGACGCGCTGGGCAGCCTGCGAGAGCCCGACCTTCGACGCCGCCGCGGTGAACCGCATGATGGACATGGCGGGGCGCGAGCTGGCGCTGCTCGGCGCGCGGATCGAACGCATTCCCGGGCGCATGGGCCTGGGCGACTGCGTCCGCGCGCGCTTCCCGCATGCTTCGCCCGAGAATACGCCGGGCATCCTGGTGCTGGCGCGACCGTGGTGCATGGATCGGGCTTGAGGGCGGTTTGGGGTAGGATGGGGGTGGGGCGAAGCCCTATCATCGAACAGGGACGCCCTGCTTGCCTTTCAAAGCCCATCGGGATCGCCGGCATCACATTCCGAAGCAGCGGCACCGGGTCACGAATTGGCCGGCCTACGAGGCTGGCCTGCGTGCCCGCGGCAGCCTGGTCGTGTGGTTCTCCGAAGCGGCGATTGAGGCCTGGAGGGCGGCGCCGCGCACGACCCGCGGCGGCCAGCCCCGTTACTCCGCCCTGGCGATCGAGACGGCACTGACCTTGCGGGCGGTGTTCCATCTGGCACTGCGCCAGACGGAGGGCTTGATCGGCTCGCTCCTCCGGCTGCTCGGCCTGGATCTGGCGGTCCCGGACCACACCACCCTGAGCCGGCGGGCCGAGACGCTGGACGTGCCACGGCCGCGCGGCGGGCGAGAGCCCGTGCACCTGCTGGTGGACAGCACCGGCCTGCGGCTGTGTGGACCTGGCGAGTGGCTGGTTGAGAAGAGCTATGGCCGAAACTGGGTGATGGCGATGTGAGAGAGGCGGCGTATCGAGGTGGGTGGAAGCCTGCCTGAACCTCCCGAAGGAGCGATACGCCGAGATGAGCAGTACCACTGTTGTCCCCCTGCGTCAGCCAGAGGCGATCGAGGACCCGCTGACGGCGGTCCTGAGGAGTGGTGCCCGCCGGCTCCTGGCGCAGGCGATTGAGGCCGAGGCGGAGGCTTTCCTGGCCGAGATGAAGGGCTTGCGGTTGCCGGACGGGCGCGAGCGCCTGGTGCGGCACGGGCATGGCCCCGAGCGCCTGGTCCAGACCGGGATTGGCCCGGTACCGGTGCAGCGGGTGAAGTTGCGCGACCGCGGTGCCGGCGAGGAGGCAGGTGGGGAGCGGATCCGCTTCACCTCGGTCCTTCTGCCGCGCTGGGCGCGGCGGACGCGGAGCCTGGATGCGTTGCTGCCGATCCTCTACCTGCGCGGGGTCTCGATGGGCGACTT
>NZ_JBNBZS010000149.1:0-7549 GCF_049629625.1 Roseomonas chloroacetimidivorans | reverse complement strand
GTGGCATCCCGGCCCCGCTCGACGGCTCCGGCTCAGCGTCCGGTCACAGGACCGCCTCCTTTGGCGGGCTGCCGCCGGTCCTGGCCTCCGCGTCGGCGTCGAAGGCCTTCAGCCCACGGCGCCGGGCTCGGGCCTTGACCTCGGCCGGCCGCCCCTCGGCGTCGTCGAAGCCGCGCAGGCGGTCGGCGTCACCGAGCAGCATGCCGAACAGCGTGGCGCGGTCATCCGCCACGAGATCGACCAGCCCGGACTTGAGGACGAGGCCGCCGAGTTCGATGAGGTGACGGGTGCGGGCCCGGCGCTCGGCGCGCCAGTCGCGGGTGGCGCTCATGGCGAGGCGCCGCTGGAGACGGGCGATGGCCTGCTCATTCCGCCGCCGCTGCCGCCATCGGGTCCATAGGGTCCTTCGCAGCTTCGGCGGTAGGCCGGGACTGCCCGCCTGGCTTGCCGCCGCCGCCGGCCTTGCGGCGAAAGGCCTCCCCCCGTCGGCGCCAGCCCTCGCGGGCGGCGGGGTTGGAGCCGGCCTGCTCGAGGCCGGCCAGCACCAGGCCGACGAGTTCGTCCGGCGAGAGGAGCTGCTCGGCGCCGGTGGCGAGGATGGCGCGTCCGATGTCGGCTTTCTGTCGCGCCTTGAGCTGCCTGGCGCGGTCCTGCAGCGCCTTGAGTTCGGCGGAGATGTCGTGGGTCTTGGTCATGGGGTTCTCCTGGTGCGGGCTGACCCGCAGGAGGAGGCTCGGAAGGATCCGTGCGAATGGGCCCTGGAAAAATGCAGCCGCCGCGATTTTTCTCCGGGACCTCCAATTGGCCCCAGGCGAAGGCCGGCTGCGCCGGGTACCGGCTTCTCTTCCGGAAGCGCCGTGCCAGGTTGCGATCGGCCGGAGCTGCCCCTGGTGCTCTCCTGCATCACCGGGCGCGATAGCTGCCCCATGAGCCTGTCGTTGCGGGTGCCGCACCGCCGGCGATGTCCCGACCGGGGCGCAGGTTCTCAGCGGAAGAGATCGGCTTCGAGGCTGTCGCGACAGACCCGGAATATGTTCCGGCTCACCTATCCCACGAAGGCGATGCAGGCCATGTAGGCCGCGATCAGCCCGATCATCGCGGCCTGTCCAGGCGTCAGCTGGGTAAGGGTGTGCCAGTCGTCGAGGCGGGTGGCGAGTGCCCCGGCGGCCGGTGCCATGCGCTCAAGATGGAAGGCGACTAGCCGCACCTCCGGATGCCCTGCCGCGAGCGCGAGGGGGCGGCCCAGGCCGGTCGTCCTAGAGCGGAACCCGGCCACCGCGTCATTCGCCCGCGGAGCCCCCTTGGGGCGGAGCGGTTTGGCGAAATGCGCGCTTATACAAAAGCTGCGCTTTGTGTTGCGCCCCGGCGCGGCCGCTCGCTAACGTGCCGGCACGGACAGCAGGACCGCCGGTGGCCATCTTCCATCTCCAGGCCAAGGTCATCACCCGTGGGCAGGGACGCGGGATTGTCGCCGCCGCGGCGTACCGGGCGGGCGAGTGCCTGTTCGACCACGAGATCGGCCGCACGCAGAACTACCTGGCCAAGCCAGGCGTGGTGCACTCCGAGATCCTGTTACCCGAGGGCGCGCCGCGCCGCTGGCTCGACCGCGAGACGCTGTGGAACGAGGTGGCCGAACGCGACCCGCCGCGTGCCGCCGACCTGCGCGGGGATCGCGAGGCCGTCCTCGCCGCTGACGAGGAGGAGGCGTCACCGCGGTCCCGACCCCGGCGTCGCCAGCTGGCACGCGAAATCGAGCTCGCGCTGCCGCAGGAGCTGAGCCGGGCGGAAGCGATCCGGCTGGCGCAGGACTTCGTGCACGAGCAGTTCGTGGCACGCGGCATGGTGGCCGACCTGAACGTGCACTGGGGACAGGCGGCGGACGGGACGGCGCAGCCGCACGCGCATGTGCTGCTGACGATGCGGCGGGTTGGCCCGCAGGGCTTCGGGCTGAAGGAGCGGGCCTGGAACGACAAGGGGCTGCTGCGGCTGTGGCGCGAGCGCTGGGCGGAGCTGGCCAACGAGCGCTTGGCCGAACTCGGGCATGACGTGCGGATCGACCACCGCTCGCATGCGGCGTGCGGGCTCGGGCTGGAGCCGCAGAATAAGATCGGCCCGGCGGGAGCGCGGCGGGCCACGCGAGGCGAGGAGGCCGAGCGCGCCGGGGAGCATCGGGCGATCGCGCGGCGCAATGGCGCGCGGCTGCTGGCCGAGCCGGATCTCGCGCTGCGGGCGCTGACGCAGCAGCAGTCGACCTTCACCCGGCAGGACCTGGCGCGGCTGGTGCACCGGCACACGGACGGGGCGGCGCAGTTCGCCGCGGTGATGGCGCGGGTGGAAGCCTCGCCGGAGCTGGTGCGGGTCGGCCGGGACGGGCGCGGCCGCGAACGGTTCTCCACCCGGGAGATGGTGGGGATCGAGCAGGATCTGATCGCCGCGGCGGTGGCACTCAACCAGCGCACGACGCATCGGGTGGCGGACAAGAGGCGGCTCGCCGCGGTCAATGGCGCGGGAGCGACGCTGAGCGAGGAGCAGTCGCTCGCCTTTCTGCACCTGACCCGCTCGCGCGATCTCGCCGTGGTGGTCGGGATCGCCGGGGGCGGCAAGAGCACGATGCTCGGCGCGGCGCGCGAGGCCTGGGAAGGACAGGGCTACCGGGTGAGGGGGGCAGCGCTCTCCGGCATCGCCGCCGAGGGCCTGGAGGGCAGCGCCGGGATCGGCAGCCGGACGCTGGCCAGCTGGGAGCATGCCTGGGACCGCGACCGCGACCTGCTCACCTCGCGGGACGTGCTGGTGGTGGACGAGGCCGGGATGATCGGCTCGCGCCAGCTCGGGCGGCTGGTGGAGCGGGTGCGACGGGCCGGCGCCAAGCTGGTGCTGGTGGGGGATGCGGAGCAGCTGCAGGCGATCGAGGCGGGGGCGGCGTTCCGGGCGATCGCCGACCGGGTGGGGGCGGTCGCCATCACCGAGCCGCGGCGGCAGCGCGAGGCCTGGCAGCGCCTGGCGACGCGGGAGCTGGCGACGGCGCGCACGGCGGCGGCGCTCGACCGCTACGCGGCGGCCGGGCTGGTGCAGCGGCACCGGACGCGGGAGGCGGCCCGGGACAGTGTGATCGCGGCCTGGCAGGCCGGGCGGCGGGAGCGCCCGGAGGAGAGCCGGATCATCCTGGCGCATGAACGGGCGGATGTGCGGGCGCTGAACGAGGCGGCGCGGGCGATGCGGCGACAGGCCGGCGAGCTCGGGCCGGACCGGCTGCTGCAGACCGGGGCGGGGCTGCTGGCGCTGGCGGAAGGGGAGCGGGTGTATTTCCTGCGCAACGAGCGTGGCCTGGGCGTGAAGAACGGCACGCTGGGGACGGTGACGCGGATCGAGGGCACGCGGCTGACGGTGCGGCTGGACGGGCCGGAGGGCGCCGGGACGGGGCGGGAGGTCGGCTTTGGCCTGGAGGAATATGCCGATCTCGGCCACGGCTACGCGGCGACGATCCACAAGAGCCAGGGGGTCACGGTGGACCGGGCCTATGTGCTGGCGACCCCGGGCATGGACCGGCATCTGGCCTATGTGGCGCTGAGCCGGCACCGGCAGGCGGTGCGGCTGCATTGGAGTGACGAGGACTTCGGCGGGCCCGACGGGCTGCGGGAGCGCCTCGGGCGGGAGCGGGCCAAGGACACCACGCTGGACTACGACATGGCGGATCCGGACCCGGTGGCCGCCTACGCGGCGTGGCGCGGGCTCGATCCGCTGGCGCCGGCGAGCGGGATCGTGGTGCGGCGGCCCGGGCCGGGGGCGGAGCATTGGCCGGCGCTGCCCGAAGCAGCCGGGGATCACGGTCCGGGGGAGCCGCGGGCCGGCGCAACGCCGTCTGTGCCGGCACAGGTACCGGGACGGCTGAGTGCCGCCGCCCGGGAAGCCGTGGCCCGCATCATGCGCGGCGAGGACGAGAGCGGACCATCCGGCCGCACCGGGCCGCCGGCCCCATCTCCGGCTGCCCTAACCCCAGCCCCGCGCGCGGTCGCCTGGCCGTGGCAGCGCGTGCCGGCCGAGGCAGCCACGCCCGCGCCGCTGCTGGCGGCGGTGGCGCATCCGCCGATCGCCGAGACGGATGTCGCCGCCGCGGTCGAAGCCGCCCCGGAAGTGCTCGCGGCCCGGTCCAGTCTGTCCTTTCTGCTGGAACGGGCCTACCGCGAGCCGGAGCAGGCGAGGGTGCGCCTGGCCGGGATCGGGCGGGAGTGGGGGCTGGACGCCATGGCGCGACAGCTGAAGGAGCAGCCGGAGCTGCTGGGCCGGCTGCGCGGGAGGGAAGGGTTCCTCGCCTCCACCGACCAGGTCGTCGAGCGACGTGCCGCGATCCGGGCGGCGGGGCAGATCGGGGAGGCTCTGACCGGGCTGCGCCGGGCAGAGGCGGAGGCCGACCAGCGCTATCGGACGGCCGAAGGCGACAAGAGACATGCCCAGGCCGTCGCGGTGCCGGGGCTCTCGGCCAGGGCCATGGCCGCGATCGAGGCGTTGCGGGAGATCGGCGAGGGCGCGGAGATGAGCCTGCTGCAGCGCCGGGGCGAGGGGCTGGCGGAGCGGGAGGTTGCGCAGGGGCCGCGGGCTGTCGCGATCTGGCGGGCGATCGTGGCGGAGGCCTCCCTCTATGCCGAGCTTGAGGCGTTCCGGACGGCGGCGGTGCGGCGGCTGGCATCAGGGGCGGATCCGCTGGACCCCGTGGTGCGACGGGTCGATGACCTCGCGGGTGTGCTGGAACGGTCGCAGGCGGTCGTGCGGCACCACGTCACAGCGAAGCAGCACGAGGCCGAGGCAGAGAAGAAGGCGGCGGCACGGCAGCGGGCTGTCGGGAAAGCCGAGCCCGAGCGGGCGCCGCGGCCGCGGTCCCGGCCGTCGCCGGGGCCTGGCATGGGATGACGGAGGCGAACTGATTGACGGAGCCCGCCGTGGCTCTGTAGGAGCAGCGCCGCCGCAAAGGGCGCTCCGTCCCCCTCGATCAGCTTTCGGTTCAGGAGGAAGGCATGCACCGGCCCTGCATTCGATCCTAGAGCAGAGCAAGCAGTTGAACGAGAATCTGGCGCCGCTGCGCCACTACCCGAGAGGTAGATCGTCATCTACCTGACCCGCAGCAGCGATAGCTCCCGGGCTACCGCGGCACCCGACCCTTTTCGGACTCTCATCTTGAAGCACTGAGAGCCGAGGCAGGCAGGGGAGCTTGCCAACAAGGCTGCCGTCCCTGCGACGCAGGGCCTTGGCGACGCGGCAAAGTAGATGGAACTCTCTTCGGTCTGTAATCGGCCGCAAGGATAATACCGTGTCTCTGGGTGTATGCTTGGCGCTGGCCGCCAACGCGCTTTGGGCTCTTGCCTTCCTCGCCCCCTACGTCAGTGGTGCCCTGCACGGCGCCGATTTCGTGTTCCTGCGCTTCTCCTTCTATGGCGGCTTGGCGGCCGTGCTCATCCTCCAGATGCAGCGAGAGGGTGCAGAGCTGCACTTTCGTCATGCCATAAAAGCCATGACTTTGGGTGCTGTTGGCTACGCATTCTCCTTTCTCTGCACCTACTTTGCGGTCGAACTGGCGGGCGGGGTGCTTGCCGCGCTCCTGATCGGCCTCGTGCCGGTCGTCTTTTCCATCGGCGCAAACCTCCACGAAAAGGCCCTTCCTTGGCCGCCACTTCTCATAGCCGCCGGTGCCATCCTTCTCGGCCTCGTCGTCCTCCAGGCTGACAACCTACGAAGTCTCGCAGCAACGGAAGGGGGCTGGAGGACTTGGCTGGGCACCCTCTGCGGGCTGGGTGCGATGCTGAGCTGGGGCTTCTTCGTCCTCAACAACAAGGCGGGCAACGTCACCGGCCTCTCTCCTTCTCAGGAAAACCGGCTCTGGGTGGCCTGGATCGGAGTGGGTAGCTTTCTGGGCAGCGCCATCATCCTGCTACCGTTCCTGGCCACCGGCCAGTCGCAAATCCCCAACCTCTTCGCAGTGGCACAGCATGACTGGCGGCCCATTGCTCTGGCAGCATTTATGAGTCTTTTCAGCACCTGGGCCGCAACTTGGCTATGGCGAGAGGGCGTGCGCCACCTGACCCCGGCACTCACCGCCCAACTCGCGGCCAGCGAAACGCTGTTCGCTGTGGCCTATGCGCTTTTTTATGAGCGGACCGTTCCAAGCGTCGGAGTGGCCACCGGAGCGGTCCTCATCATGGGTGGCATTATGCTCACGTCCGCAATTCCCTTCATGGTGGGACGCCTTCGCTCAAGACGGGCCGTGCCGACCGATGACTGAGCTTCCGTGGCCGGAACAGTGCCGCCGAGAGTCTGCTTCCCACCCGGACCGATAGTGGCACTCCCCTCCTTCATGGTAGGCAGGCGTCGTTTCGGCATGACGGATCGGAAGGATTCATCTGCATGAAGTGCCTGCGCATCTATGCCACCCCGGATGGGGAGTCGCATTTCGATGAGGTCGAATTACCGACGATGAAGAGGCGGGTCCACCCCGATGCCGTGCCGTTCGATGTTACGGCCAGTTATCCGGCGTCCCGCGTCCGCATCACCTACATCCCGGCGGGCATGCGCGAGGTTTCTTGGCATACGGTCCCGGACCCGAACCTTACCGTTAGGCTGAATGGTTCGGTTGAATACGAGACGAGCGACGGAGAGGTGCGTCAAGTTCAGGCGGGTACCTTCGTGTTGGTCGAGGACACACACGGCAGGGGTCATCTTTCACGCCATTCCCCAGAGGCGCAAACTGTCATCTGGATCTCCTTGCCGAATGGTCTCAATCTGCCGTCTACATAGTCCGTCTGGGCACGCTCTCGGTGCCGCTGCCGAGAGTCTGCTTTCCACCCTGGCCAGCGATAGGTCTGATCGGGGAAAGCTACAGTGGCACCCGACCCAAGCCAGACTGTCCTGCTGCGAAACCGGCGCGCAGGACACCGTGTGATGCGGTCCGTCCGGCCCACTGACCAGGATACGAGGTCAGTCTGCCGGGGGTGGCTCCGTCGAGAGGGCCCACTCGTCTCCGCGGAACCAGGTACCCTCCCTGGTACGTCCATCGAGCCGGAAGGACCTGACCAACTCCCACCCGCCACCCGCGAAGGCCGCCGCAAGTGCGTCGTCATCCTCTGTCATCGGCGCGTCACAGCGGATGAAGGCTGCGCGGCTCACGAAGCGCGCGGGCCATGTGGTTCCGCCGGAAACGGGCTTGGTAACGAGGAGCATGCCTCCCAGGCCACGTCCGGCCTGCAGCGGGAAGATCAGCCGCCCACCCGGCCGCAGCACTTCGAGCCAGCCCCAACTCGGCGCAGAGAGGGCTGCATTGACGTAGATCGCGTCCGCTGCCGGCAGGCCATCGCCGATGCCAGAGCGGGTATGCACTTCGGCGCCCTCAGTCTGGGAGAGGTTCGCCGTTGCGCGAGACGCGAGACCAGGATCGATTGAGGTGGTCCCCGGATTTCGGACAGTTCGATAAGCTCGGTTTGCCCTGAGAAGGACGGACCCGATGACGGGAAAGCGGACACGGTATTCAGCGGAGTTCAAGGCGAAAGTGGCGCTGGAGGCGCTG
>NZ_JBNBZS010000148.1:0-7681 GCF_049629625.1 Roseomonas chloroacetimidivorans | reverse complement strand
GCGCATTGCCACTGGTCAGCTGCACGCCGCGCCGGTACAGCGCCAGCTCCTTCATATGCGCCGCCAACCGCCGCGCCACGTAGAGGGCCGAAACGGGCGAGCGCGTGACGTTGAAGAAGTGCTTCAGATCGCGGTTGGCCGAGTTGAACATCATGCCGAGGAAGGTAATCGTCTCCAGCGGCTTCCGCAGGCGGCGCATCTCCGGGCCGAGGCGGCGCGCATCGTAGGGAAGCGGCGCCACGGAGCGGCCGATCGAGATCCCGCCCTCCCGGTCCGGATGGTAGTCCGGATACTCGGCGAGGGCGAACTTCACCTCCGTCTCGCGCTCGAAGAACTCCAGCATCCGCGGCCCGTTCTCCAGGAAGGCCTCCACCCGCGCCTCGTCGTAGTGATTGCCGGCCTCGCTCCGCAGATAGGTCCGGGCGGCCTCGCGGCTGTCCTCGATGCGGCGTGCCTTCGCATGGGGATTGCCGGGGATCCAGAGGATGCCGCCGGAGAAGGCGGTGGTGCCGCCGAAGACCGGCTCCTTCTCCACCACCACGACGTCCAGCCCCGCCTTCCGCGCCACGATCGCCGTCGACAGCCCACCCGCGCCCGAACCCACCACCAATACATCGCAGCGGCGCTCCGCGGGCGTGGTTATCGATTTCGTCATTTTGCAGCCTTCTTGTATAGCCCTGACTTAGCACTGTTTGGGAATGGTACTGACTGCCTGGTCAGCGTGGTTACAGCCTCGCTCCATGAAGGACACCAACCCTGCGGTCGTTCGGAAGGGGATCCCGGCGACTTCCGGTCCGGTCGGCGCCTTTCGTGTCCCTATTTCGGTCACCACACCCCTCCCACCTGCCTGAGCACGGGCCTGTTCCCGGCTCCAGTCTCATGCCGCGTTCCGGCCTCGGCAGCGTGCGCCGCGCTCCTCATCTAGGCGAGCGAGCAGCCGCCCTCGCTGATCGGCCGGAAGGCCTCCTCGGCCGGAACGGTCGCAACCAGCTTGTAGGTATCGCCGAGGTAGCGGCTCTCCTCAGGGGCCTTCACCTGGAACAGGTAGGCCTTGTGGACCTTACGGCCATCCGCGCGGATCAGGCCTTGGCCGAAGCAGTCGTCATCAGTCGGCATCCTCTTCATCATCGCGATCACCTCCGCCCCCGAAGCCTTCGCGCGTTCGACGCCAAGCGCCCTCACCGCCTTCAAATAATGGCGGACGCTCGCATAATCCCCGGCATGGCTCATGTTCGGGAAGACGCCATCAGGCAGCTTTGGCTTCATCCGTGCCATGAATGCGCGCGTACGGTCGTTCAGGTCCCAGTAGAAGGTTTCCGTCAGCGAGAGCCCCTTCGCGACCGGAAGGCCCATGGCAAGGACGTCAGTGATGTAGCCGACCAGCGCGGCCGTCCGTATCCGGCCGCCGCTCATCCCGAATTCCTGTGCCTGCTTGAGGCAGCCGATGAGTTCCGTGCCGGAGTTTGCGAAGCCGATGACGTTCGCGCGACTCCGCTGCGCCTGGAATAGGAAGGAAGAGAAGTCGGAAGTCGTGCCGAACGGGTAGCGCACCGATCCGAGCACGGTCCCTCCGGCCGCCCGCACGAACTGCCCGGAATCCGCCTCGGCCGCATGCCCGAAGGCGTAGTCGGCGGTGACGTAGAACCACCGGTCACCGCCGCTCCGGACGAGGGAGGTGGAGGTGGAATGCGCCAGGCACCAGGAATCCCAGGACCAATGTACGTGGTTCGGGCCGCAGCTCTTCCCCGTCAGGTCCGAGCTGCCAGCCGTGGTAATAAGGGCGGCCTTCCCCTTCTCCGCCAGGATGGTCCTTGCCCCGAGCGCAATCGAGCTGTTGCCGACGTTGGAGATCACGTCCACCCCAGCCCGGTCGAACCACTGACGGATAAGGGTCACCCCAACATCCGGCTTGTTCTGGTGGTCGGCGACGAGAACCTCCACCTTGATGTCCGGGTTCTCGGCCATAAACTCGTCTGCGGCCTGCTGCACGCAGGCAACGCTGGTGGGGCCCGAGACGTCCCGATAGATGCCGGTCATGTCCGTGATGACGCCGATCCGGATGGTATTCGCGGCCTGGGCCCGCCCAGGCCGGGACGACATGGTCGCGGCGGCCGCGAGGGCGGAGCCGATGAAGGTGCGGCGGTCAATCGTCATTCCTGTTTCCTCTCCCTCGTCTTCTTGGTTCCGGGATGCGACTGGAGCAGCCCTTCGAGGCGGGCTTCGCGTCCTTATTCGTCCTTATCCGTAGCCCGGGCGCGGGATGAGGTTCATGATGCCGTGGGTGAAGCCGCCATCAACCGTGATCTCCTCCCCAGTCACGTAGGCGGCGCGCTCGCTCGCGAGGAACAGGACGGCGTCCCGTACATCCTCAGGCTGCCCGATCCGGCCGGCGGGAACGGCCGCGCTGCGTTGCTCCAGCACGCCCGGCGCGTCATAGAAGGGCTTGCTCATTGGCGTCATCACCAGGCCGGGGCTGACGACGTTGCTGCGGATGCCGTCGCGGCCCCATTCCGTTGCAATCTGCTGCGAGAGCATGAGCACCCCCGCCTTGGTGACGCTGTAGGCGCCGCTGGACCCCTGGGGGTGCCGCCCGGCGATGGAAGCGATGTGCACGATGCTGCCGCGCCCGCGCGCCCGCATGCCAGCGGAGAACGCCTGGGCGCAAAGGAAGTACCCGGTCAGGTTCACCGAGATCAGCGCGTTCCACTCGGCCAAGCTGAGCGTGGCGAGGGGGCCGGGGCGCAGCAGGGCGGCATTGTTGACCAGGATGTCGCAGCCCCCGAACCGCTCCTCTGCGATCGCGGCAGCAGCGGCCACCGCCTCCGACGATGCGACGTTGCAGGGCCTTGCCAGGACCTCGCCCCCGGCCTCCGCCACGGCCCGTGCAAGCGCCTCCATGTCGGCCGTGTCCCGGTCTAGGAGGAGGAGCTTCGCGCCTGCCGCGGCGAAGCCGAGGGCAATGGCCCGGCCGAGCCCGCCCGCCACGCCGGTAACGGCGCAGACCCGCCCCTGCAGCCCGAGCCAGCCCATCTGGTCCGTTCCGGCCTCAGCCCTGCCCATCGGACGCGTCCCCCGCATCGGCAAAGGCCTGCCGGTCATCATCCACGCTGAGGACGCCTCCTATCACGTAGCTGACCTGAGGCGAGGCCAGGAACCAGATTGCCCCGGCGAGTTCCTTCGGGTGCCCGAGCCACCCGAGCGGGGTCCGGCGAGCGAGGCGGCCCAGGTCGACCGGGCATAGGCCTCCAGCTTGCGCACGAGCACCGTGGCCACGTGTCCCAGGGGGACGGCATTCACACGGATACCTTGGTAGGCCCACTCGCAGGCCATGGAGCGCGACCGACCAGCCGCCGCCGACAAAGCGCCGAGCCGTCGCCCATCTCAGGTCGTCGGCTGCACCGGTGACGAGCACCACCTGCTGCCGGTGCGCCGGTGTTGCGCCCTCATGCATACTCGTGTGACCCGTGCGCGAGCGTTCCCGGGTGGTCCTCGGTCGGTCCGGCGATGCTGGCCCTCGCCATCGGATGCATCAGGAACACACCGCCGACTGCCACCAGACCTTACGGCGCCGAAAGCTCATCCCCGGCCGCTCGTGCTGGAATAGTATGTTCCTGGCCTCTTGGTCTGAATCACCAACTGCCTGTCCAGCAGCGCTTCCCGCCTCTATCGGGCCAAATTCGACATGGATGTCAGCGAATGGCGTGTGCTGGCCTATTTGGGGATCTACCCGAGCGGCACGAATGCGCAGATCTACAATCTCATCGGCATGGACAAGGCCCCGGTGAGCCGCAGCCTGTCGCTGCTGGAGACGAACGGCCTGCTCCACGTTAAGGCCGTGTCCGGCCGCAGCGTGGAGCTGCCCCTCATTGCCAAGGAGCGCCAGATTTACGAGCGCATGCTGGAACAGGCCTTGGTAAGGGAGGAGGCACGGCTCAACGGCTTCGATTACTCCGAACGGGCGCTGCTGGTCGCTCTTCTTCATCGCCTCCTCCAGAACATTCCCGCCGTGAACACCGTCGGATAATCAGCTGAACCGGATCGGTAGCGGCCAGCGGAGCAAAACACAGGGCCGCCAATTGCAAATGTCAACGCTCCATTGACACTGATGTTGACAAGGCAACTCTAGGTGGCGTTGACTTCCGTAATCAAGATAGAAACCGCCAAGAGCATTCGGGGAGGATCACATGCGTTCCGATGGCGCATGCCGGGCTGTGCCTGCCGCAGGACACTCGACGCCGATCCCGTATCGCTCCTCGAGATGATCCGCTCGGCCGGCTGCCCTACCATCATCTTTCACCGCTGAAGGCCCGGGCGGCCATGGTCCAGGCTCGGGGCACCACGGCGCCCGAGCACAAGCTCCCGGCAGCACCTGCCAGATTTCGCGCAGGTCCGCATTGGCCGCGGGCTGGACGGACCGGGACAGCTTGTCCAGCACGTTGGCGGTCTTGTGCGCCCAGCCCCGTTGATGCCGGGAGTTAGCTCTGAATCTCCGCTGCCCGTTGTCATGAGCTCTTGGTCCTCCCGAACCCGGGCCTTCGAGGTTGTCCGGGCAGGCAGATACTTCACTCCCCAAATTGAGAGGTCAACACATGGCGTTGCATGTGGGACTACTCGGTCGCTCCGCAGTCGGTCAGTGCTGTTACGGGCAGGCCGAACGAACGCTTGGCTGGTACATCGAGCTTCGACGATTCGCGACGACGACACTCAGCGTTTAGCCATCAGAGCCCGGGGCCGCCGTATAGATCAGCAGCCACACGGCACGGCAGTAGCAGATACCTAGGCGCCCGGATTCCTGGTCGGACAAGTACAGGAGGAGGTCACCGGCCCGGCCAAATGTGTTGCGATCGCCCGCCCCGCGGTGCCGTCCTGATCCGTCGGGTTCTGGACGATCCCGACCGCAGCACAGCCGCGCCCTGGCGAGTGCAGGCGCAATGCCTTGCCGCGGCAGGACCAGCTTTGCCGAGCGCGCCGCGTTATTCACGAGTAAAAGTGAGAACTGCGGCGCGACACCTTCGCCGGCCGATTGCCTGACTCGAGTGCAGAAGGTGTTCCTTGTCCGGCTTCGGGCCAGCTTCCGCGCGGCCGGGCATCCTCGCCGTGCTGCCGCTGGTAGAAGGCCGGCGGGACGCCTTCATGGCGCGTGAAGAAGCGCGAGAAATAGGCGGGCTCGAAGCCGAGGCTGTAGGCGACCCCTGAGACGTTCCGGGAGCCATGGATCAGCATGCGGCGAGCCTCGGCCAGGAGCCGCTCATGGACCATCGCCATGGGGGAGCGCCCCGTGACGCTGCGGCAAGCCCGGGTGAGCGTGCTCTGGGTCACGCCGAGCTCCCGGCAGTAGGTGTCCAGCCCGGCATGCTCGCGGTAGCGCTGCTCGACCTGCTGGCGGAATCGCCGGACCAGGGCGGCCTGGGCGCTCACCGCCGCCGGGCCGGAGCTTTCCTCCAGCAACCGGCGCAGAAGGGCGAGGAGCAGGAGGACATGGCCGCCCAAGGCCGCCTGGCGCCCGCCGCCGAAGCTGCCGAAGGCCTGGTCCAGCCGGGTGAAACCCGCATCCAGTTCCTCCCACAACGGATCGGCCTGACCAGGTGAGAGGGTGAGGACGTCCTCGGGGATGCAGGGCTCGCCGGTGAGGCGGCCGCAATCCGCGACGAAGGTGTCCGTGAGGGTGAGGACATGGCCGGCGCTGGCGGGATCGAAGCGCAGCCCATGCACCTTGCCGGCCGGGATGACGAGCAGCGCCGGGGCCCGGAAGGCCGGCCCGGGATCCGCGCCGAGCAGCACGCCCTCGCCCCGCCGGATCCAGAAGAGCTGGTGCAGCGCGCGATGGCGGTGTGGCCGGATGTTCCAGCCATGCCGCGCGCTGCGCGTCACCAGCGGCTCCAGATGCACCGGCTCCAGCCGGGCCCGTGGCCGCGCTTCGCCGTACAGATCGAAGAAGGGGATGGCCGCGGCGCCGGAACCTTCGCGCCCAGCCCCTCGCGGGGATGGGGCGGTCCTGACTGGAAAGTCCAAGGATTTGCCTCGATCATCCATGGATCGGACAGATGCATCCTTCCATGTCTTATACAGGACTCAAGGGACGAACGTCGTGAATCACCGCACCCAGGTGGCGATCATCGGTGCCGGGCCGGCCGGGCTGCTGCTGTCCCAGCTGCTGTTCCGGGCCGGGATCGACTGCGTGGTGCTGGAGCGAAAGTCCCAGGCCTATGTCGAGGCCCGCATCCGCGCCGGCGTGCTGGAGCAGGGCACGGTGGAACTGCTGGACCGGGCGGGGGTGAGCGAGCGGCTGCACCGGGAGGGGCTGCCGCATCACGGCGTCCAGATGGCGCTGGACGGCGACCTGTTCCGGATCGACCTGCACGGGCTGACCGGCGGCAGGTCCGTCACCGTCTATGGCCAGACCGAGGTGACGCAGGACCTGATCCGCGCTCACCAGGCGCGCGGCGCGGCGCTCCTCTTCGAAGCGGAGGATGTCGCGCTTCACGACGTCACGGGCGACCGCCCCAGGGTCACCTACCGCCTGCACGGAGAAGACCGTCAGGTCACCTGCGACTTCATCGCGGGATGCGATGGCTATCACGGCGTCAGCCGCAGCAGCATCCCCGCCGAGGTGCTGCGCGTCTTCGAGCGGGTTTACCCCTTCGGCTGGCTGGGCATCCTGGCCGATGTGCCGCCCTGCGACGATGAGCTGATCTATTCCAACCACCTCCGCGGCTTCTCGCTGGCGTCCATGCGCTCCCATACGCGCAGCCGCTACTACGTGCAGGTGCCGCTGAGCGAGCGGCTTGAGGACTGGCCGGATGAGCGGCTCTGGGACGAACTGGCCATTCGCCTCGGCCCGCAGGCCGCCGCCCGCATGACGCGCGGCCCGGCGATCGAGAAGAGCATCGCTCCCCTCCGCTCCTTCGTGGCCGAGCCGATGCGCCATGGCCGCCTCTTCCTGGCGGGGGATGCCGCGCATATCGTGCCGCCCACCGGGGCTAAGGGGCTGAACCTCGCCGCATCCGATGTCGGCATGCTCGCGGACGCGCTGATCGGGCATTACCGCGATGGTTCCGATGCAGGGCTGGAAGGCTATTCGGCCCGGGCCCTGGCGCGCGTGTGGATGGCCGAGCGCTTTTCCTGGTGGTTCACCAGCCTGACCCACCGCTTCCCTGACATGGACGACTTCGCGCGCCGCATGCAGGTGGCCGAACTGGGCTATATCCGCGCCTCGGTCCGGGCGCAGACCGTGGTGGCCGAGAACTATGTTGGCCTGCCTCTGGCCTATGCCGCGGGCCTGGCAGGTTGGAGTGACATTGCGCCAGCCCAGGCAGCGGGCTGATCACAAGCAACCCAGGAAGAAAGGAATCCCCCATGAGTGAGGTTGTGCATGGTTATCGCCGGCCGGCTCCGGCGACGCAGCCGCCGCTGAACTCGCCTTCTTATGGCAGCACGCATGCGCGCTACCCGACGCAGCCCTTGCTGGAACTGCCGCACACGCTGACGGAGACGAGCAGCCCGGTCTTCACCCCGGCGCGATACCCGGAGATCACGGACCTGACCGTGCTGGAAAACGGCCGGGGTCATGCGATGGGCGAGCGGATCATCGTGGCCGGCCGGCTGAGCGACGAGGATGGCCGCCCCATCCGCCATGCCATGGTGGAGGTGTGGCAGGCCAATGCCGCTGGCCGCTACAACC
>NZ_JBNBZS010000147.1:0-7864 GCF_049629625.1 Roseomonas chloroacetimidivorans | reverse complement strand
TGCCGCTGCCTCGCTATGCACCAGAACTGAACCCAGTGGAGAACGTCTGGGAGTTCCTGCGCCAGAACCTGCTCAGCCACCGCGTGTGGGAAAGCTACGACGCCATCGTCGACGCCTGTTGCCACGCTTGGTCCACGCTCATGCGCACGCCCGAGCAGATCGCCTCCATCACGCGCCGCTCCTGGGCACAGGTCAAAGTCTGAGGCGGTTGGTATTACCGCTGTAGAAGAGGCTAGCGACCTTGTTGCCGACGATCCGGAAGTTCGCGTTGCAGGTCGACCCGCTACTGCCGACCGTGTAGCCACCGCCGATGACTGGAAGGGTAATCTGGACGCCGCCAGCCGCATCGTTCTTGAGATTGTAGCTGAATACCTCTGTGTGATCGTCGATCTTCTTGGTCTTGTCCGGAACGCCCGCACAGGATTGCAGATCCGCCGCGGTCATCCCCGTCATGTTGATCTACGCCTGGTGGGCCATCCGTGAATCGTCATAGCCGCAGCTGGCAAGCGTCAGCAGCGCAGCGAAGACGAGTGGCTGTCTCATAATCTCTCCCGGCCTAAGCAATGCCTCATTGACGTCATGCTGCACCGCAGCGGAAGGGGGCAGGGGTTCAGCTCACGCCGTTCTGAGAATGGCGCGCGTGGCGCAAGAAGCCGGACGGCGCGGAAGCTGACAGCCAGCTCCACCGCAGTTCTCCGCAATAAACTCCACCTCGGCGGCTGGTGACCTTGCAAGGTGTATTGCGCACCGTTGCACCAATGGCCTAGTGGCTGGTCCATCTGATCGCGCCGTAGTCAACTGTGCTCGTAAGTGCAGCAAAGCCCCTGTTGGCGGCGCCGATTTCTCTCGCTGCGCTGCACAAAAATGTGTCGAGATGGCCCGAAGCCTCGCATCATCGCTCCCGAGGAAGGGGTTTTCCCCTTCCGCCGTGTGACTGGCGTTTCCTCCCTAAACTCGGCCGCTCCTTCGGGAGCGGCCTTTCTTTTTCAAAGCGTCCTATTCACCCGAAAGGCACCTCAGCCCCTCTGCCCGCCGGACGGCGATTTGGTCACACGGGCCGTTATTTACGCGGGTTGAGCTGCTGTCGCGCCGCATCAATAGACAGCGTGATCGTGCAGCGCACCCCATCGGGCGTGAACTCTAGGTGGACCGTTGCGTCGAGCTGATAAGGCAGGACCTCTTCCAAGAGAGTAGTTCCGAACCCCCGCCGGAGCTATGCGGGAACTTGGGTGACGCGGTGATCAGGCGGCGTTCTGCGCTGGCGTGTTGGTGACCTCGACGCTGTTCTTGAATGTGACGCCCTGGATGAGCTTGGGCAACTGGTTCTCGCCCTTCAGCCAGCGCCAGGTCTTGGCCGCGGCCATGACGAGCTTGAAGACCATCAGCCGGGCGGTGTCCTGGGACAGGGCGCCCCTGGTTCGGACGGTCCGGTGGCGCACCGTGGCGAACACGCTCTCGATGGGGTTCGAGGTGCGGAGGTGGTCCCAGTGCTCGGCGGGGAAGTCGTAGAAGCTGAGTAGCGCGTCCCGGTCCTTCACCAGGCAGGTGACGGCTCTCTCGTACTTGGCCCCGTACTTCCCGGCGAAGGTGGTGATCGCCGTCTCGGCCGTGTCGCGGTCCGGCGCCTGCCAGATCTCGCGCAGGTCGGCCTTGGCTGCCGGCTGGACGGATCGGGGTAGCTTGTCCAACACGTTGGCGGTCTTGTGCACCCAGCACCGTTGATGCCGGGTCGCCGGCGAGACCTCCTCCAGCGCCTCCCCGAAGTCGCCCATCGAGACCCTGCGCAGGTAGAGGATCGGCAGCAGGGCATCCAGGCTCCGCGTCCGCCGTGCCCAGCGCGGCAGAAGGGCCGAGGTGAAGCGGATCCGCTCCCCACCTGCCTCCTCGCCAGCACCGCGGTCGCGCAGCATGACCCGCTGCACCGCCACCGGGCCAATCCCGGTCTGGACCAGACGCTCCGGGCCATGCCCGTGTCGCACCAGGCGCTCACGCCCGTCCGGCAGCCGTTCCCCCTTCATCTCGGCCAGGAAGGCCTCCGCCTCGGCCTCAATGGCCTGGGCCAGCAGCCGGCGGGCGCCGCTCCTCAGCACCGCCGTCAGCGGGTCCTCGACCGTCTCCGGCTGACGCAGGGGGACAACAGTGGTATCGCTCATCTCGGCGTATCGCTCCTTCGGGAGGTTCAGGCAGGCTTCCACCCACCTCGATACGCCGCCTCTCTCACATCGCCATCATCCAGTTTCGGCCATAGCTCCAACCGCGGCACCGGAAGCGCCGGTAGCCCTGGGCCGTACGGTCCCGCCGCTCAGTCACCTCGGCCGAACCGCAGTCCACGCACTGCATCTCAGGCCCACAGCCCCCTTCTGCCCGTCAGGAGGCTATCCACACCTACCCGGACTCGCCAATCCGGGTATCCGTGGCGCGAGAACTGACAGATCCGACAGGACCATCAGCGCTCCGCCAGCGTCGCGAACTCCGCCTCGATCTGCAGTTGGGCTTCATCAGGCTCGATAAAGCCGGCATCCACGACGCCGTTGCGCCAGCCATGCCAGTAAGACCGCGTCATGTCCTTCGCGCCGACCAGGCCAGCCACCCCGTCCATATAGCCGATCAGAACGTCCGCCTCGTCCAGGGTGTGATAGTCCGCGACGCTTTTGACGGCCTCGAACATCGCTTCTGTCCCCCTCCGGGCAAGGCTCACTCCACCGGGCGCGCCCGCACGGTGCGGCCGAGTCGCTTCCTTGCACCCTGTGCCGACTTCATGCACGCGCGGAAATTACACGGGAGATCACGCGACCGGAGCCTGCATCTCCAGAGTTGTTGTCCCACAGCGATGCAGTCTTCCAGCCGGAAGTGCAAGTACAGGCCGGAGAGCCGCGGCTAGGCATGGTTCGGCCAGGAAACAAGCGTGGTGATGCTTCGACTTAGCACGGTAGCTACCCTCTCCCCAGGGCAAAAGCCCAGACAGGAGAACCCCCATGCTTCACCGCGACGACCCGACCACCAAGCCCTTGACCATGAACCTGCCGACTTCGGCAGAGTCATCCCGGAGCGACCTTGCCCAGCCGGCCGCGCCGCGCCAACGACGTGTCGTGCCCGGCACGTCGCCGCGGGGCGCTTGCTACGCTGCGCGCTTGGCAACTTCGGCGAAGGTTTGGGAGGATGCCTACCGGCTGCGCTACCGCAGCTACTTGGCGGGTGGCTTCATTGGGGAAGACCCGTCGGGCATGTTCCGCGACCATTACGACGACCTGTTTAATGCCGATACGGTCGTGCTCTATGACAACGAAGTCCCCGTCGCATCCGTCCGCGTCTGTCTCCTTGAACGCGGGACAGACTACACCTCGCCCGCCATGGACACCTTCCCCGAGGAGGTGAGCGCGCTCCTAAACGCCAATCCGAACGACGCCTTCGCCGGCCGCGCCATCGAGGTGACGCGGCTCGTCCGCAGCCCCGAAGCCGAGAACAACCAGGGGCTGGTTTTCCTGCTGTATAGGATCGCCGGCTACATCGCGCTCTGCCACCATACGCAGATTTTCCTGGCCTGCGTCCGGTCGAACCACGCGCCGTTCTACAAGCGCCTGGGCTACTCGGTCAGCTCCGAACTGCGGCCCTATCCCGGGCTCAGCTGCAAGATGCTGCTCATGGCCAGCGACCGGCAGCGCTACGACCAGATCCGCGCGAAGGTGCCGATGATGGATCCGATGACGGACTCCACGCACAATCTCGAGGGCTTCTACAAGGGCGAGCCGGTGCGGCTCTTCCTCACCCGCTGAACCGGAGGGGCCGATCCCTGCCGGAAACGGCCCCGCCCAACTCCGGCGCGTTCGGGCCGGGCGGCTTGCCGCACGTTTTGCGCCTGATTGCGGGTTCCCATGCACGCACCGCGTGTGACACAACCCGCCCGATTTGTTCGGGATGCCAGTCGTGCCGTCCAGTGTCCGCCTGCCCTGCCTCTTCGGCGCCACCTTTCTCGTGGCTGCTGTCGCCACGCCGCGCCCGGGCCTTGCCCAAGAGAACCCGGAGGTGGAGCAGCCCTTCTTCGTCCGCCTGGGCTATGGCTTGGCGTCTTATCGCACGACGGGTCGCGCGGCGGTGGCGGGCCAATCGCTGAACCGGGCGCGCGTGGCGCTCGGCGACGTGTCCTTCGCGGCACTGGAGCTGGGCTGGCGCTTCGCGCCCGACTGGAGCGTGTCGGTGCTGGGCGGCCTGCCCCCGACGGTCGCGCTCCATGGGCGCGGCGACTTCGCGGATCAGGGGGTGCTACGAAAGGTGACCTATGGCTCGGTGATGCTCGGGGTCCAGTATCATCCCTTCACCCTGGGCCGGTTCGAGCCCTTCGTGGGGGCGGGCCTGAACTACACTGCGATTTTCAGGACTCACGGGGGCTCGATGTCGGAGCTGCATGTCGCGGACAATGCCGGCCCCTATGTGCAGGTCGGCGGCCAGGTCCACCTCACCAGCAGCCTCTCGGCCTTTGTGGATGCCCGCAAGACGTGGCTGTCCTTCGACGCCAAGGGCGTGGCGGGCGGCGCCCCGGTGAGGGTCAGCATCGATCCCGATCCGGTCTCTGTGACGCTGGGCCTGTCCTACAGATTCTAAAGGGAGCATTCTAAAGGGAGCAGCCCGTCAGGCCAGGTACTCGACCCGGTTGGTGGGCGGCGAGGGCGAGGGCCGCCCCAGCAGGTAACCCTGGGCGAAGCGGATGCCGTTCTGGTTGAGCCATTCCATCTGGCTTGGTTCCTCCACGCCTTCGGCGACCACGTAGATATTCAGGTCCATGGCGAGGCGCGCGATCATCCGGTAGATCACCGCGACCTTCCTTTCCGGCAGCTTGCGGGTGAAGGCGGCGTCGATCTTGATGCCGTCCACCTCCACCTCGTGGAGGTAGGTGAGTGACGAGTAGCCCGTGCCGAAGTCGTCCAGGACGAGCTTCACGCCGAGTTCCCGGATGGTGTCGAGCTGGCGCAAGGTCCTGTCGTCCTGGTCGAGCAGGACGTTCTCGGTGATCTCGATACCAAGGCGCTCCGGAGGCAGCCCGCTCTCCTCCAGCGTCTGCGCGAGGATCTGGGGGAAGCGGCCCGAACGCAACTGCCGGGGCGAGAGGTTAACGTTGACCTGGATGGGGGACGGCCAGCCGACGGCGTCCCGGCAGGCGATCTGGAGGATCACCCGGCCGAGCTCCTCCATCAGGTCGGAGCGTTCGGCCGTTCCAATGAACTCGCTGGGCATGATGCAGCCGCGGCTGGGATGGTTCCAACGGACCAGCGCCTCGGCTGAGACGATGCGATGGGACTTGAGGTCGACGATCGGCTGGTAGAGGAGGCCGATCTGGCCCTTCCGGATGGCCTCGCCCAGCTCGGCCTCCAGGCTGACCAGGCTGTGGTGCTCCTCCTCGATCCAGCGGTCGAACAGGCAGGCCTTGCCCTGTTCCTTGGCCTTGTAGAGGGCGAGATCGGCCAGCATCATCAGCCGGTGCGGGTCCTGTGCGTCATGCGGGCAGGCGCTGACGCCGATGCTGGCGCCCGGATGGATGGTGGTACTGTCGGCCACGAAGCTCTCGCCCAGCTGAAGCGCCAGCCTCTGGGCCACCGCGAGGCCTTCCTCTCCGTCCGCGCCCGCGATCAGCGCGGCGAACTCGTCGCCGCCCAGCCGCGCGCTGATGTCCTGCGGCCGGATGGACTGGTGGATCCGGCCAGCGATGCCCTGGAGCAGCCGGTCGCCGGTCTGATGCCCGTAGGTGTCATTGATGCCCTTGAAGTTGTCGAGGTCGATGAGGATGAGGGCGAAGGAGCGCTTCTCCTCGCAGAGCGTTCTGACGGCCTCGACGAAGGAGCGCCGGTTGAGCAGTCCGGTCAGGCTGTCGTGCGTGGCCAGGAAGTTGACCTTCTTGCTGGCTTCGTGGCTGGCCGTGACGTCGCGGCCGATGCCTCTGAATCCGGCGGTGCTGCCGCGGTCGTCGAAGATCGGATGCCCGGTGAGCCGGAACCAGCGGATGCCATGCGCGCCCTCGTGGTGGACGAGCAGTTCGCGGAAGGCCTGACGTTCCCGGAAGCAGGCGGTCAGATCCTGGTGGGGGCTGTCCTCCGCCTGGTCTCCTTCACGCACGGTGGAGACGAGCTCGGCCAGCATCCGGCCATTCGCCGAGGCCGGCGTCAGCCCGATGGCTTCGGCCATCCGGGGCGTGGCCTCGGTGATCCGCCCGTCCTGATCGGTCTGCCAGAGCCAGTCGGGGGAGCCCTGCTCGTATTCGCGCAGGAATACGTTGACGGTCTCGATCTCCCGCTGCAGGGCGGCGCGGGCTTCGGAGCGGCCGCTGAAGGTGATGTTGGTGAAGAAGATGCCGATTGTGGCATAGGCGCAGAAGGAGATGAAGGCCGTCGCCGAGAAGACGTCGGCATGGGGCATGGCGAAGCCGACCGCGTAGATGGAGAGCACGGCGTTGGGGATGAAGAAGCCGAAGGCGACGGCCATAGGAACGCTGATGATGGGCGTCGATACGACGCCCGAGGCGAGGCCCAGCAGGAGGACGGTCTGGTCCGGGCGGCCGTTCATCGCGAAGAGGAGGATGGTCGTCCCCCATGCGAAGCCCAGACAGGTGTAGAGGATCTGGGCGTGCCGGAGGAACCGGTGATCGTCCTTCGCCCGCTTCCAGCACAGGGCGGCCCTCATGATGGCCGCATAGAGCAGGAGGACGGTCGCGACCATCGCCATCATGAACGGCTCGTCGGATACGCCGAATGCGAGCGAGTTAACGACCACGTTGAGGCTGCCAGCGGCCGGAAAGAGCATGCAGAGTAGAAAGAGCAGGTTGCACTGGTCGCGCATGACCGCCGCTTCCTGCTCGTTCCTGGGCAGCCGGACGCTCATCGCGTCCCGGATCCTGCCGACAATACCCCGGATCCAGGTCACAGGCTTACGCATCCCGGAAGACCTCATCAGAGCACGCGCGGCAGGATCAGACCAGTCTTCTCCCGGTACTGCGCGTACTCCGCTGCCAGCTCCGAGGCAGCGAAGTGCTCCTCCTCCTCATGGGCGGTCCTGTAGTACCAGCCGATAATGAGGATCGCGGGGATCCACTGGATCGGGCCGCCGGCGATGGCGGTGCCGAGCCAACCGAGGCTGTAGGCCAGGTAGAAGGGATGCCGGACATAGACATAGGGCCCGCCGGCATGGATCATGGTTGGGATGTTGTCGGTGTGGGCGATGGCCGGCGGCCGGGCCCTCGTCGTCCGAACGGCCCACCAGAACAGGATCCCGCCGGCCAGGAACAGCGCGATCGCAGCGATGCCTGCCGTTGCCTCCACGCCCGATAGGAGGAGAAGCCCTACAAAGAGAAGGAAGGCGGCGGTGCTGCATGCGGAAAGGCGGGTCATCCGGGATGGCATTCCGCCTTCGACTCGAAAGTGGTGTTTCAGTCCCCAGGCGAACGATCCGAAGGTTGTTAGGGCCGCGAAGATCGTGAGGGCTGTCAACATGACGCGTTCGCTTCCAAGTTCCGTCCAGAGCCTCAGCGGCCCTCTACGGCCACAGCCATTACGCGAAATTTTGTCGATTGTTCAATCAATGGATGATACCCGAACGAGCGATATAACGCTCGGCAGCAAGATCGGGTTCTTCACCGTCGGTTAGGAGGGTTCTGTCAGCTCTCGCGCCAGGGATGCCCGGATTGGCGGATCTGTCAGCTCTCGCGCCGGGGAGGCCCGGATTGGCGGATCTGTCAGCTCTCGCGCCGGGGAAGCCCGGATTGGCGAGGTGGGGCGGGTGTGGGTAGGCTTCTTGCCGGCTGGGGTGTGTGGCAGGGAGCCTGAGATGGAGTGCGTGGGCTGCGGATCGGCCGAGGTCGCTGAGCGGCCGGACCGTACGG
>NZ_JBNBZS010000146.1:0-8161 GCF_049629625.1 Roseomonas chloroacetimidivorans | reverse complement strand
CGCCGACGCCGCTCGACCCCGCTGATGATCTCCATCCCACCCACCTGCCCTTACCGACACTCTTACGAACGTCAGTAAGATCAGCGGGCACCCAGGCCAGGGAAGGCGGCCGTCGGCGGATGGGTACGCTGAAGCTTCAGGCCGCACTCCACGAACACACAGTTCCGCTTGAGCTGAAAGCGCGCATCGGCGAGGTCGGCACCCTGCTCGCGGCAGAGCAGCGTGAACTCCGAGGCTTTATCACGCGCCTGCGGCCTGGATCGGCCTCCTTGGCCTCGGAGACGTCCGTGGATCTCGCCAGCTACCTAGAGCAGTTGGCCAGCGGGCTACGACTACAATGGGGGATGGATGTCGTGCTCCAGCTCGAGCCGGAGAAGGCATCTGTATCGGGCCGGCTGGCTCATCAACTACGCCACATCCTACGGGAGAGCGCCGCCAATGCAGCGAAGCATGGGAAGGCACGTCAACTCACCATTGCTGCTGTACTCGGAGAGGCGGCGCTCACGCTTGAAGTCAAAAACGACGGAATATGCTTGCACGAGCAAGGGACCTTCGACGCTGATGAGCTCCGGCAGGGCGGGATCGGCCCACGCTCGCTGCGTGAGCGCGTCGCGGCACTGGGCGGCATGTTCACGCTCAAATCGGATTCCTGTGGAATTCGCCTTACCATAGTGATTCCGCTGCAAGACCCAGGAGGGGGAGCCTCATGGCCCGGATCATGATCGCCGATGACCATCCGATCGTGCTGGAGGGATTGGCAGGACTTCTGACCAGGGCAGGCCACGAGGTTGTCGCGCGGTGCACCACAGGAACCGAGGTTCCAGCCGCAGTGGTGCGGTCGCATCCGGACCTACTGCTGCTCGATCTTAACATGCCGGGCGAGGATGGACTGCAACTGCTGCGCCGCTTGGCGGCGAACGGCTCCCGGCCTTTTCGGATCGTACTGCTCACCTCCAGCATAACCGCTTCACAGGCTGCGGAGGCGGTGCGGCTGGGTACGAATGGCTTGGTTCTAAAGGAGGCGGCTCCTCTGGTGCTGCTGGAGTGCATTCAGGCGGTCATGGCAGGCCGCCGCTGGTTGGACTCCGAAGTTGCAGAGCGGGTTCTTGGGACCCGCGGGGAGCAAGGTGCCGAGACTTCGGGCCGCCAGCTTAGCCCGCGAGAGAGGGACATCGTGGATCTTGTGCAGCGCGGCCTCCGGAACCGGCAAATCGCCGAGCGTTTAAACCTCACCGAGGGAACAGTGAAAGTGTACCTCCACGGCATCTACCAGAAGGTGGGCGTGACGAGCCGAATGGAGTTGGCTACCAGAACTCGGCAAGTATGAGCGGTCCTGTCAGCACTCACGCCAAACTTGGTGGCGCGAGCTGGGTGTCGGACTCCGTCTACGATGCCTGGAGAATGGCGAGAACAGCAGCGGCACGACGGAGATGATTTAGGCGACGGCGGTTGGCGGGGACGGGCTGGTCCTGGCGGGTGCAGGGGCGGAGGAAACCACCGAGTTCGTCACGGCGTCCGCAGAACCGCTCGGCAGAGGCGACGCTCTTGACGCCGCATACATCGTATGCGCCCTTTCACGCTCCGGTGATCCTGCTCAAGTCCGCTATTTTTGTGCGCGCTGGTCCGGTGCACGACGATTGGCCAACCGGGCCATGGATGCGGGCGGACCTTTAAGCAGTGCCGATCGAGCGTGCTAGCCGTCGGCTTTCCTCAATCCGGCACAACGGTCATCAGGGACCGCATGACCGAACGTTACGTCGCTCTCCGCCCCTCGCCTGAATGTCTCCCTGACAAACCAAGCGGAAGACTTGCCCTTCTTAGGGGCACAGATCTTCACGCCCGTCATTCCCTTCTCGATCTGCCGTAGACCAAATGCGCGGGCCTCAGCGTAGGTTAGGAAGGGCGGTGTCTCGATCACACCGCGTTGGTCGGCTGCAGCGTCTCGATAAATTCTGACGACAAAGCTCGGACTGACGGGACCATCCTCATCTATGCTCAAGGTCTACGGGCTGCCGACCGCGACCAGCCCCAGGTGTTTCGCGCTCCGTGGCATGCGACAGGGGGCCACCGCCCCCGCCACCAACTCAATCCAGGTGGCCGGCCCGTCACGCCATCGCGCTGACGAGGATGCGCGCGAGCGGCAAAGTGATTTCGCACACCAGCCCGGAAGGCGCCCAGCTCCGCTCCACCACGCCTCCCAGCTGCCCACGGATGGTGGAATCCATGAATCGCGAGCCAAAACCGCGGCGGGTCGGTGGGCCCGGGATGGGCGGCCCGCCCTGTTCCGCCCAGCGCAAGCGGAGCAGCCCGTCCTCCCCGGCCCGGCGCCCGACACGCCAGGTTACCTCGACCGTGCCGCCTGGGTTAGAGAGCGCCCCGTGCCTGGCCGCATTCGTGGCCAGCTCGTGCAGCACCATCGTCAGTGGCTGCACCGCTGCCGGAGAGAGATGGACCTGGGGTCCGTCCAGCGAAAGGGCCGCGACCGTTCCGGAGGCCACTGTGTGGACTGCCAGTTCCCGCTCAACCACGGCACGCAGGTCGGCGCCGGACCAGCCATCATCGGCGAGCAGCGAGTGGGCCCTCGCCAGAGCGCCCACGCGCCCCTCGACCGCTGCGGCGAAGGCTTTCGCCTCGTCGGCGGGTGTCAGGCGCAGAATGGACTGGACCACCGCGAGGGCGTTCCTGGCACGATGATCAACCTCGCGCGCCAGCGTTTCCCGTCGCCGTGCGCCCTCCACCTGCTCAGTCACGTCCATCGAGACCCCTGCGATCTCGCGGACGCTTCCATCCGCGTCGGCTGTGGCCCGGCCGACCGAGCGCAGCCAGCGCACCGTGCCGTCCGGCCAGACAGCGCGGAATTCGGCCTCAAAGTCGTCCGTCTTGCGCTCCAGAACTCGCCGCACTGCCTCGCGCACGACAGGGCGGTCGTCCGGGTGAACTGTCTCGAGGAAGGCCGCGAGACTGCGGATTGAGCCGCCCGCTCGGCCGGTCAGCCGCTCCGCGCGCCCCGGCGAGCTGTTCATCACATCGGCAGTTGGGTTCCAGTCCCAGGCGCCGACCCTGGCTGCTTCCAGGGCCCGGGCGAACCGGGCCTCACCTCGGCGCAGGGCCGCTTCCGCCTCGGCGATGCTGGCTCGGAGCGCCTCAAATTCGGTGACACCCGAGGGGGGTAGCCCCTGCAGCGTGCCGCCAGCGCTGGTCACGTCTCTCGCCTTCCGGGTGAGAGCGTCGATTGGCACAACGATCCGGTGCCCAAGGGCCGCCGCCCAGGCAGTCGCGGCGAGGAGGACCATTCCGCCGCCGATGCCGAGGCCGAGAAGTGGACGCTGCCAGCTGGCCCGATAGGCCGCGGCTGGCTGGGCCACCCCCACCCTCCAGCCCGGCGCCCTCTCGAGCCGGTGCTGGGCGTAGATCAACTTGCGCCCATCGATCGAGCGAACGGGGCCAGTGCCGGTTGCCTCGTCATCAGGGATGAGCGCACTCCAGTCGGACGGCGCAGCGGCCCCGAGGAGACGCTCATGGCTTTGCGAGCGTGCAACCACTCTCTGGCGCGCATCGGTGAGCGCCGCGACAGTGTCGTCCGAGCCGGCGACCTGTGCTGCGAGCAAGCCAGCGAGCCGTTCGGGTTCGAGCCGGGTTAGGAGAACCAGGACGGTGCGGGCGTCGCGCAGCACCGGAACGGCTACCACAACGAGATGCCGGCTGGAGACCGCGCCGACCAGCAAGTTGCTGATGGCGGGCTGGCCCGTGCTGAAGACAGCACGGACCGCCTCGGCAGCATTGGTCCTTGGAAGGGCCTCGCCGAAGGGCCGCTCCGTGGTCATCAGCTGAGAGAGGTCTGGGGCAACCACCACGATGGGCGAACGGACCGCCTCGGCGACGCGCTTGGCTTGCACGTAGAAGCCCTCGAGTTCAGCGGGGCCGCGGTCGAGCAGTGGGGAGGCGGCCACCGCGGCCAAGGTCGTGAGATGGCTGTTGACTTCGGCGTCGACGGCGAGTGCCAGGCCACGAGCCGAGTCTTGCAACCGGTCCTCAAACGCCTCGCGGTAGCTTCCGACCGCGTGCCACACGGCCGCGCCCCCCACCCCGAGTGCCGGGACGGCAGTTACAAGCGCCAGCACCACCAGATGGGCTCGCAGGCCGCGCGTCCGCCGCGCCGCGGAAGGAGCCGTCGTCGCGCGGGGAGTCGGGGCGGACCTGCCTGAAAGCCGCGACGTGGCAGCTTCCTGTAATGACACGGGTCTCCCGTCCTCCAACTATGCGGAGCCGGCGGGGCGTATATTCGACGCGATCAGCACCGCGCCTTGCCTTGAGGATCTCATACAACCGAAACGTGCATCACGCGCGTAAGTTGAGCCTCGGCCAAGGCGCTCGGCAGGGATTCTTGCCCGGATGCTATCCTTCGGGCTGACGCCATGCCCAAGCTCCTGATCGGTCAGGTTTCCTAGGTCGCGCAGCCTCAGGCCGGGCCGGATGCACGTACCGTCAGGCGCGCATCGAGCACCGCACGGATCGCGCGCGCCAGTCTAGATAGTTCGTAGGGCTTGATGATGGTGTCGCTTTCCAGGCCAGGCGCGACATCGCCCGAAGGTGCGTTGTCTGGACCGCCGGAGGTGTAAAGGATGGGCAGATCTGGCCACCGCCGCGTGGCCTCGCGGGCAAGTTGGCGCCCGTCTATGCCAGGCAACCCAAGATCCGTGAACAGGATGGCGATGTCTGGTGTGGTCTCAAGGATCGTCAATGCGGATGAAGCATCCTGCGATGAAAGAACGCGGTAACCCAGCGCCTCGAGTCCTTCGGCGGTGTAGGCCAGGATGTCCGGCTCATTCTCCACCACCAGAATTCTTTCGCCCCTCCCCGCGAAGCGGCTGATGTCCATCGGCTGTGAGGGAGACGTTCGGTCCACATCCTCGATGATGAGGCGGGGGAGATAGATGGTCACAGCCGTCCCGATCCCCGGCTCGCTGTCAATCTTTACATGCCCACCGGCCTGGGCGGCGAAGTCGACGACCTGATACAACCCCAGCCCAGTGCCCTTCCCTGCCCCCTTTGTCGTGAAGAAGGGTTCGCAGGCATGCGCGGCCACCTCGCGGGGCATACCAACGCCCGTATCCCTGACTGTGATCTGAACAAACTCGTTCCCAGGAAGCGGGACAGAAACCAGTCCAGTCGCAGCGGTACGCATGGCCTTCGCGGTCTCGATCGTCACCGCTCCACCTTTCGGCATCGCGTCCCGCGCGTTGGTCATCAAGTTCAGCAGAGCGATCTCAAGCTGGTTTGGGTCAACCAATACCGTCCAGGGGTCATCCATGAGAGCAAACTCAACCGCGATATTGCCCGCGGCCGATTGGCGGATGAGATCGGACAGGTCCGTAACCAGCGCATTCACGTCAACAGCTTGACGCTTGCGCGGCTGGCGTCGCGAGAAGGCCAGAAGACGTTGTGTCAGGGAGGCAGCCCGCCGGGCGCCACTTCGCGCCACCTCAATGCCATTGCGGGCTTTCTGCAGGTCGGAGGCATTGAGCGCACGCTCCGCCTTATCAAGATTCCCAAGAATGATCATGAGGAGATTGTTGAAATCATGGGCTACACCGCCCGTGAGATGCCCGACGGCCTCCATCTTCTGCGCCTGCCGAAGCTGCTCCTCCGCCTGCCTGCGGGCCGTCACGTCGGTATAGAGTGTGACGAATCCGCCATTCGGGAGAGGATTGCGGCGCAGTTCCATGACACGTCCATTCGGCCTGGTCCGCTCGATTGTCCCGGAGCTTCCACCGGCCTGCAGCAGCGCCATGCGCCGCGCGACCTCCGTGTCAACATCGACCTCGCCGAACTCCCCGGCAGCGGCCTGGACGCGCAGGATGTCCGCCATGGGGAGCCCGACCCGCAGCATTGCTTCCGGGACCCCCGTAAACTCCGCGAAACGTGAATTCCACTCCACAAGGCGCAAATCGGCGTCGAGCATCATCACGCCATCCGTCATGCCAGCGAGAACGACCGCAAGCCGCTCAGATCTGGAGCGCTCCAGGGCACCATGGCTCGTGTTGCGAATACATTTCGCAACGGCCAGGAACTCACACCAGGCACCTCGTACCCGGCCGCCAAGCGAAACCAGGCCCAAACTTACCCGCCTCCATTTGGACACCGGTACATCCCTCCTACCTTCGGGAACCCCCTTCAATCATATCCAGCGGCAGACCTCACGACTGGCAGCGGATCAACCAGCAACCAGAACGAACGACAGCCAGAAAAGCTGCGCGATGGTGAATAACGCTATCCATTGCGGTGATGCGCGGCCATTCTGAATATTTCGAATCCGGCCAACATTCTGCCTGCTTCCTCGAACCGCATTGCTGTCGCTAGAGTTCGGCGGCCCCACAGTATCCTAGGACGCTGCTTCCGCAGCGCTTGCGGATGGTGGAAGAGATGCTGGCCTTCCGCGGCATCGTGGTTAGCCACGAAACACTGTGTCAGTGGAGCCGCAAGTTCGGTCAGGCTTTCGTCAATCAGATCCGCCGCCGGCTGCCCCGCGCCGGTGACAACTGGCACCTGGATGAGGTGTCCTCAAGATCAACGGTGTGACGCACTGGCCCTGGCGCGCTGTTGATTAGACCGGGATGGCACTCGATGTGCTGGTGCAGGGCCGACGGGATAAGCAAGCTGCCAAGCGGCTACTCAGAAAACTGCTTAAGCGTCAGATGCGGCCACCACGCGTCATGATCATCGACAAGTTGGGGTGTTGAGGATGGCGCAGCGGATCTGGACTTCGGCGACCTGACGGGCGGGGCCGCGGGAGGCGAGGCGCTCGCCGAGGCGCTTGAGGCGGGACCTGGCCGTCTCGGCCAGGCTGCGGCGGTGGTACCCACTCCATCGCTTCCACAGCCGCCGTCCGAGGTGCCCCCATGTCCCCTATCGCGGCGGAGCGCAGATGACGACCTCCGTCATCCAGGGCGAGACCGATCTCTGCCTTCTCAGCCTCACCACCGCCCTACCGCACCTCCGCGCCGGATTGCTCGTCGCGCTCGCCGTCGCGTCCGACGCGCCGCTGGCGGAGCTGCCCGGGGTTCCCACCATCGCCTCGGTCGTGCCAAATGCCGCCGCCCGCGCCTTCTGGTACGGCTTCAACGTACCAGCCGAAACGCCGGCCCCGCTGATCGAGGCGCTGCACGCCGCGCTGAAGGCCGCGTTGGAAGCGCCGGAGACGAGGGCGTCCCTTCGTCCGCTCGGCATCCAGGTGGTCGCGTCGTCGCCCCAGGACTACCGCCGCTTCCTGCTGGAGGAGACCGAGCGCCGGTCCGAGATGGCGCGCTTCGCGGGCGTGGTGCCGGAGTGACCGAGGAAGCTCCGGCAGACCTCTCCACAGCCGCTTTGCGCCCATTTCGATCCTCCGCATAGTGTCACCGGCCGCCTGGAAGCGGACATACCACCCTGCGTCTGGATGGTCTCACCGGACGAAGGGCCGCCGGTCTGCGAGCGGCCGGCGGCTGCGTGAGCGCGTGTACTCCGCTGGCTCGTAACAGGTCAGACCTGCCGCATCCCACCATCGACACAGAGTTCAGCGCCCGCGATGAAGCTCGCCTCGTCGCTCAGGAGAAACAGCGCTGCCGCCGCAACTTCCTCCGGGCGTGCCATGCGGCCGAGCGGGATCTGCACGACAAGGGCCGCGCGCACCTCATCCGTCGTGGCCGCCATCATCGCCGTGTCCGTGGGGCCTGGGCTGACGACGTTCACGCGGATGCCGCGCGGCGCCAGTTCCGCGGTCCAGGTGCGCGCGTAGGAACGCAGGGCCGCCTTGGTGGCGGCATAGGTGCCGTAGTGGGGAATGCCCGCCATGTCCGCGATCGACCCGATGAGCACGACCGAGCCACCCTTGTCCATGGCGCCGGCCGCCGCATGGAAGGCGAGAACAGGGCCGCGCACATTGACCAGGAAGTGCCGGTCGACATGCTCCGGCGTCTCCTCGGCCAGCAGCGCCGGTTCGGAGATCCCGGCATTGAGCACCAGCGCGTCGATACGGCCATACGTGTCCCGCACCGTGGCGACGGCCGCCGCCACATCTTGCGCCACGCTGGCATCCGCTACGAGGCCGCGTGCTCCCCGGCCGATTGTGGCGGCGGCCATCTCCACCGTTTCGGCACGACGCCCGGTGAGAAAGACCGTCGCA
>NZ_JBNBZS010000145.1:0-8361 GCF_049629625.1 Roseomonas chloroacetimidivorans | reverse complement strand
CCGCCAAGCGTAGTACCCGGCGGTTGAGATACCCAGCACGCTGCAGAGCGCCTGAACCGGCCAGGAGCCTCGGCAGTCCTCGACCACGCGGAACCTCATCTCAGCGGTCCCGCGAAGATCGAAATGGACTTTATGGGATGGCCCGCCCCACTTTCCCGCTGGCGTAAGCTGGCCGGGCAACCAGGGGTGTAGGAGGCTGACCCATGACGGAGATTGCGGTTCTCGGGGTGGATCTGGGCAAGAACAACTTATGTGGACGGCCTTTCCGGTCAACGAAATTCGCTTGCTTTCTCAACTTTCTAGCCATGCCCCTTGTTTGACGCCGCGGGGTGAGCGCGCCGCATCGAGTTGCCGGGACACACCTCGTCTCGGCCATCTCAGGTGGGCACGGCGCGCAAGGCGTGTCGAAAACGCCGCGCGCCCTCGCGCGCGTTGTGAGCGGAGCCACGTGCAGCCCGCCCGTTCTTGACGGACGGAGCGAGCATGGCGAACACCTACTTTTCGACACGCCTGAGCACCGTGGCAGCCGAGCCTTTCCGACCACAACATTCGCCGCGCTGACTGCGTACGGCGGCAACGCCGCGTGACCTGCCGCAGCCACGGAAGCATTCTCACGCAGATCAACTCCCTCCTGTTTTCCTCGTCGCTTTCTCTTCTCGCCGTCATTCCTTATCGAAAAATGCCATTCCGAATCGGGGAAAGTCCGGTCAGCTGCGTCCTTATGTCCGGCCTGTGTCGCGGCTTTTGCCGCTGGCCATCATGGGCGTTCGCGTACGTGCCAGGCGCCAATCTGCAGAACGTGCTCGAAGCACAACTGTTCTTTCGGTATTGCCCGGGCTGTCTTGACCACAGCTTTCCCACCACGCCGATCAGCAACTGCCGCCGGACCTTCTGGACGGACTTGCGTCCGCCATCCACCAGATGCGATCGGCCATCACGCTGCGGACTCCGTCACGCTCATGACACGCCCCTTCGCATGGTAGACCTCCTTGCGCGTCAGCAACGCCCAGGCGACGCGCGCCATCTTGTTCGCCAGCGCCACCGTCGCCAGTCGTACCGGCCGACGTTCCAGCAGGCTCTTCAGCCAAGCGCCCGCCGCGCTGTTCCACTGTCCAGCCCGGTACACCATCGATGTGGCGCCGAGCACGAGCATGCGTCTGATCTCGCAATTTCCGGCCTTGGTAATCCGGCCGAGGCGGGTCTTTCCGCCAGTTGAATGTTGGCGCGGCACCAACCCGAGCCAGGCAGCGAAATGCCGCCCACTCCGGAACGCCCCGATGTTGTCGCCGACCGTAGCCACGATCAGCGAAGCGGTGATCGGGCCGATGCCGGGGACCGTCGCTAGCCGGCGGGCCTGTTCGTCGTGCCTCGCGTGGTCGACGATCTTCTTCTCGATCACCTCAATGCTCTCCTGCAGGGCCAGCGTCTTGGCGTACATCTCGCAGATCATCTCCTGCCCGTACTCCGGCACCGCCTCGTTCGCCTCGACCGCCCCGACCAGCTTCTCGATATTGTCCATGCCCTTCGGGACGACCTCGCCGAACTCCGTCGCCATGCCGCGGATGGCGTTGACCAGCATTGTCTTCTGCTTAACCAGTAGCGTCCTGGTGGAGTGCAGCGAGAGGGTACTTTGCTGCTCAACGGTCTTGATCGGTACGAACTTCACATCCGGCTGCGATGCAGCGACGCACAGCGCCGCCGCGTCGGCGGCATCGTTCTTCTTGCCCCGTTTCACGAACGGCCGAGCCGCCTCCGGCGCAATCAGCTCCACTTGGTGGCCCAGGCGGGTCAGCTGGCGCGCCCAATGGTGGCCGGCCCCGCACGCCTCGATCACCACCGTGCACGGCTGCTGCTTCTCGAAGAACGGCAGCAACTCGTCTCGTCGGAGCTTGCGCTTCAGCTCTGCCTTTCCGGCTTCGTTCACACCGTGCACTTGAAACACGGCCTTCGCTGTATCCAAGCCGATCATCGTAACGCCCATCCCTGACGGTCCTACCGGTTTGTTTCCAACGACCTGAATTTTGGTACATCGATGCCTGGGGCCGTCCACCCCATCTGCAGCGTGGTGGGGCTGGACGCGACCGGGCGCGTGGTCCTGCGACGGCGGCTGCACCGGGATGGGGTGGTCAAGCTGGCGGCGGGGCTGCCGGGCTGCGTGGTGGCGATGGAGGCCTGCTGCGGGGCGCACCACCTGGGCCGCAGGCTGCGCGAGGCAGGACACGAGGTGCGGCTGATGTCGCCTGAGTACGTGCGGCCCTATGTGAAGGCGCAGAAGAACGATGACCGGGACGCGGAGGCGATCGCCGAGGCAGCGACCCGGCCGACCATGCGCTTCGTCGAGCTCAAGAGCGAGGTGCAGCTCGACATGCAGAGCCTGCACCGAGCCCGCGACCGGCTGGTGGGAGAACGGACGGCGCTGATCAACCAGTTGCGCGCCATCCTGCTCGAGCGCGGCATCACCGTGCCCCAGGGGCGCCGCAAGTTGGAGGTTTACCTTGAGACCCTGCTGGCCGAGGAGGGGGTTCCGCTCAGCCCGCGGATGCGGCTCTTGGTGGAGGACCAGCGGGCGGAATGGCTCGAGCTGGACCGACGCATCGAGGCCTTTGACGAGGAGTTCGCGGCCGAAGCCCGGACCGACGAGGCAGCCCGGCTGCTGACGACGATCCCGGGCATCGGGCCGCTTAACGCTACCGCACTCGCGGCGGCGATCGGCAGGGCCGAGACCTTCGGGCGAGCGCGGGACCTCGCCGCCTGGCTGGGGCTGGTACCGAGGCAGATGACTACGGGTGGCAAGCCGAAGCTGCTGGGGATCAGCAAGCGAGGGAACGTCTACTTGCGCAAGATGCTGATCCATGGTGCGCGGGCGGCCCTGCCGACGCTCTCCAAGGGTGACACGCCGCTCAGCGCATGGCTGCGAGGCTTGGCCGCCCGGGCCCATGTGAACACCGTGGTGGTGGCGCTCGCGGCCAAGTTGGCGCGGATCATCTGCGCGGTGCTGCGGAGTGGGCAGAGGTTCGAGATGAAGGCGGCGGCGGTGCCGTAGCCCCGAAGATCAGCCGTTCGTGCTCACCCGATGCGGGCGGCTGGATGAGGTCTGCGGGTGGTGGAAGCGAGATGGCCTGACAGTCGACCGGCGTTCTGGAAATCTGGTTTTAAAAATGGCGCTCGACGCCGTGCTCTTTATGAGAACCAGGACGCGCGGATCTCCATCTTGGCAGGGAGCTTGTCTCCGAAGCCGAATACGTTGGCGTAGACTGATCAGACCAGGTCGTGAAAACCCTTGCGGACGGGGCGGGCCATACGTTTTAAAATGTCGCGCTCCATGCGCAGCCGATCGCACTCGCGCCGTAGCCGCGCGATCTCGGCGGCCTGGTCGGCCATCGGAACCGGCACGGGCTTGAGGGAGAGAGGGGCTGCGGGCCGCGGCGCCTCAGCTTTGGCACCGACAGCGCCGTACTGCCGCACCCAGCGGCACAGCAGCGTCGGGTGCAGCCCAACCTCAGCTGCCACCGCCGTGGATGTGCGCCCGCTGCTGACCACCAAGTCCACGACCTGGCGCTTGTAATCCTCCGTGTAGGACCGCGGCTTGGTCCTCGTCGCCTGCTGATCCATCGAACACCTCCAGTTCAAAGCTTGCCTCTGGGTGTCCACGGAAACCAAGGAGGATCACTTCACCGTCATGGCCGAAAGGGCCGCCTTCACGTGGCGGGTTTCGAGCAGCACCGCCTCAAACCCCGCCTCGCTCAGCCCGGCATGGAGCCATTGCGACAAGGGACCGGCCTCCAGCCCGATCCTCGCCACCTCCAGGCCGAGGCCGCCAAACCAGGCGATCAGCGCCTCCGGCTCGCTCGCAACCTTGGCCTCGCGCACGATCTTGCCGCCGCCATCCACCACGCATACGCTGCTGTCTTTCAGTGATACGTCGATCCCGGCATAGTACTCCATGGCTGTCCCTCGATGATGCCTGGGGCCGACCCGTTCGGACCCCGTTCCACACACCATCACTCTGAGGGACAGCCGCCCTACCGCCCAAGCCCAGGCGGCCGGCCCATTACGGCATCTAGCTGCCTGTGCTGCTTTGGCTTCCGCTTCCAGCTCAGCTTTCGCCGCGCGGATGCGCTCCAGCCTGGCCTGCTTGTCGCGCATCCGGTCCGGCGGCTCGTCGCCACGCCGCTCCGAGCCGTGTTCCGTATCCTCCACGGCATCGGCCTGGGCGGCGCGCTCAAGCCAGGCCGCGACCTCGGCCGCGAGTTCCCCTTCGGCCTTGACCATCCGCTCCTAGCTCATTGCCTTGTGCCTGGACGCATTCGCCCGCTGCTTCGTCCCGTCCACGGCGACATGCCCCCAGCCGACCAGGCCGGCGCGGCGGCAGAGATCCAGAACCTGCACGAACAGGCCAGCCAGCGCCGTCAGGTGCCGCCGGCGGAACTCGCTGATGGTGCGGAAGTCGGGGCGGTTCAGGGCCGTCACCGCCTGGAAGTCGAGCCGCTCTTCGCAACCGCGCGCGATCCGCCGCGAGGAGTAGACACCCTGGCTGTACGCATACAGCAGCAAGGCAACCATCATCCCGGGGTGGTAGGGCGGATAGCCCCGGGGCTCGGCGTAGGTCGACAGGATGGCACCAAGGTCCAGTTCCTCGGCCACCAGATCCCGCACCAGATGCGCCGGATGCCCGGCCGGCACGAACTCCTGCAGCGATGGTGGCAGCAGCCAGACATCATCGACAGCCCAGGGTCGAAAGCTCTTGCTCATACCCCATAGTGAATCGACGTAGGGTTCCTCCGTCGAGAGCTTTCACCGCTCACCGGGGCAGCTCCTCACCGCGACTCGCCCAAATTTTCCCTCGCGCTGTGGTCCAAACACCAACTGTGAGCAGATGCGCCAGCTGCGGGCGACCTCGGGCACTGCCGTGCCAGGCCGCCAGGCGGTCATGCGCCCGAGGGTTTCCGGCGACCCAGCCCACGCCCAGGCTGCGGGCCCGCCATCTCACGCGACCTAGCCGAACCCAGCTTTGCTTAGGCCGAGCACCCGAAGAATATCAGCCTTCCGGTTGAGATGGCGGCGTAGCTGAGCCTGTAGATCGGCTATCTTCAGGTCTATGTCCTCGACTTCGGCCCGCATGGCCGCGAGCGCAGATTCGCCTAGCATGGTCCCGGTGCCCTCGCTGGTGACCTCCTCGGCGAAGCCCTCCAAAACAACGGGCGTCTTAATCTTGTGCGCCCTTAGTTCCTCGCGGATGGCGACGATTTCAGCGCGTCTCACGTTTGGCCGCAGGAGGCCCCGCTCACGAACAAGATCCTGTCCCTCCGGTGCAAGGGTCGAGATCTCGTAAGTGATCGTATACGGCGGTGCCTGCTCGGCGGGGATGCGGTGGGCTTCGATGAACTCTGCAGCCTTGCGGAGCTTAGTCGCCGTGCTGTCGCCGAAGGGGAATAGGCGCTCGCTTCCGCGGCGGACGCGTTGGAATTCCTCCTCGGTCAACGTCCGGGAGAGGTGCAAGAGCGTTTGTCCAACCCGGATGAACGCCGCCTGCGCCTTGCCCCACTGTTCCAGCACAACAGCGCGCGCCTTCACGATGGCGGCTGTCTTCGCCTCGTCTAAGTCCATCCCCGCGAAAAGTTCGGCGACGATCTCCCGCCCCGCGTCGCTAGCCCGGATAATAGCAACCGCCTGTTCGCTACGGTCGTCCCCGGCGGTGAGGTCCATACCTTCGGCCCCGCCGGCTCTGGGGCGGCGTAGTCTGTCGCTCATAGTTCGACCTCCCGCCGGACGTGCCGCCATAGGTCCGCCATGACGTCGGCACCTCGCGCTTTGTCATAGTCGACCACCGCTAGTCCGCCAGAATGCGGGGCAGCAATATCTTCGAGTTGCGGAACCTCGACTGGTGCCACTGCGCCGTGACGGAGGAGAGCCGACCGGGCGGCACCAAAGCTTCGCGTCCGCCGGTTGGCCTTGTTCAGGAGGAACGCCCCTCGCGCTCCGCCTGCAGAGAGCGACCGCCACCACGGCACGACGCTCTCGAGGTCGTCGGTCGAGGGGCTTGTTGGTACGAGCACGTAAGATGCCTCGCGACAAATAGCGATCATTCGGCTCATTTCGTGTTCTACGCCCGGGGCCGTGTCCACAATGGCAAGCTGAAAGCCCTTGAGGCTCGGCCGGACTTCCTCCCAGTCGTCGGCGGTACTCGCGATAACTTCGACCTCAACGATCTGCGTCAGCGTCTCTCTCGCCTTTGCGCGGCGGTCGGCCCACTTGCGGAACGTTCTCTGTGCGTCGAGGTCAATCCCGACCGCCCTGATCCCAGCTTGCCGGGCAGAGACAAGCAGGTTGCGGGAGATCGTACTCCGGCCGCATCCCCCCTTGCTGCCGCCAAGCACTAGGACCCGGCAGCCTTGCCTATCCCCCATAGTCTACACTCCGAACAATCGGGTTCATACTCTCACCTGCGAGGTGACGGCGGCAATGCGGTCGGACGTTTTCCCCGGGGAAAACGGTCGCGGATCGGACCTTTTCCCTTACTCAAGGAGGTCAGCCAGCTGTTCCTGGCGGTTGCAGGACAGCACCGCTCCGGGGGCCGCTGCTCCGGACACGACTGCTCCAGGCCGCGCCGAGCCCGTCGCCTCGCCCGCCCCGATCGAGACCGCTCCCCCCTCCAGCTCGGCCCCGGACGACAACATCACCTCTATCACCGGAACCGACGCGGCGGATCACCTGAAGGGCACGACCGGTGCTGACATCATCGACGGCGCGTCCCGCAATGACGTGATCCTGGGCGGCAACGGCGACGACCACCTGATCGGCGGCAGCGGTAATGACAGGCCCGACGGCGGCAACGCCAGCGATACGCTCGACGGTGGGGCCGGGGACGACCGGCCGGATGGCGGCGCCAGCGCCGACACGCTCCTGGCCGGCAACGGCAACGACACCCTGATCGGCGGAGACGGCAATGACAGCCTCTCCGGCGGCGCGGACAACGAAAGCCTCGATGGCGGGGCAGGCAACGACACGCTCACCGGCAACCCTGGCAATAATCACCTGACCGGCGGTTCGGGGAATGACACCTTCCCCTACACCCAGCTCCTCGACTCCAAGGTGGGCAGCGGCCACGACATCATCCTCGACTTCGGCCACGGCGACCTAATCGACCTCTCCCTGATCGACACGGTGCCGAACACCACCGGAGACGATGTCTTCACCTTCATTGGTGACCATGCCTTCACCAAGCAGGCCGGCGAACTGCACGCCATCCAGTCCGGCGCCAACACGCTGGTCGAGGTCGATCTGACTGGCGACGGCAAGGCCGACTTCCGACTCGAGGTGAACGGCCACTACGCCTTCGCCGCTCCCGACTTCATCTTCTAAGTACCGCTCGACACACCAGCACCACCGGCCCCGGCTCCCCCCAGGAGCTGGGGCCGGATTGCGTCCCCGGGAGGGTTGCTTCCTCGTCCTGCAGACGACCAGCTCCGCCCGTTCGCGAACCTCGCCGCGCCTGTACCGGCCGCAGAGGGCGATGCCGTCCACTACCGGCGGCCAGCGGAACGCGCCGCCCTCCCAACTGCTCCCAGATGAACACGAGGCCGCTCGCGTCCCGAGCCATGCTCGCGAGCTTATTGCATGGTTCGGGGTTGGCCCCGTCTGCGTTGTGGCGGGGCCCGCGAGGCCGGGCTCGCTCCGCCATTCCGCGGTCGCGACGGCCGGCACGGATCGGGACTGGAGCCGTCCAGGAGCATGTCGGGACCGCTCACGGCCGTGCTGGGCAGCCGAAATGCAGTCGGCTCAAAGCAGCCCAGCCCGTTCACCGCGGACCCGGGCTGTGCGCCGCCATGCTGGCGCCCCGGTGGATCGCAGCCAACGACGGGCCAGCTTCGTTCCTTCCGGCACAGCGAAATGTCGCGTCTCTGGAAGGGTAAGTTCCGTGGTGAAACGCCGTAAACAGGAAGAGATCGCCGGGGTCCTCGAGTTCGAAGGGCATACTCCCGAAGACCCGGTCTTCAAGGAATGGATGGAGGATCACAGATCCCGCAACGGTGGGAAGGTGCGGGTGAGCTAGGGTGCGACCGGGGTTCGCGTGCTGTTCAGCAAGGAGGCTGACATGGCATTCTGGAAGGCACGTTACGACCAAGCGGTCAGGGGGAAGAAGCTTGCTGCCTCATAGACTTCAGCAAGAATAGGCGCTGGTTATCGGATCGATCCGGTGCGGCCCTCGGGGCTCGATAGCTGCAGCCGACCTTAGCTCGACTCGTATGAGGCGGATCGGCAATCGGTTTTGTCATGTCGAGCATCGTCTGGGCGGGGGTGAGCCGGGCAATGGCAGCGAAGGGCTCGCTGCTTCACTCGCATCCGGCGGAACATGGCGTT
>NZ_JBNBZS010000144.1:0-8687 GCF_049629625.1 Roseomonas chloroacetimidivorans | reverse complement strand
AGCCCGGTAATGCCTTCCGCCAAATGGAGGCCGAGATGGCGCGGCAGGTCGTGCGCTCGCTGGACGCCTGGCGGGACTGGCGGGACAAGACGACAGAGAGGCTCTTCCTCGGCATCTACGGCCAGCCCGCCTTGCAGGCTCTGGCCGGACTACCGGCCGGGGAGGCACCGCGCCGGCGCCCGGCGCTGGAGCCGGAGCATCAGAGCTTCCTCGCCCGGCGCACCGAGGAGCTGCGTGCCGCGATCGCCGTCGGCGGCCCGCGCGAGGCGGCACTGCGCGCCATCGCCTATGTGGCGCTGGCAGAGCGCGTGGCGGATGAGCGCGGCTTCGCCCAACTGCGGCGATTGCTGGAGGAAGAGGGAGGCGGCCGGAGCCTGGCCGATTTCAAGCAGGGCTTCCGTGAGCAGTTCTTCATGCTGCTGCTGGACCCGGAACAGGCGCTGCTGACGCTCCCGCGCCTGCTGGACGGCACGGCGCCCGAGGAAATCCAGCGCCGGCTCGAGGAAGTGCGCCGCATCACCACGGCTGGCGGGCCACTGAGTGCCCATGGGGCAGCGCGCCTCGCCTCGATAGAGGCGATCTTCGCCCGGGCCCATACGGGGCAGAAGGAGGAGGGCTCGGCGGCGCGGGCCACCGACGCGGTCCGGAGCATCGCCCAGAGCGCGACGGCAGAGGCGAGGTTACCGCCCGCGGAGGGCCGCCTCCCAGGACGGCTCGCATAGCTTGTAGGTCAGCGCGACTTCATGAACCTGGCGAGCATCAAGCCAGGCTGCCCTGTGGTCAAGCAGGGCAGGGCGAGGGCATTCACCGCCGGGCCGGTCACCGAAACAGCACTGCACCGGAACGCAATGCACTTGGTTTCGCTGCTCACCCCAAAGCGCCGGGCCAGAACGCCGGAGGGCTTGGCGGAGCAGGCAGTCTCGGCCCGTCCGTGGTCTTGATCCAGCCGAACGCTTCCTCGATGCGCTTATACGCGCGGTTGAGTTGGCTGAATCTTGGCGGGTTTTCTAGCTGTGGCTGACGTGATTCGCTGCGGGCTGACGCCGATTCGCGGAGGCCAGCATGGCGGCACCGATCAAGATCACCCGGGACGACCTGGACGCGGCGGGTCTGCGCCGGGCGGCACGGCACAGTTCGAATGTCGCGGCGGCCCGCCGGATGCTCGCTTTGGCGCTGGTCCTGGAAGGTGTGTCCCGTGCGGAAGCGGCGCAAGCCGCCGGCATGGATCGGCAGACGCTGCGGGACTGGGTTCACCGCTACAACGCGGAGGGGTTGGCCGGGCTGACCGACCGACACGGAGAGTTCGGACCCAAACGGCTGCTCTCGCCTGGGCAGGAAGCCACGGTGGCCGAGTGGGTCCGCCGCGGGCCTGACTCGGCCGAGCATGGCGTCGTGCGCTGGCGGCGGGCCGACCTGGCGCGGGTGATCGAGGCGAAGTTCGGCGTCGTGCTGGCCGAGCGCAGCATCAGCACGGTGCTGCACCGGCTTGGCTTTCGCCGGCTGGTCGCACGCCCGCGGCATCCCGGACAGGACGCCCCGGCGCAGGCGTCTTTCAGGACAACTTCGCCGCCCTTGTAGACGCAGCGCTGCCAGAGCACGCTCGCGGCAAGCCGCTGGAGCTCTGGTGGCAGGATGAAGCACGCATCGGCCAGCAGGGCACGCTGACCCGGGTTTGGGCTGAGCGCGCCTCCCGGCCCGTCGCACCCCGCGACCAGCGCTACTCGTGGGCGTATGTCGCGCGACAGGCGTATCTGGTCGGCCTTGAACAACCAGCAACCTGTTGATCTGGGGCAGGAAAGCTCGGGATCTGGGGTGCTGGAATTGCAAGGTTTGGTTGGAATGGGCGGCAAAGCCTGCGATTCTGTCGGGCATGAAGCACCGTTCCCGCCCGGCTGAGCAGGACGACCTGCTCAGCCCACGCCTGGTCGACATGATCAATGGGCGGCACGAGCTGGTCCGGCTCGCGGCGCTGATCGACTGGTCCTGGTTCGAGCGGGAGTGGGCCGGCTTCTTTCCCGCTGGTGAGGGGCGGCCGGCCATCCATCCCCGCCTTGTCGCCGGGCTGATGTACTTGCAGCATGCCCACGGCCTCTCCGATGAGGCGGTGCTCGCCCGCTGGGTGGAGAACCCGTATTTCCAGCACTTCACCGGCGAGGTCTTCTTCCAGCATCAGGCTCCCATCCACCCCTCATCTCTCAGCCGCTGGCGCGGCCGCATCGGCGAGGAGGGGGTGGAGTGGCTGCTGACCAAGACGATCGAGGCGGGCCGTGCCGTGGGTGCCGTGTCGGAACGCGGTTTGGCTGAGGTCGCGGTGGACACGACGGTGATGGAGAAGGCCATCGCCCATCCGACCGACAGCCGCCTCTACGAGAAGGCGCGCCGCTCGCTGGTGGCGCTGGCCGAGAGGGCGGGCATTCGGTTGCGGCAGAACTACAACCGCAAGGCTCCGCGTCTGGCCGCGCAAGCGGGGCGTCACGCCCATGCGCGGCAGTTCCGGCGCATGCGCAAGGCGCTGCGAACCCTGAAGGGCTACACGGGGCGCGTCCTGCGCGACATCGGCCGCAAGATCGGCGCCGTCCCCGAAGGGCGGCTGCGGACACGGATCGAGCAACTCATCGCGCTCGTCACCTGCCTGCTACGGCAGACACCCAAGAGCGCGGGCAAAATCTACGCCCTGCACGAGCCGGAGGTGGACTGCATCTCCAAGGGCAAGGCCAGGGTGCGCTACGAGTTCGGCGCCAAGGTCAGCATCGCCACCACCCTCGCCGGAGGCTTCGTCGTCGGCATGCGCTCCATGCCCGGCAATCCCTATGACGGCCACACCCTCGCGGACGCCCTCCAGCAGGTCGAGACCCTGACCGGGCAACTCCCCACCCTCGCCGTGGTCGATCGTGGCTACCGCGGCCATGGGGTGCAAGGCACCAGGGTGCTCATCAGCGGCACGCGCCGTGGCCTGACGCCGAGGCTGGCCAGGCTCCTGCGCCGCCGCAGCGCCATCGAGCCCGAGATCGGCCACATGAAGACTGATGGCCGCCTTGCTCGGTGCGCCCTCAAGGGCACCCTCGGCGACGCCATCTTCGCCGTGCTCTGCGGCTGCGGTCACAATATCCGTAAGATCCTCGCCCACCTCAGGGCCCTTTTGACCGCTCTCCTCGCCAGCCTCACTCACGCAATCGCCCAGTCAGACCGTCTCCCAGTTACAGCCCGTGCGGCCTGACCGGGTTATTCAGGGCCGACTATCTGTTCGGAGCCATCTGCCCGGCCGGTGGCGTTGGGGCCGCGCTGGTGCTGCCGCTCGCCAACATCCCCATGATGAACCTGCACCTGACGGAGATCAGCGCCCACGTGGCGCCCGGCGCCCATGCCGTGCTCACCATCGATGGTGACGGCTGGCACAAGACGGGCGACAAGCTGCACGTGCCAAGCAACATCACTGTGCTGCACTTGCCGCCCTACTCCCCGGAGTTCAACCCTATCGAGAAAGTCTGGACATGGGACCGCTGAGTGTGACGTCCTTGTAGTGCCGCGGCTTGGCTTGGACGCCTTGCGCGCGCTGGCTCGGTGGGTGGCCTTGTGCCGTGAGCGACCCGAGGCAGGAGGGGATCGGCTGGGAGGACCTGCCGCGGGAGCGGCAGCGCCGGCTTGTTGTGCTGATTGGCCAGCTGATCCGCCAGCGTCTTGCGGCTCCCTCGAGCACGGCGGAGACGGCCGATGAGCCCGACCCTACCGAGTGCGACCCTGTTCCTGTCGGACAAGATCCGGCCCCGCCACCGTGAGCGGCAGGCTATTGTCTATGTCCGCCAGTCCACCCTTCGCCAAGTGCAGCAGCACGGAGAGTCCACGCGGCTGCAATACGCGCTGGCGGACCGTGCCCGGCAGTTCGGCTGGCACCCGGGACAGGTGGTCGTCATCGACGATGACCTCGGCCGTTCAGCCGCTTCATCGCTGGACAGGCCCGGACTTCAGCGGCTCGTGGCCGAGGTAGGGCTCGGCCATGTGGGCCTGGTGCTTGGCATCGAGGTATCGCGCCTGGCCCGATCGTGCCGTGACTGGCACCAGCTGCTCGAGATTTGCGCGCTGTTCGACACGCTCATCGCGGACGCGGACGGCCTCTACGATCCGTCATGTTGATGCCCTCATTTGCTCCTGGTCGTTCCGTACGAGGTCGACATGAGTGACCTGACCCGACTTCAGGCTCTGTAGGGCGGCGAGGCTGTCCTCAGTGTCGGGAAACAGGTAGCGCTTGGCCGCGGCATCGCGGACGATGACGATCGCGCCGCTGCGGATGCAGCGGTCGACCCACGAGCGCGACACCTGGAGCCGTCTGGCCAGCTCGGCAATGCTGAGCGACCCGGGGATGTGGCGGGGATGCGTCCGGCTGGTGCCCCGCAGCACGCGGTGGCGCTGGCGAAAGACCTGCACGGTTCGCGCGAGCACGCGACTGCAGCGAGGCGAGCGATGGCCCTCACGGGTGAGGATGTCGGCGACCTCTGCATCGGGGAAGTCCTGGTGGGCCAGCTCGAGCATGCGCGCCTGCATCTCAGGGCCGCGGGAGAGGGCGTGCAGGGCGTACACCGCTGGCTCGACCTGTGCCTCGGCGACGTCCCCACCCCGCCAGACAATGCGGATATCGATCCGCTCGGGCACTGTCCGTTGCAGGATGACCTTGTCGATGAGGCAGCGTAGCATCGCCTTTTTGTGCGTCCGGTCCATGCTGGGCTGGTGCCAGATGGCCGGTAGCTGCGGGCCGAGGGCGAGGAAGTCCGCCCGCTCCTCGCTTGTCAGCGTCTCCGGCTCGGTGCGCGACGCGCGGCGCAGAGCAAGTGCCTCCTCGGCCTGTCGCAGCTCGCGTAGCGCGGCTTCCCAGCGGTGTTCCAGCTCCGAGGCGACGAGGCGGTTGTCGGGGTCGACCCGGCTGAACTGCCGTTCCGCGAGTAGCGCCTGGTAGCGCAGGCGCTCCACCTGCTGGGCCTCGGCGTGATCGAGCGCGTCCTCCGCCTGTCGCCGGGCTTCCTGCGCACGCGCCCAGGCATCCAACTCCTCTGGCCCGACCGCCGCGAAGAACGCGGCCACCACCTGTTCATCGATTGGATCGGCGGGGAGGTGCTGGCACAGCGGCCCACCTTGGCTCCGCTGCAGGAAGTTGCAGACGTAGCGGGTGCGGCTCCTGTACTCCACGGTCATCTTGTGGCCGCACCTGCCGCACCAGACGCAGCCCTGCAACAGCGCAGCTCCCTCGCGGGGCACGCCGCGCGTCTGATGGCGCATGTACTCCGCGTGGTTGTCGCGCAGCATGGCCCTGATCCGCTCAAATTCCTCCCACCCGATGTAGGCAGGATAGCGGTCCCGCACGACCACTTTCCACTCCGTCATCGGGCAGCGGGCCGTGATCAGCTTGCCACCGGCGTAAGTCGCGCGGCAGGACCGGGTGCGACCGTAGACGAAGGCGCCACAATAGGCCGGATTTTTCAGGATCGCGGCGATCATGCCCCCCGTCGGCGTCCGCCAGACCACCTCACCGAACCGGTCGAGCCGCGGCACGGCGAGCCTGCGGCCCCGAAAGGCGCGGAGCACCTTGCCCACCGATCCCAGCTCCAGGAAGCTCGTGAAGACAAGGCTGATCCGCTCCTGCACCTCGCGGTCCGGGTGCTTCGTCACCACGCCGTGCGCACCGCGCGTCAGACCCGCCGGCAGGAGCAGCGCCAGCTCGCCACGCTCGGCCTTGCTCAGCAGGCCAGCGGTCAGGCGGCCGCGCAGCGTGTGTAGCTCGACCTCGGAGATCGTCCCCTTGAGGCCCAGGAGGAGGCGGCCATTGGCCGAGCCTGGGTCGTACACGCCATCGCGATCACCAATAAGGCACTGCCGGTAGCCGCACAGATCCAGCAACGGGTACCAATCGGAGCAGTTACGCGCGAGCCTGGTGACCTCATAGGACAGCACAAGACCGACCTCGCCGAGCGTCACGCGGGCGATCAGGTCCTTGAACCCCTCGCGGTGCGCGGCCGACGCGCCGCTCCGCCCGAGGTCAGTGTCGATCACCTCGATGTCACCCTCGTGCCAGCCAAGCTCCTGCGCGCGCCGGCGCAACGCGTACTGCAAGCGCAGGCTCTCCTGGTTGGTCATGACCTGCTGCGGCGTGGACTGGCGGATGTAGATCACCGCCTTGCGCCCCAGATGCCGGGCCGTCACGAGTTCCGATGTCATGGCTCACCTCCCATGGCACGGCGCGCAGACCCCGGCGCCGGCACCGGGCCACCCTCCACCCACTCGACCGCGGAGGTCCCGCCCATTGCGGACTGCTCTGCCCGTCCCCCTTGTCGGGCAAGACGAACCAGCTCACGGACCGCCTCAAGCGAAAGCTTGCTCGAAGGTGGACGCGGCAAGGTGGGGACGAGGTTGGTCGCCCCGAGCGGAACCTTCAGCAGAACATCGCCGCGGAAGACGACATAGGCGTGACCGCCTCCTGCTGCCTCCCTTGTCGCCGCGAGCACGAACTCACGGCCAAACAGCGGATGCGCCGGGTCGGTGACTACTACCCTCTCGGGCTCACCGCTCGCCAAGCAATCAGGGGTATCAAGCCGCAGGCTTTTACGACCCGAGCACCTACAATGACCGGCTGCTGCTGGGCCTCAAGGGCACGATGAGCGAGGCCGAGTTGCATATCCTGAAAGGACGCATGCACGAGGGACGCCGTGCCAAAGCTGCCCGCGGCGAACTCGTGATCGGTCTGCCACGCGGCTACGTGCAGCGCCCCTCCGGCGAGGTGGCGCTCGACCCGGACGAGGGGGTCCGTTCGGTGATCCGGCTCGTGTTCGACATCTTCGAGCGGCGCCGATCGATCCGCGGCGTGCTGACCTACCTTGTCGATCACGCCATTGCTTTGCCAGATCGCGTGCGCTCGGGCCCGGGCAAGGGCGAGATCCGCTGGAACCGCCCCAACCACGCGACAGTGGCCGACATGCTTCGCCACCCAGCCTATGCGGGCGCCTATGTCTATGGGCGGCGTCGGATGGAACGCCGGGCCCAACTGCCCGGCAAGCCACACAGCGGGCGACGGTTCATTCGCGGACCCGAGGGCTGGAGCGTACTGCATCGGGACTGCTGGCCAGCTTACATTGACTGGCAAACCTACACCCGCAACCAGGACCAGATGGCGGCAAACCGGGCCAAGCACGACGGTGTCCCCCGGGGTGGCCCCGCCCTGCTGGGTGGTCTCGTGCACTGCGGCCGTTGCGGCCGGCGCATGGTGCTCGCCTACCACAATAACGGTCGCGAAGCTCGCTACCAGTGCTGCCAGGAGGCGGTGACCTTTGCCGGGCCGCGCTGCCAGTCGCTCAGCGCCGCCCCCGTCGACGAGTTAGCCGCCCGGCTGATCCTGGCGGCGCTGACACCGTCAGCGCTCGAGGTCAGCCTGCAGCTGGCCGAGGACCTGGAACTCGAGCGGGCTGAGCGGCGACGCCATTGGGCCGAACGCCTGGAGCGGGCCCGCTACGAGACGGCGCTGGCGCGCCGGCGCTACGAGGCCGTCGATCCCGAGATGCGGCTGGTAGCACGCACCCTCGAGCGGGAGTGGGAGGCAGCGCTCGCCGCCGAGGAGGCACTCGGGGCCGAGCAGGCGCGCGAACTGGCACGCGAGCCGGCTCGGCTGGGGCCGGAGGAATGTCGAGCCATTCACCGCCTGGCAGAGGACATTCCAGCGCTCTGGCATGCATCGGCGACAGCACAGAAGGACCGCCAGGCCATTGCCCGTCTGGTCCTTGAACGGGTCGTCGTCCGCCTCGATGGCGCCAGTGAGCACCTTCAGGTCACCTGCGAGTGGGCCGGCGGCATGCGCACCCACCATGCCCTGATCAGGCCCGTGCGCCGGTTCGAGCAGCTGCGTGGGTTTGACCAGATCCTGGCCACCATCCGTGATCTGCGCGGCCAGGGCTACTCGGCCACCGCCATCGCCGAGGCCCTGAACGGAGCCGGCTGGCACCCACCCAAGCGCGCCGCATTCGAGGCCGGGATGATCCAACGCCTCCTGTTCCGCCACCACATGACAGGCGAAAAGCCAATATGGAGCCAGGCCGTGCCGCGGCAGCCCGGTGCCGAGTGGACACTCCATGAAGCAGCAGAGCGCCTCGGTGTCCATCGTCACACCGCCTACCACTGGGTGCGTCGGGGCCGTCTGCATGGACGGCTGGCCACCCAAGGCGGCCAGCACATCTGGCTCGTAACCATGAGCGAGAACGAACTGGACCAATTCCGGGCCGCAATGCGGGGGACATCCCGCAGCAGGAACCTACCGTAGAGAGGCAGCATGGAAACGCAGTCGAGAATGTCTGGGCCTATCTGCGCTCCAACAAGCTCAGCAACCGCGTGTTCGACACCTACGCAGCTATTGTCGATGCCTGTTGCGACGCATGGACCTGGTTCGCAAACCCAAAGATCCGATCAAAATGTGATACAGCAAGGCTAAACATAAGGGGCCCAGCATCACCTCGCACTTCCTGTCTTCGCAGGATTCACGGCTCCGAGTCTCGAGCTTCGTCCGCTCCGCCTCGGTTGGCGTCCAAGGATCGAAGCGGTGTCGGCTCCTGGACGATCTCCTGCGCAACCTTCTGCAGTTGCCGTTCGGGTTCAGTCGCCACTTCCTGATAGCGGCCGTGCTGCTCGGCCAGGGGTTGATCGGGTGCCAGCAAGGC
>NZ_JBNBZS010000143.1:0-8690 GCF_049629625.1 Roseomonas chloroacetimidivorans | reverse complement strand
AAGTCTACAACCGTCGGCCGTACTGCTCCCCGGCCCCGTCCCCCTGCCAAACCCAAAGGCGTGGCAGGTGATCATGATCACCGGATTGGGTGATCACCTTCGGCTGGAACAGCCGATCAGGATCACCGGAATACGCACCGGGTGCGGCGGAGGAGAAGCTGGCGGCGCTGCTGCAGGAGGAGGGTGGCAACCTGCGCACGGCGTTGCGGCGGCTGCAGGAGGCTGGGCCGGAGGCACTGGGAGCGCTGCGCGGGCGGGACGGGCTGTTTGCGGGCTCGGCAGCGAAGGGGGAGCGAGTGGCGGCGCTGGAGGCGGCGCGCGCGGTTCCCGGCAGCCTCGCCCGGGAGACAGGGGCACGGAGGCGGGCCGGGGCGGCCCATGTGGCGGCCGTGGAGGCGCAGCGCGGCCGGGATGCGATCGAGGTGCCCGGGCTGAGCCCGGCAGCCTGGGCGGCGGTGCAGGCCGTGGAACGGGCACGGGCAGAGGACCGGCGACAGCGGGACGGAGCGGGCCAGAGCGGGGTACGGGACTACTGGGCCGGGGTGTCGGGGGCGGGTGCCGGCAATGCGGCGGTCGCGGAGGCATGGCGCCGGGAGATGCTGGCACAGCCGGAGGTGGCGCGCGAGCTGCGGGCCGTGGTCGAGGCAGCGGAGCGGCGACTAGGCTTTAAGGGCGTGCAAGAGGCAGTGCGGAGCGCAGACGCTGTACAGGCCGCCGATGGTCTCAATGGGCGCGAGAGCCTCGCCGGGGTGGGACGCGTAATGTCGGTCTTGCGCGACGGACCGCTCGCGATGGACGTTCAGGAGCGCACCCAGGCGCGGCAGCAGGAAACCGAGAAGCAGCACTTAGGAATCAAGCGTAGACAGAGCATGGGAATGTAGCAACTCGCTCAGGTAAACAGCCGGATTCACATCGAATAAACGCCCTCGCCGGTGATTGCAAGGAAATTCGCTATTACACCTTCTTTCGAGCGAGAGTTGGCGGCAGACCTGCCAATATCCGGCCATTACTAAGATGCACCGGCCGGCTAGCGTCGCTAGCTTCCTAATGGCCGCTCAAGATTAACCGGCCAGATATTTAAAAGCCGTATTATCTTCATGTTTCTGTGCGGTGATATGCTACTTTAGTTGAGCTTATCAAGTTCCCTTACATAGTCTACCGGCAACTGGAGCGCTCCGCGATCTGGCCGGCGAAGACCGGCAACGCCGGCAACATCGTGCGCTAAATCTATACAGCTAGAATTAGTCAGATTGTAGCGGCCTGAATTCCAAGCGGACATTCTCTGAAGGATCTCACGTCGCTGACTATCAGTTATTTTCCTTTCAACCGAAACTGTCACTCTCGAAAATCGAGAAGGATTTTGATCCATTTCGCTGTTAACAACTCCGGGACCACTTACCACTGCCCGAGTTCCTTCTCCTGCAGGATAGAATCCGTAGCAATCTTCCTTAACTCCGTTATTTAAGTGGAGGATAATGCAGGAAAAAGCATGTCCAGTAAACTCCCGTGCAGCCCAAGACGTATCTGATCCCATTATCTGAAGGTAAATGTCGCCACTAGCTGCGGAAGCAGGTTTGCTTAAGGAAGAACCACCATAAAATGCTAAAATAGCTAATAAAGCGAGGTTTTTGAGGGCGGGAGCCAAGTGCATATTCATTATCCTTCATCTGTTCGAAATTGTGTCTAGTTAAATTCGGCTCTAACTGGGAATAGCGTTTTACAGACGGCGCCAGCAGCCAAGCTGCTGGCAGCCAGTTGGTTGTTGGAGGTTGCTCGTTCTGGATTTTACCGATTCATGACAAGCATTCGGACCAGTTCCTCGGTTTGATCTTCGGCAAAGACCCTGTCTTCGAGCGCCTTGCCAATCACAGTGCCTAGCGCGCGCTCTCTATCCTCTACTCTCATGGCCACACCAGGAATGTCGGAACTGACTAAAAGATCGCCGACACGCACCGCGTTCCCGCGATTTATTACGCGCACATAGACTTGCCCCGTAACTGCGACTGGATGATCATTGGAGGTGTCGGTTCTGCTTCCTAATATAAGGCCAGGCGTCAAGCCCCCAGCACCACTTACAACTCCTACGGCACGGCTATCATAGGCGACACGAGACGGCTCAACCCCGTCACCATGTTGGCTGATCGACATCACTGTACCAGGGGCAACACCATCGCGGGTAGCGAGCTCGAAGATCTCCGAAACGTCATTCACACCTCGACCGTTGAGCGTGAGCATTCCTCGTCCGCTTCGGCTGGCCCCGAGATAAACAACTTCCTTACCCTGTGCGTCATAAAATTCCGCAAAGCCTCCGGCAGAGTCTGTGGTCAGCCTAGCTGTCCGATTTCCATCCGGATTGAAAAGACTAATTTGCCCAAATCCCCCGGCGTTAACCCGAATACTAGCGACGGTTTTGCCGCTATTGTTCGAGATATCTAACATTCCATCGCGCCCAGAGCTTGAGCCGATATATGTTACCTGCTGGCCTGCGCTGTTGCGGAACTCAGCAAAGCCATTGTTGTTGACGCTCGTGCCCAAACTTACGACACGTTGCCCGCCGTCATTGTAAAGGAATGCGCTGCCATCCTGCCCTGCATCCCGTCCAGCAAAAAATATTCTCTGCCCGGAAGCATTCACAAACTCTGCAGTGCCAGGACCTACTCTGATTCCACGCTGTCTAAGCTCCAGACGAGTAACTTGGGTTTCGTCTTTTGGATTCAGGCGAACGGAAAGATTCCTGATGTTTCTACGCAAATCCGGCCGATAAGTAACAGTCGTTATATTGACTGCACCGCGGCTCTCAATTTGCTGCAAATCGTAAACTTCTAGACCGCGAAAAAGTTTTATTTCGTCTCGATACGACACTCCGTGGTGCTTGCTTATGTGCTCTGCGAACTCTCTTTCTGAGAGATTTTCTCGCCTTCTTAAATTTTCAGTTTCGCTTTCGTAGTTAGCAGACCCACCGAAATAAGGAGGGTAGCCACCCTGAACTGAGACATTCCACTTCTGGCGGCTTCTGTCAAATGCTTCGAAATAATTCCGCTGTTTAGTTTTGAGGTCTGTTTCTGAGTTGACTATATCAACCACTTCGCGCTGTACTGAGAATGGCTGATAGTCCTTTGGGTCAATATTGAGGTTAAGCTGTCTGTGAAGACGTTCATCCATCGACCGAAGTTGTTCTTGCGTCGCACGCCAGGTCTCGACCACTCCGAATGCTCTTAGGAGTTCCTCAGCCGAAAGTGTTCGTTCTTCAATTTTTCCTAGACCTGGATAGTAACTATCAGTTATTTCGGTTCGGATTGCATTGGCTGCCTGGGCCATCTGTTGTGCCGTGAAAACTTCTGCGCCACGCTGTCTTAAATCACGGAATGCCTTGGTTTCGATTGCTTGGCTTAAACTCAAAACTCGCCGAGACTCATCAAGGCTTACCTCATTGTAGCCATAGGTGACTAGAAGCTGAATATCTCCACTATTAATGCGATCCACAAGTTCACGAGAATTTATCCTTGCGCTTAGTTCCATCGAAATATTCTGCCGTGACGGAGGCTTGTTCAAAATGAACGGCCTGACATCGTACAGCGCGCGGTAGTCATCGCTCAGTACGTCAAGGCGGATCGCGTCGATTCTTAGGATATCTATAACGATCTGTTCGCGAGTAAGAACTGCACCATCATCCCCGCGTACCTGCTTTCGAGCGAGTTCAGTCCTAATCTCCTCAAGAACTTCGGGTACTGAAAGAAGGAAGCTTAGCTGTGCCGCTCCGGCTTGATCATTGAGCGGCGCATGCCTTGCATACAGGATGTTGGTGCCATTCCTGTCGAAGGGATAGAAATTCATGATGGGGGCGACGTAGAAGCGGCGCTTGTTCGTTGTTGATGGAAAAACTTCAACGGTTTCACCGATCGACAGTGGTATCGTGTACGCACTGTCGAGCACCGTTTCTGCTCCGTTTTGTGCCCGGACATCAGATATCGACAGCGCTGCGAGGATGAGTGGCACACCCGCAAAGTGCAGAAGTCTCTTAGACATGATCCCTCCATCACGACGGCATGCGCCCGCTCGTCGTGACCAAGAGTTCAGCAGAGCCGCAATCGTTTACTCAACAAACTTATTAGGGCATCACAATAATATTGTTGTTGAGACCGTCTCGGCCTTCTCCCCTGACGCATATTGACCGGCCGGTAAGGCCAACGTTAGCCGCCCACCTGGGTCGCATCCCATCCAGCCCTCACCTGCCTTCACCTCCCGGTCCTCGTTCTGGTGCGACAGGTTGACAGCAGGGTCGGCAGGGCTGGGTGAGGTGTTTGGGGCAGGTAGGATGGGGCGACACTGCCGCCGATCAACCTGGGCCGGCAGCAATTCCCAACCCGTGGGACGGTGAGTTCGGGTTGGAATGCGTCGGCTGTAACGAACCGCCGCGGCCATCTCCTCCATTATTGAGGGCTGCTTCCGGTCCTTGCCCCGATGCCGAACAGCCGGCATCACAGACGATGGAGCACGAGTACCATGCTGAACGACGACATCATTTCCGATGACATCCCCGGGGCCGCCCCCGACGAGCCGACCCTCGAATGGTCCTCCGACGCGCCGCGCGGCGGTCGCGCGGTGATGGGCCGCATCCTGAAGGATAAGGCGACAGTCCCGCTCTTCTTCGCGCAGACCCTCATCCAGTCCCTCCGAGACGTCGGCTACGACCACACCACCTCGGCGCTCTGCGAGCACGTGGACAATGCCATCCAGGCCGGCGCAAAAGAGGTTCGCGTCTTCTTCCGCCAGACGGGGAAGAGGGGCGAATACCGGATCGACGCCGCGGTCTACGACGATGGGCGCGGCATGGCGCCGGCGACTCTAAAGGTTGCGACCTCCTTCGGCGGCTCGCTCAACTTCAACAACCGCAAGGGCATCGGCCGCTTCGGGATGGGCATGAAGACGGCCGCGCTCAGCATGAGCCCCGTCATGGAGCTGTACTCCTGGCAGGAGGCGGGCGCCTTCTACAACATGACCCTCGACGTCGAGGCGATCGGGAAGGAGCGGGTCAACCTCGTGCAGCTCCCCGATCCCACCCTCATGTCCGAGCTGCCGGACGAGGTCGCCGATCTCTTTCGCAAGGCGATGACGTTCCCCTCGGACCGCTCTGAGCAGCAGTTGCTAGTCGAGGGAAACGAGGACATCGTCGAGCGCCTCGGGCGCTCGGGGACGATCGTCTACATGCCGGAGTGCGACCGTCTCACCTATGCGAAGGCTCAGACGCTCGCCGAGCACGCGACGAAGGAGATGGCGCGGGTGTACCGCCGCGCCATTGGCGCCGGTCTCCGACTTTTCGTGAACAACCGCCGGGTAGAGGCCTCTGACCCGACCTACTCGATGCCGAACGCGCGCCACACGCGGCTCGACGTCACGCCGAAGCAGAGCCGCCTCATCCTCGCCAAGCCCGTGAGGATCAAGCTGCACGAGAACGGCCCGGAGGACGAGGCGGCGACGATTACCATCAAAATGTTCAGGCTGCCCATCGAGGAGTGGTCCGTCCTGCCCCGTAAGGTGCAGCACAACGATCTGCGCATCTTCGACGGATACACCGTCTCGATCCTTCGGAACGACCGTGAGGTGTTCGCGGGCCAGATGCCGCGCATCACCACGCGCCACAGCGTCACCTACTGGTATCGGATCCAGATCGACATCCCTGGCGAGCTGGACGAGGCCTTCGGCATTGCCTCCAACAAGCAGGGCGTCCGGATGAAGGGGTACGTCGAGGAGGCGATCAAGAAAGCGATCGGGGACGACATCACGTCCATCAATGAGGCGATCAAGCAGGTGCAGGCGCAGGCGAAGGCCGCGCGCACGCCGGCGAAGCCCACGGCGAGCGAGGCGAAGGCGGCCGAGGCCGACCCGTTCCAGCGCACGCAGGTGATGGTGCTTACCCCGGAGGAGGAGGCTCAACTCGACGACAATCTCCGCGGCCTCGCCGTCACCCTCCGGCGCGACGGCGAGAGCGAGGAGGAGGCCTTCGAGCGGGTGAAGGCGTCCCCGTACATCATTACCTTCCGCCACGACGAGTACTGGCCCTTCTACGACGTGCAGCAGCGGTTCGGCCGGACGATCCTCACCCTCAACACGTCCCACCCGTTCTTCACGCACCTGTATGATCCTGTCAGCAAGATGGGACAGGTGACCGAGGCCGAGACTGAGGGAGCGCCGGGGATGCCGGCGGTGCCCGCCGAGCAGAGCGGCCCGATCGTGGCGCTTGATCTTCTCCTGCTCTCCCTGGCGCGCACGCAGGGGCGTCTTGCCGGGACCGGCGACGAAACGCGGAAGGTGCTGGAACTCCTCCGGCGCGAGTGGTCCGAAACCTACAAGGTGCAGATGACCATCTGAGCGGGTGGCGGGGGGGGGTGCCCCCCCCGCCATCTTGCCAAAGCGGAACATGACGCTACCCTAACACCGGGCCGAACGCTCGATCCTCGGTCCCGCATCACCCCTGTCCAGGCACAGCGTCCTGGGAGGAGGCAGCGGGAGAAGCCAAGGAGCGAGCCGACGTTCCGACCACCCCGCGAGCCGACAGTGGCCCGCACAGAGCAAAGGGTTCGGACGATGGCGGAGATCCCGCATCCCTGGCGCGCGTACGCGCGCCTCCAGCAACAGGCCGGACGGAACCGACGCGCCGACGCGCGATCCTGGGCCGTCGAGGCTGGCCTCGACCACCTCCTCGGCGTTTCCGCTGAAGACTCCGAGAACGACAGCGACGTCGCTCGGGTCGTCTCAACTGCGCGTCGGCGCGAGGTACACCGCGGGGGCGCGTTGCGGCGCCATGCGGCCGGTTGGACCGCCCCCCAGCACCCGGAGGCCGTGCTCCACGCTGGCCTCACACTGAAGGCTATCCGGAGCCGCGTGACGGTATCGGAGTGGGATATCCTTTGCGACGTCGGCGCTGGCCGAAGCTACGACGAGATCGCGGAGGCGCGAGGCGGTACCCCCGGGAGATGCCGGGTTCGGGTTCTCCGCCTCCGGCGAGCCCTCGCCTTGCGGCAGGCCGCGTGATGACCGTGGTCATGACGTTTGGAGAGGCGCTGGAGCGCTCCGAGCCGGGCAAGCGCAAGCTCCTCCTCGGCAACGGCTTCAGCATCGCGTGGAGGGCCGAGGCCTTCACCTACCGCTCTCTCCTGGAAGCGGCGGACCTGGCGCGGCTGCCCCGCGCAAAGGCGGTGTTCGACGCCCTCGGGACCTCCGATTTTGAGGAGGTGATCCGCGCCCTGCTTAGCGCGGCAAGGATCGCCCCGGCCTTCGGGCCGGCGGGCGCTTTGATGGCGGGGGAGATGCGAGAGGACGCGGAAGCGCTGAAGAGCATTCTCGTCGAGGCGATCGCTAGTCGGCATCCCGGCCGTCCGCAGGCCGTCGGCGACGCCGCCTTCACGGCGTGTCGCGCCTTCCTCCGGAATTTCGACTGCTACTACACCCTCAACTACGATCTCCTCCTCTACTGGGCGCTCATGCACGACGAGGCGGATGGCGCCGTCCTGCCCCGGAAGGACGGCTTCGCGAACCCCGAGGGCGAGGCGGGGACCGAGTACGTCGTCTGGGAGGGCGGGGATAAGCAGGACGTCCACTTCCTCCACGGTGCGCTTCACCTCCTTGACGCTGGTGCCGAGCTGCAAAAGCGGACTTGGAGCCGAACGTCGGTGCCGCTGATGGATCAGATCCGGGAGGCACTGGATAAGGAGCGCTACCCGCTCTTCGTCGCGGAGGGCGAGAGCCGGCAAAAGCTCGCCCGCGTTCAGCATCACGGATACCTGAGCCGCGCGTTGCGAAGTTTCGGCAGCATCGCCGGCGACCTCTTCATCTACGGCCACTCGCTCGCACCGAACGACGAACACGTGCTGCGTAAGGTCGAGCGTGGGAAGGTGAAGCGCTTGTTCATCAGCCTCTACGGTGATCCTGCCTCGCCCGCCAACGCCCGCATCGTCCGCAGGGCGATGGAGATGTCGGAGCGGCGCGGCACCCGGAGGCCGCTGGAGGTGCAGTTCTACGACGCGGCTTCCGCTCGGATCTGGGGATAGGAACCTCGGCGGCCCAAGGTCGGTAGCCGGGCGCGGCCGGCGCCGGTCTTCGAAAGCTGAACGGCGGGGGGCCAAAGCCCTCCCGCCGTCCTTTCCACCGGGGGCGCCAACAGACCTGTGGAGGATCTGCCCGCCGTCCTTTGGCGCGCCGCTTGGACATACGACGGCGGACCCCGGTGGAGGAAGGATCGGATGATCCTCCCTGACCTCCGCCTCCTCGGTAAGCGTCAGCCCTCAGCGGCCTTGAGGTGACGGGTCATGCCTGCCGAGATGGCGGGCATGACGGACGAAGCTGAAGTGTTGGAAGCGCTCGGAGCGGATCCTTCCGACGATCGGAAGGGCGCTTTGCGAGCGCGCGCGGATCGGGGCGTCCAGGTCGAGGTGCGACCGGTGCGGCGGCGAGGTAAGCGTCAGCCCTCAGCGGCCTTGAGGTGACGGGTCATGCCTGCCGAGATGGCGGGCATGACGGACGAAGCTGAAGTGTTGGAAGCGCTCGGAGCGGATCCTTCCGACGATCGGAAGGGCGCTTTGCGAGCGCGCGCGGATCGGGGCGTCCAGGTCGAGGTGCGACCGGTGCGGCGGCGAGAGTGGCCTGATGCGGACAAGGTGCGGGTGGTCCGCGAGAGCCTGCAGCCGGGTGCG
>NZ_JBNBZS010000142.1:0-9467 GCF_049629625.1 Roseomonas chloroacetimidivorans | reverse complement strand
AGGAAGAGATCGCCGGGGTTCTCGAATTCGAAGGGCACACCGCCGAAGACGCGGTGTTCAAGGAATGGATGGAGGATCACCGGTCCCGGAACGGTGGAAAGCTCCGGGTGAGCAAGGGCGCCACAGGTGTTCGGGTCATGTTCAGCAAGGAGGCGGACATGGCCTTCTGGAAGGCCCGCTCTGACATGGAAGCCAAGGGCCGAAAGTCTCACGCTGCTTGAGACCTGTGGTGGGTCCTCATCCTCGAGCGAACCAGGAGGCAAGCCACGATGCCGCATATCTAAGCCTGCCCGCGTGGAGGAAGCCCCCCGGAGAAGAATGCAGCCTCCAAAGTGCACGTAGCACAGAGATCGCTAAGTAAGGATTTTACGAGGCTAAGGGCGACATGACCTCATCAACACCGGCGTCACCACGGCAAGCACCTCGTTTGGCGTGGGGCAGAAGCAGGCCCTCGCCGTCGTATCCAGGAATACGCAGCCGTGGCGCCGGCGCCCCAAGCCGCAGGAGTGGATGGTGGGCGCCCCGGCGTGAGCCGAATGCCCTTTTTGTATGGGGCGTTCGCAGCGCGGTGACTGAATGCACCGGTGCGATCGTTCGTGTAGACGCCAGCGCGCCAGTTACCGATGCTCAGTGAGGTGACTTCCGAAGTCTCAGCCGAGCGCGCCAGAACTGCTCCCATTGCAGCAAGGGCCAATCTGGATCGCCAGATAATCTCTTGTCCAAACAACCAACACTGTGGGGCCTCATAGCGGCATCCCACTTGTTGTCCCAACCTCTTTATTCGTTCTAAATATATTTGGAGCAGAATGTGACGAGCCTGCACCGTCCCTCTGCCTCACTAATGCGACTATGCGGACGTCGTGCATGTCCGCCAACCGCAAAGCGGCCAAGTTGATTCCGGGAGCAATTTAGCTCAAGCCTCTAAAGTCCACCTTCAGCGAAGGACTGTAAAAGATGCCCTCAGGAAGTGCCTGGGCTACGCTGACCCGGGAAGAACACGAGTTTCAATACAATCCCCAGCAGGCTTTTCCGGACTACGAAGCCCACCGGCCGCGCCGCGCCCCTTTGAACGATGCGGCGTTGCTGAGTGTGCGGAGCGATTCGGACATCGCCTACGGCGAGCACCCCCGCCGTTGCCTGGACATCTACCGAGCGCCCCGGAAGGATGCACCAATTCACATATTCTTTCATGGCGGATATTGGCGAGCGAACGACAAGAACGGTTATGCGTTCGTAGCAGCACCGTTGGTGCAGCGCGGGTTCACGGTTGCCATCCCGAGCTACGAGCTATGCCCCGGATCGAGCCTGGACGGCACAGTGGACTCGGCCCTTGCTGCCGTCGAGTGGATCGCGCGGCATGGGGAGCAGTTTGGCGCCGATTCAAGCAGGATCACACTGTCCGGACACTCCGCCGGAGCGCATCTCTGCGCCGCAGCCCTAGCCACGGACTGGACAGCGAGGGGACTATCAACTTCTGCCCTGCAGGCCGCGATCATGATCAGCGGCATCTATGACCCTGCGCCAGCCATGCTGACGACGGTTAATCAGGACCTGCAGCTCACCCCGGAAATCGCTAGGCGTCACGACTATGAACGCGCCCCACCCCAGTCGCGGGCCGATACTCATCTCTTCGCCGGTGGGCGCGAGCCTTGGCACTGGATCGACCAAACCTTCCGCTACTCGCACCACCTGCGCCGACATGGCGGCGACCCGGAGGTGCACGTCTTACCGGGTTACGATCACTTCGATATCCTGGACCAGTACATGACGGAGAACAGCCCGGTTCTCCAGGCCATCGCACGCTACGCCTGACATGAAAAAGGGCGGGGTCAGCCCCGCCCTTGCCACAGTCCGTTCATCCTGCCGTCATGCGGACTGAGGTGTCGAGGAAGGCATTCGTATAGGCCTTCTCAATATCGAAAGGCTGCGCCCCCTCGAAGTTGTTCTGGATCAGTTCGTAATCCGCCTTCATCCGTTCCGCACTGAAGGCACCAAGGGCCACGCTCGTGGTCGTGGGGTCGCGCTGCAGTTCAACAACCCGCTCCCAGACACGCTGTTGCGTCCAGTCATCCAGGCCGGAAGCTGCCGAAAACAGAGCCCGGATAGCAGGCTGCGGATCGGCCACCGAGACCGCGAAGGCACGCTGCGACACCTGCACGAACTTGCGGACGGCCTCCGGCTGCCGAGCCAGGAAATTTCCGTTCACGACAATGGAGTTGCCGTAAGGATTGATGCCGATGTCCATCCAGCGCTGGAAGCCGAGATCGGCGCCAAATTCCCGCACCTTCAGGTCGTGCTCGTTCCAGAAATCCGAGGTGATGTCGATCACCTTGTTCTTTAGCGAGGGAATCTTGGCAGGTGGCGCCACGTTGACGAAGCGGACCGAGGACGGATCAATTCCAACCCGGCGAGCGAAGATCGGCCACATGATACGGGAAGCATCGCCGGGCGGGTTGCCGATGGAGCGGCCAGAAAAATTCTTCGGTCCAGTGATGCCGTTGCTCTTCAGCCAATAGAAGGTCTGGGGGGAGTTGGCGAAGACCGTCATCACCGCGACAAGGTTGCCGCCCCGCCCGCGAGCGAGCAGCGCGGTCGCCATATCGGAAATGCCGATCTGCGCCGTGCCGGCCACCACACGCTGAGAAGACAGGCCGGATCCGCGACCGGCCTCGATAGTCACGTCCAGGCCGGCCTGGTCGTACCAGCCATCTGCCTTAGCCAGGTAATAGGGCGCGTGATCCGCATACGGCGTCCAGTTGAGGACAAAGGTAATCTTCTCCTTCGCCTGGGCTCGGGCAATGCCCGGTGCGGCAAGAGGAGTAATGAGGCCGGCGAGCAAAAGCCCGCGGCGCTTGACGGCAGCGAGGTCGCTGGGCATGCGCGCTTGATCCCCTTCCCAGGCCCGGTGCTGCCGGGCTGTCATGCCGAGCCTATCACGCTAGTATCAAGCTGCAACAAATTTCCAACCAAATGGTTGGTACGGAAGCCAGCATGTCGAACCGAGCCGCCGCCCGCCCGACGACCACGCGCCGCGAACCCGGCAAGCGCGATCCGGAGAGCACACGCCGTGCCCTGCTCGATGCTGCAATCGGCGAGTTCGCGGAGAAGGGTCTAGCCGGCGCCCGTGTGGACGAGATTGCGGCGCGAGCCGAGGTGAACAAGCAGCTCGTCTACCACCACTTCGGCACGAAGGAGGACCTGTACACCGTAGCGCTCGAGGAGGTGTACGCCGCCATCCGTCAAGAGGAGCGAGCGTTGCACCTGGACGACCTGCCACCGCGGGAGGCCATGGAAAAGCTGGTCGGCTTCTCCTTCGACTATCTGAGTGCTCATCCAGAATTCGTGGCGCTTTTGAACGACGAGAACCAACATGGCGGCCGCCATGTCCGCGCCTCAGCGCGGTTGCGGCAGATGCACTCGCCGCTGGTTGGAATGGTGGAGGAAACGCTGAACCGCGGAGCCCGGGAAGGGCTTTTCCGGTGCGACCTGGCCGCCATCGACCTCTACATCACCATCGCCGGCATCTCGTACTTCTTCTTCTCGAACAACCGGACCCTCTCGGCCATCTTCGGCAAGCGGCTGGATACCCGCCCCTCCATCTCACGCCACCGGGCACATGTGATCAGCTTCGTCCTTGCCGCCCTTCGCCCCTGACCGGAACCTATCAACTATCTAGTTGACACCTTGCCTTGCACCGCCTTAGCGTTTCGTCACGACAAGGAAGGGCTGGCATGACTGCGGAGGCGAGCACCGACATTCCAGCCGATAGCGCCGCGGCCGCGCGCGGCCCGCGCCGGGATGCCGCTGTCAGAGCCATGCGACGGCGCTGGGGCATCATCCTGCTCGTGCATCTCGCCGCCATCGCATTGTGGGAGGCCCTGGCGCGGCTGGCCGGCCTGCCCGCCTTCCTGCTGCCGGCGCCGAGCGCGGTGGTGGCGACCCTCGGCAACCCGAACCACGCCTGGCTGTCCAACACGCTGGTCACCTTGATGGAGATCGGGGGCGGCTATTTGCTGGCGATCGTGCTTGGTGTCGCGGGAGCGCTTCTCTTTACCTGGTCGCGCACCCTGTCGCTGCTAGTCTTCCCGCTGCTCGTCACCCTCAACATGATCCCGAAGGTGGCGCTCGGCCCGATCATGATCGTGTGGATGAGCTACGGTATCGCCACCAACATGCTCATCACTTTCAGCCTTTGCTTCTTCCCCATCCTGCTCACCACCGTGCGTGGGCTGCAGGAGGTGGAGCCGGATCTTCTGGACCTCGTGCACTCGCTGAAAGGGTCGCGCTGGCAGGTATTCCGCTACATCCAGCTTCCCGGCGCCCTGCCCTACATCTTCTCCGGCATGAAAGTAGCCTCGATCCTGGCCGTGGCAGGCGCGGTGGTGGGCGAGTTTGTCGCCTCCGAGCGCGGCCTCGCCTACCTGATGATCCAGGTCCAGACTTCGCTCGATACGGCAGCCATGTTCATGGCCGTCATCATCCTCACCCTGCTTGGCCTCGCCCTCTACCTCCTCGTGCTGGGGCTCGAGCACCGCTTCGTCCCGAAGGACGCCAGGAAGGGATAGGCCATGTCCGCCCAAGCCATCGAGAATGCCGGCGGTCAACGCTGGCTGGATGCCGCCGACCTCCCCGACCGCATCGCGGACGAGGCCGAGCTGGACGAGTTCCTCTCCCGCCCCAGCCGTGCACTGGCCGCCGATCTGGCCACTCTGGAGGGGGACATCATGGTCCTCGGCGTCGGTGGAAAGATGGGGCCCACCCTCGCCCGCCTCGCCCGCAATGCGGCGCCCGACAAGCGCGTCTTTGGCGTTGCACGGTTCAGCGAGGCAGGGCTTCGGCAGGGGCTGGAGCGCCATGGCGTCGAGACGATCGCCTGTAACCTCCTGGACCGCGCGGCGTTGGAGAAGCTGCCGCGCGCGCGCAACGTCATCCTGATGGCCGGACGGAAGTTCGGAGCCAACGGTGACCAGTCGTTGACCTGGGCGATGAACACCCACGTTCCGGCGCTGGTGGCGGAGTCGTTCCGCGCCTCCCGCCTCGTGGCCTTCTCCACGGGCTGTGTGTACCCCTTCGTGCCCATCACGGGCCCCGGCTCCACTGAGGACAGCCCACTCGACCCGCCGGGCGAGTACGCCTTCTCCTGCATTGGCCGGGAGCGGATGATCCAGCACTTCTCCACGCAGTTCGGTACTCCGGGGCGGCTCTTCCGCCTGAACTACGCGATCGACCTGCGCTATGGTGTGCTGTTCGACGTGGCGACAAAGGTGATGAAGGGCGAGCCGGTGGACGTCACCATGGGCCATGTCAACGTCATCTGGCAGGGCGACGCCAACGCCCAGGCGCTACGCTGCCTGCGGCAGGCCACCGTTCCCGCGGCACCGCTCAACGTAACGGGGCCGGAGACCATCCCGGTGCGCTGGTTGGCCAAGGCCTTCGCCGAGCGCCTGGGCAAGCCTGTGACCATCACGGGCCAGGAAGCGCCGACTGCCTGGCTGAACAACGCGGCGGAGGCGGCACGGCTCTTCGGCTATCCCGTCGTGCCGCTCGCGCGCATGATCGACTGGGTGGCGGACTGGGTCGCACGCGGTGGCAAGGCGCTGGGCAAGCCCACGCATTTCGAGGTGCGGGATGGCACCTACTGAGGCCCCCCCCGTTGCCACGCTGAGCGCTTCCGCCATAGCCGGCTGCCTCGCGCTCTCGCGCGAGGCCGGCTGGAACCAGGCAGAGGCGGATTGGCGCCAGTTCTTCGAGGGGGGAACCGTCTTTGGCATCGGCGGGGACCAGCCGGTCGCGACCGGCGCCATCCTGCCCTACCGAGACGGCGGCTTCGCCTGGATCGGCATGGTGCTCGTCACGGCATCCATGCGCGGCCGCGGGCTTGGAACCCGCATCCTGCGCCACGGTCTTGCCTTGCTGGCCGAGACAGGCCTCTGCCCGGTGCTGGACGCCACGCCAGCAGGGGCACGCATCTACCGCCCGCTCGGCTTCGTCGCGCAGTTTGGCCTGACACGCTGGCGTGGCCCAGGTGGTGGCGAAGCACCCGTTGGCCCACGCCTTGCGACAGCAGATGACCTGCCCCGGCTCGCCACGCTGGACGGCACGGTCTTTGGCGCCAGCCGCCCCTCCCTGCTCGAAGGACTGATGCTGCGTGCCCCAGCGCTCGCCTTCGTGGAAGGGGACGGCTTCGTCCTCGGCCGCGACGGCGACCGGGCCACCCAAATCGGCCCGCTTGTGGCGCGCGATGAAGCGGCCGCGCTGCCGCTGCTGAAGGCGGCGCTGGCCCATGCGCCAGGCGAGGTGATCATCGACCTCGGCGATCACTGCACCGCCCTGGCTGACGCTCTCCGCGTCCATGGCTTCGCGCCCGAACGCCCCTACACACGCATGGCGCTGGGCCATGCCGCGCCCTTCGGGGATCCGTCCCGCCTCATGGCAGTGGCGGGACCCGAACTGGGCTGAGAGGACTACCATGCCCCTGCACCGTACGGACCTGCCGCCCGAGACGCTCCGCCTGCTGCGGCAGGGCGTGGCCATTCCCGCACATCCGCTCGCGCTCGATGCGGAGCGGCGCCTCGACCGCCGCCGGCAGCGGGCCCTGACGCGCTACTACGTGGATGCCGGGTCGGGCGGGATCGCCGTGGGCGTTCACACCACGCAGTTTGAAATCCGCGATGTCGGTCTCTACGCTCCCGTGCTGGAAGCGGCGATGGAGGATGCACGCGGCTGGACGGAGCGGCCCATGGTGATGGTAGCCGGGCTGGCCGGCCGCACCGCCCAGGTCGTGCAGGAGGCGCGCACGGCGGTCTCGCTCGGCTACCATGCCGGCCTGCTCAGCCTGGCTGCGATGAAGGGCGCCTCGGCAGAGGAGATCTTGGAGCACTGCCGGACCGTGGCCGGGGAGATCCCGCTGGTGGGCTTCTATCTGCAGCCTTCCGTAGGCGGCATCCTGCTTGGCGCCGACTTCTGGCGCGCCTTCTGCGCCATCGACAACGTCATCGCGGTGAAAGTCGCCCCCTTCAACCGCTACCGCACACTCGACGTGGTGCGCGGTCTGGCGGAAGCACGGGCAGAGGACCGCGTGACCCTCTACACCGGCAATGACGACCATATCGTGCTCGATCTCGTCACCGCCTTCACCGTGAAGCGGGACGGCGAGGCGGTGACGTTGCGCTTCCAGGGCGGGCTGCTCGGCCACTGGTCGGTCTGGACGCGCGGCGCCGTACAGCTGCTGGAGCGGCTGAAGGCCGCGGTGGCGGCAGGGCCACTTCCGCCCGAGATCCTGGCGCTGGATTCCGCCGTGACGGATTGCAACGCCGCCTTCTTCGACGTGGCGAACGACTTCCACGGCTGCATCGCAGGCTGCCACGAGATCCTGCGTCGCCAGGGGCTGCTGGAGGGCACCTGGTGCCTTAATCCCGCGGAGGGGCTGAGCCCTGGGCAGGCCGAGGCGATCGATCGGATCTGCCGCCTCTACCCCGAATTCTCCGACGACGATTTTGTTGCCGTGAACCGGGAGCGCTGGCTGTCGTGACCGAGCCGCTGATCCAACTGGAGAGGGTCCGCAAGACCTATCGCACTGATGGGCAAGACTTCACCGCTGTCTCCAACGTGACCATGACGGTGAACGAGGGCGACCTTGTCTCCCTTGTTGGCCCTTCGGGCTGCGGCAAGACCACGGTGCTGAAGATCCTCGCCGGCCTTCACGATGCAAGCGACGGCATCGTGCGGATCGGCAACGCCAATTCCGGCTTCGTGCCGGGGCGTGATGTGGGCATGGTGTTTCAGCAGGCCCTTCTCCTGAAGTGGCGTACCATCCTGGAGAATGTGACCTTACCGGCGGAAATCCTCGGCTTGCCGAAGAAGGAGGCATGTGAGCGTGCGCGCCACCTACTGGCCATGGTGGGCCTGCGCGGCTTCGAGGAAAAGTTTCCCTACCAGCTCTCTGGCGGCATGCAGCAGCGCGCCGCCATCGCCCGCGCCCTGGTTCATGACCCGAAGCTCATCCTGATGGACGAGCCCTTCGGAGCGCTGGATGCGCTGACGCGCGAAAAGATGAACCTGGAGATGCTCCGCATCTGGCAGGAGAGCGGCAAGACCATTCTCTTCGTTACCCACTCTATCCAGGAGGCCGTGTTCCTCGGCTCGCGCTGCGCCGTGCTAACGGCCGGGCCAGCGAGGATGGCCGACTATTTCAGCATCGACCTGCCCGCGGAGCGCGGCCTGGACATCAAGACGACAGAGGCTTTCGGCGTCTATGTGAAGCGAATCTACGCGCAACTCGGCATGCACTGACACCACCGGGCGGCGCGGCCGGGAGAATGCCATGACGGTCGGGAATACCTCCGCCGCGCCGCTGCCCTGGATCGGGATCTTCGACCTGTTCCGGATCGGCATAGGCCCGTCCAGTTCCCACACGGTCGGACCGATGATCGCCGCCGCGCGCTTCGGTTCGGAACTGCCGGCGGTCCCGCTCATCTCACTCCATGTCGATCTCTACGGCTCTCTCGCCTTGACCGGAAAGGGTCATGGGACGGACCGGGCCATCATGCTGGGCCTGCTTGGTGAGAGGCCAGAGAGAGTAGACCCTGACGTCATCCCGACATTGCTGGAGAGCCTTAGGGCCACCCGCTCCCTGCCTTTGGGCGCGGGACGTGCCGTGCCCTTCGATCCGGACGCCAACATCGTTTTTCACAAGACGATATCCCTGCCGCGCCACCCTAACGGCCTCACATTCCGCGCATGGGGAGAGGGAGGCGAGGGGATCTGCCGCACCTTCTACTCGATTGGAGGCGGCTTCATCGTCGAGGACGGAGAGGAGGACCGGAATGAAGGCTCCGTACCGCCCTCCATCCCCCATGCCTTCGGCACCTCCGCCGAGCTCCTCGCCACAGCCGACGCCACCGGGCTTTCGATTGCGGAGCTGCAAAAGGAAAACGAGCGCGCCTTCCTCAGCAACGACAGGATTAGCGAAGGGATCCAGCAGATCTGGTCCGCGATGCGCGACTGTGTCGGTCGCGGTCTCCGCCAGAGTGGTGAGTTGCCGGGCGGCCTCAGGGTCCGCCGGCGGGCTCCGGGCCTGCACGAACGCCTGCTCCGGCGCGAGGCGATGAACAAGGCCGATCCCCTGCACGGGATGGACTGGGTCAACCTCTACGCCCTCGCCGTGAGCGAGGAGAACGCGGCCGGCGGCCGGGTGGTGACCGCGCCCACAAACGGGGCGGCAGGCATCGTGCCCGCGGTGCTCCACTACTACACCCACTTCGTCGCGGGCGCGGATGAGGCAGGGATCGAGACCTTCCTGCTCGCCGCCGCAGCCATAGGCTCTCTCATTAAGCGAAACGTACCCATCCGCCGACGGCCGCCTTCCCTGGCCTGGGTGCCCGCTGATCTTACTGACGTTCGTAAGAGTGTCGGTAAGGGCAGGTGGGTGGGATGGAGATCATCAGCGGGGTCGAGCGGCGTCGGCG
>NZ_JBNBZS010000141.1:0-9523 GCF_049629625.1 Roseomonas chloroacetimidivorans | reverse complement strand
GGAGCTTATGTCCCGCACTGGGTCGCGCTGCACGACAGCACGGGACAGGTGTTTGGCAATGGGATCGCCTTCACCATCAACCGGAGCGGGCCACAATATGCCGCGCTGCCCGAGGACGTGGTCATCCAGCGTCTCGCGACGGCGAAGGGGCAGCTCGGAACAGCGGCGGAGTACCTGTTCCAGACCCAGGCCGGTCTGCAGCAGCTCGGCATCCAGGACCCGCTGATCGATCACCTGACACGGGCTGTGACAGAGGAACAGAGAACCGGGTCGTGATGTTACCAACGCAACGTGATGGCGAGATCCGTCAGGCCGGGAACAGAGACAACCCGTAGTTTGGCGAAGGCATTTTGACCGCGAAGCAGAATGAAATCCAGGTCCCGGACTCTTTCAGAGCCAGCAGTTTCCGATCGGCTGCGTGAATAGGCCGGACAGAAGGCAGCACCCGACCGACATGCCCGACCCTCAGGTCGCACTTGCAACGCGGGAGCCATCCACAGAGGACCTGTTATGGGTACGAGTCCTTCCCCTCTGATTCGGCGCCCAGCACCGAGCATGAGGAAGGGCCATGATCAGAAAGACGACGCTCGCCGCCGCCACGGTCGCCTCACGATGAGTGTCAACAGTTCGCGGAACTAACCCCACTTTCTCTGGACATTGTACGATCGTTGATGCAACTATGGGTTGAAATTCGCTGCGCATGGGCGTGATTGAGGGCGGTCTGGTGATAGCTAAGTCAGTTCTCTTCGCATGTGTCGGCGGGGCAGCCCTGCTTGCTGCCTGCACTGACGAGCCATTGAGGGCACAGAAGATGTTTGGCCCAGTCGCGTTGCAGAACTGGGCGCAGCAGGACCAAGCAACGAACGTCCAGGATTGGCATCGGATCGCCGTGAAAATCGCTGATCAAATGCAGAATGCTGGTCTGCTTGCGGCGCCGAGCAGCTCATTGAATGATGCTGATTCAGTGGCCCGTGCCCAGCAAGCATTCTTTGTACGCGCCGATCAGGATACACCATTTGCTCGAGAGCTAAGCCGGGCGCTCGGGGCCGAGATACTCAGACGCCAAGGGGTGCTCGCGACCTCCCCCAGCCGAGCTCACGTTGTCGAGGTGGGCGCAGACGTGGTCATCTGGGGCTCTCGGCTGAAATCTGATCCGGGAAGGATCCGTGCTGAGGGCATCTGGTTCGCAACGTTGAAGTCGCAAGACAGAGTGCTCCTGAATTTCCAGGAGCCCTTCTACATCTTTCCCTCCGACGTGCCGAACTATGTGCACGTCCGCGACCCGGGGCAGCATTTAGCTCGCAGCGCCCGGCCGCTCCAATACGCCCAGTGAGCGGGCTGCTGATGATGAAGAGCGCGAACGTTTCAGTGCACCGCAGACTGCTGGTACTCGGATCGATGCTGGCCCTCGGGGGCTGCACCGCGGGTTTCCAAGAACCATCCTCGCCGGCCGCTACCGATGCGCATGGCCGCGGGCAGGCCAGTGATCTAGCTGTTCTGACTTATCGCGCGGTTGATCGGCTGGTGAACTCGACTCCACAACTTACTAGGACCGTGCCGGTCATCGTATCATCCCTTACCGACTCTCAGCGGATTGATCAGAGTTCACTTTTTGGCACGTTCATCGCCGACATCGTCAAAAGCAGACTTGCTCAGCGGGGCATGACGGTGTCGGAGCAGCGCCTCCGTTCTGCTATGCTGAGCAAGCAGGACGAAGGCGAGATGATGCTGACGCGCGACAGTCGAGCAGCCGTTCCTGGTCCGCATTATTCATGTGTGCTGACGGGTACATATGCAGCTGCGGGCTCTAAAGTGTATGTAGCCTTGAAGCTCGTCTCCGCCAGCGACGCCCGCATCATCTCTGCAGTGGACTTCGTGGTCTGGCGCGACGACGACGTCGCGCGTTTGCTCGGGGATGTATTCCCGTCCGCCAGTGACCGCCTCAGCTGATTAGCCCTTCCTATTCGCCGGGCGGTGGTGGCGGGGGCCTTGGCGGGCTGACTTGAGGGCTGGACATGCGTTCGTGCCCGCGTGCGTGCGGCGGTGATGTTGGGCTCGGACGGGCGGCGTTGGAGGTTGCTGGGCGAGAGGCGCGGTGGGCACTGGCCCCGTCGGTCATGGCCCGGCCGGATGGAAGCTGCGGACGAGGCCGCAGAGCAGCACCGCGTGTGGGTAGGCGGCGGTGAAGGCGATGCGGACCCGGCTGGCGGTCTCGGTGATCCGGCCCGCGAGTTTGAGCAGGTGCAGCCGGAGGGTCGTGAACGCGGCGGCGGCCAGGTCATGTGGCCTGGGGATGCGGTCGCGGAGGGTCAGCAGCAGCCAGTAGGCAGCGGTATGGAGGATGAGGCGGACCTGGTTAGCCAGTGGCGAGCGGCAGGAGGTGCGGTCGGAGGCGAGTTGCCCCTTGTGCAGCTTGATCAGGTTCTCCGCCTGTCCCCTCGCGCAGTACAACCGTTCATCACAACGCACATCTCTCTATGTTGTTGATGGAAAGAGGCTTTGCTGCGCGGGGTTCGGTACCGTGGGGTGCTGCGGCCCGCGAACGCGTTGGGCGAGGGATTGCCCGGCATCGCCATCAAGGTCGGCACGTCGGAACAGCCAAGGGCCATCCGCGACGGGGTGCATGGCGTTGATCTCGCCCCGCTCGGCAGCGAGCCGGAGTGTTCGCGGCGCCACGCCGACCAGGGTGGCGGCCTGGCTCAAGTTAAGCCAGGGCTCGATGCTGTCCGGCGCGGCAGTGTAGACCGGGATCTTGTGGTGTGATCGTAGTGAGGTCACCCGCTCACGCGTCCACCGGTTACCGTTGCCGGTTCTGAGCCCGTTGCGATTGAGAATGCCGGCGATGACATCGTCCTTCAGGATGAGGGCGAGGCCGCGCACGGCCTCGACGGTGTCGGCGGGCGTGCTGTTGCGCTGCCCCCGCCGGCGGCGTGGCAGCCGCAGTTCGGTGTGGGCACCGCCTGCCCAGTGGATCTGGATGACGATCTCGGCCGTGTGGTCGTCGAGATCGGCAATGGCTTCGTGGATCACGGTCCGGACGATGCGTTTCTTGAGCCGCGCGTCGGTGGTCGGTGCCGACCAGACCGCTTCGAGGTCCTCGGCGAGGCTGGCCAGGGAGATCGGCGTGGGATCGCCACGCGGAGGGGCGGCGGCGTCATGTGCGGCGATGCGCTGCTCGACTGCGGCAACGTGCGTCAGCGCACGGTTCCAACGCGTCTCCAGCTCGCCCGCGACGTGGCGGTTCTCCGGGTCGGCGGCATCGTACTGCCGGAAAGCCCGGTCGGCCGCATAGCGTGCCGCCTCGAGATCGCGCATCAGGGCGTCCCGCACCTCGTCGCGCCGGGCCGTGGCCTGCGCCTCTGCTGCCTGCGCGGCCTGCACGGCGGCCGGCCTGACGACGGTGAGCAGCGCCGCTGCCGTGGCATCGTCGACGCGTAGCCCGCCGAAGGCGATGCAGCTCGGCTCCCCGTAGTCGAGCCGGCCGCGGGTGCAGGCGTAGCGCGGGGTATCGTGCCGCGCGCCGGTGTACTGGATGGTGAGCTTCTGGCCACAGCGACGGCAGCGCAGCAGGCCGGCCAGCAGCGCCGAGCCGCGCTTGGGTGAGCCATGCACGTCGGCCGCCGGTACGTTCCTGCTCACCATCTGCCGGATCGCCTCCGCACGCTCCCACTCGACGTAACCTTCGTGAGCGCCAGGCCGCAAGGCCAGCCAGTCCGCGCTCGCCTTGCGCCGGCAGCAGGCTCTCGCCCCTGCGCCGTCATAGCGCACCGCCACGCCTGTCTTGCCGTAGGCATAGGCCCCGCCATAGGCCGGGTTGGCAATGAGCTGGCCGATGCTGGAATAGCGTGGCCGGCGCCAAACCACCGCGCCGCCGGAGGTCCTGGCCGGCAGGTCGAGCCCGTGCTCCAGGAACCACAGCAGCGCCTGGCGCACGCTCCCGAGTTCAGCGACCTTGTCGATAGCCAGCCCGATTGCCGCCTGGACCCGCCGATCGGGGTCCTTCTCCAGCCGGTCGCCCACCTTGATGAAGCCCACCGGCGCGGCAACGACGAGTTCGCCGCGCCGGGCCTTCTCGTGGCGTGCCGCGAGCGAGCGCTGGCGCAGCAGATCGAGCTCATACTCGTTCAGGCTGCCTTTCAGCCCCAGCAGCAGCCGGTCATTGCCCTGCCGCGGCGCGTAGACCGTTTCCTGGTCGATCAGCACCGTGTCGACGACGCGGCACATCTCCACCAGTTGCTGCCAGTCGCGGCTGTTGCGCGCAAACCGCGACACCTCGAGGGCTGCCACTGCCCCAACCTTGCCGAGACAGACCTCGGCGACCATGCGCTCGAAGCCGGCGCGCACGACACCGCCGGCCGCGGAGCGACCGAGATCGTCGTCGATCACCTCGATCTCGGACCAGCCGAGCTGCGCCAACCGCTCCCGCATGGCGTATTGCAGGGCCTGGCTTTCCCGGTTGTGCTGGACCTGGTGGGCCGAGGACTGGCGGACATAGAGCACTGCCTTGCGCGCCCGGTGCTGCGCGCCAATCTTGTCAGCGCTCATCGGCTACGCCCCCGGCCTCGGGTGCCAGGCTGCCGAGATGGGCGATCAGCAGGGGCACCATCAGCGCCGCCACCGCCTGCCGGGCCGGCTCCGGCAGGGTGCTCCACCCCGGCACCACACACGCCGTCGGCGGCGGGCTCGCTGGAAACAGGTCGGGTTGCCAGTCCGGCGTCCGCAGGCGGCGACGGGGGTTTGGCATGGCGCTCTCCGGGGCGGTGGGGCGCAAAGGCTACCGCCGCCGTGCCCCCCGTCGTCTCCGAAAGCAGGACCCGCAACGCCACCAGCGCCGACAACGCCGCCACCGGCTCTGGCGCCTGCCACGTCCCGCGGCAGGCCGCCGCGTCGAGCATCCAGGTCGGGATCTCCCGCAGCCGGACCACATCGGTGCCGGCCAGACTGCAGCGCGCCCAGGAGCCGGTCGCTCGCTCGATCACCTCATGCACGCAGACCAACCGGCCCGACCACGGATGCCACGCGTAGGCAACCGTCACCTCGCCCGCAAACGCAGTACTATGGGTCTTGTGTCGGAGAGTTCTACAGGCCGTCATAGACCCACTCGGCGCTGCCCCGGGCGAAGCTGGTGACCACGAAGCGGATATCGAGGCCCATGCTGCTGGCCTCGATGCGGGCGACCACCCGGCGCTCGCGGGACCAGGACCTGGCCCGGTACCCGGTTTGGGCATAGCGGCGCAGCACCGGGACGCCCTCCTCGGCACGGCGGGCCCGGACATCGTCGGCGGCTTCCTCGACCTGGCCGCGCAGCACGGCATTAGTCGGCAGGCCGAAGACGTAGCCGACGCCCTCGGCCTCGCAGAACGCCATCACCTCCGGGCGGCCGTAGTGGCCGTCGCCGCGCAGGGTGATGTGGGTGCTCGGCCAGTGGCGCCGGATCTGCCGAATCAGACGACGCAGATGCCTCCGAACCTCCGCGCCCGAGGGGATCTTGCCCGGCCGCAGCAGCACCATCACTGGGCGGGAGGTGGCGGTGTCGTAGACGTGGATGGGCAGGAAGCAGCGCTCGTCGTAGTGGGCGTTGAACAGCGATAGCTGCTGGCGCCCGTGCACCACGTCCACCGTGTCGCCGACGTCCAGCGTCACGGCGGCGGATGGCCTGGGGTAGCTGGCGCAGTAGAGGCCGACCATGGCCCGCATCAGCCGGATCACCTCGAGCAAGGAGGGCGCGTTCTCCCGGCGCGACATGGTCGGCTGCGAGCAGAGGTCCCGCCCCGTGTCGGGCAGGCGACCGCAAGCCAGCTTGAAGCCGGGATTCCGGCGCAGATGGTCGAGGTCGTCGGCGTCCTCGTAGCCGCAGGCGATCGCCAGGATCCGCGCCCGCAGGATGTCGGCCAGCGGGTGGATGACCCGCGATGGGTCGCGCGGATCAGCGATTAGCGCTGCCAGGCGGTCACAGAGACCGAGATGGCGCTCCGCCGCGGCCAGCAGCATCACCCCGCCGTCTGAGGTCAGCCGACCGCCATCAAAGGCGGCAACCACCTTCTTGCGGCCGATCGCTGGAAAGCCGAACGGCTCGGTCGTATCGTCGTCCATGGCGGGTGTGGCGCGCCCTGAAGATGCTGCGGGTTGGTCTCGACACCCAAATCCGTAAAACCATTCACCAGCTTACGCCACATCCGCCAGCCCCATTCCGACGCAGTCGTGAATAAGAAGGGTTAGGTGGCGGCGTTGTCAGGTTGGCGATGACGGCAATGCTGAGATCTTGCGGCTGGTGATGGCCTTACACGGCACGTGCAACTCCAGTCACATCTCGCCATGTGCGAAATGCCGCGTCACGAGCGGTACGGTATTCAGTGGCAGTCATGCGGTGGCGGCGAAGCTGGAAGTGGTTGTGGATCCGGCTGTGCGTGGATAGGAAACGCTGCGCGTGGCGGGCCGATTTGAACCGCTGCATTTGCCGCTCTCGTCGTCGCGTTGGCTGGTGCGACACTTCGGCCCGGTTGTTGAGATACCGGCTCTGCCGGTGCACCACCCCGGGCAGGATGTCGCGCTTCGCCGCGGCGTAGCTCTTCAGCTTGTCCGTGACGATCACACGCGGGACGTACTGCAAGCCCTTCAGCAGCTTGCGGAAGAAGCGCTTAGCGGCCTTGGCGCTTCGCCGGTTCTGCACGAGAATGTCGGGCACGTTGCCGCCCTGGTCGACCGCACGCCAGAGATAGTGCTGTTTGCCGCGGATGCGGACAAACACCTCGTCCAGGAACCACTTGTTGCCCGGCCTCGGCCGACGCCGCTTCAGAGCGTTCGCGAACTGCCGGCCAAAGCGCAGGCCCCACGCGCGGATGGTCTCGTAGCTCACCACGACCCCTCGGGCAGCCAGGATCAGCTCGACATCACGCAGGCTCAGGCTGAAGCAGTGGTACAGCCACACCGCATACTCGATGACCTCAGCCGGGTAGCGGAAGCCGCGGTACGGACTGGGCGGGGTCGTCATACAAGGCAGGCTGCCACCGCCCGACCAGACTGCCAACCTGACAACGCCACGGCAAGGCCAAGGATGCGAAGGTCAGCATCGGCTGCATCCGCGCGGTCATGCACCACTTCCGCGGCGAGCCCGGCAGCCACAGATCCATCGCGCCCTCGCGCAAGCTGTGGACCGCACTGCGGGCGCTGGACGGCTACCTCGTCGGGCAGAGCGATCAGCTTGCCGACTACGGCGAGCGGCACCGGGCCGGGTTGCGGGTCGGCACGGCGCTGACCGAAGGCACGGCCAACTTCCTGGTGAACCGTCGGATGAATAAATCGCAGGGGATGCGCTGGTCACGCCGCGGCGCCGATCGACTGCTCCAGGTTCGCTGCGCCGTCTACAACGGCACGCTCGGCACCGGCTTCGGGCAGCGCTTCTCGGCTGCCAACGACTACCACCTGCAAGCAGCTATCGCCGCCTGACCCCCAATCTCGCGGCAGTCCCTCGATAGATGCACTGTCCCGGTGAACTTTCCGTTGACTGTATCTCCTTTCGTAGCGGCTCGGAACGGCAGCCCTTTGCTCTTGGCCATCTCCATGCCTACGCGCGCAATCTCGCGCTCTCACAGAGTGGCAAGAAGGCTGCGCCGATGAATCGAGTGCCGCCGACGACTAAAGCCTTCATCTTCGTTCCTCCGGCGAATACCAGAATCTGCGATATATTCAGCGTCCCGTTGCCCAAGGGTCGATGATCGGGACGCCCGCAGCCTGAAAGGCGCTGGCGTCGCGCGTGGCGACCGCAAAGCCGTGGGCGGTCGCGATGGCCGCGATATAGCCGTCCGGCGTCGGAAAACCCTTGCCCACATTGCGCGCGGCCACGGCGAGGTCGGCATAGTGACGGGCGGCCTTCGTATCGAAGGGCAGGATTCTTCCGTCGAACAGGCCGAGAAGCCCGTCGAGCGTGGTCGCGAGCTTCTGCTTGCGCCGTCCGTCAGGCAGCGCGCCGATGCCGAATAGCAGTTCCGCGACGGTGACGCTGGAAAGATAGAGGGTTTCGGCGGTCTGCTCGTCCATCCAGTCGCGCACGGCGGGGGCTGGATCGGGTTTCATCGCCTCGGAGACGACATTCGTGTCGAGGACGATCATTCAAAGCTCATGGGTTTGGCGGGCGTCCGGTCGCGGCACTGTTCCAATGCCTCGACATCGGCATTGGTCAGCCCGGCCTCGCGGCTCAGCGCCGACAGGGCGGAACCGAGACGCAAGCGGTTGGCGGGGCGAACCGCCGCTTCGAGAATGTCGCGGATTTCGGCCTCTGTGCTGCGGCCATGATGCGCCGCGCGCACCTTGAGGGCGCGGTGGGCTTCTTCGGACAGGTTGCGAATGGTGACAGCGGGCATCTGATAGCATCTTACGAAAAATGATGGCGATGCTATCAATGTAGTCGAAGCGATATCGCTCGACAAGACAGGGGCACGCTTCCTACGCCTGATCCGCTATCTGGCGGGGAAACTGCCGCAAAACTGGTGGTCAGGCGGCGATAGCTGCTTGCAGGTGGTAGTCGTTGGCAGCCGAGAAGCGCTGCCCGAAGCCGGTGCCGAGCGTGCCGTTGTAGACGGCACAGCGGACCTGGAGCAGTCGATCGGGCATTGGCAAGTTGACGGGCGGTGTTCGGGATGGCAGCTCTGGCGCAAACGCTGTCAGAACCATGCGGACATACTCCGGCCGTCCGAGTTCGAGCATGCGGTTGAGTGCGCGGACGGCGATGGCCACTTCTGTTGCGCGGCGCCCGTCGGGGTTCTTCCTCACATTGCGTGCTACGCGGCGACATGAAGGGGAAGCATGCGGGCGCGGAGGAGTTCGCAGCTGGCACGACCGCCCATGCTGCGCTTGAGCGTCTTCAGCCGGCTGATCTGGCCCTCGGTGGTGCCGTTGCTCCACGGCTCGGTGACCGCGTTGCGAACGGCGTCGATGTCGCCCTGCAGGGTGCGTGTGAAGCGGCGCATGGCGTAGATGCCGCTCTCGTGCGCGTCCCGCAGCCAGCGGTCGAGCTTGCCAGTGTCTCGACAGCGCAGAATGGCGCGGAAGCGCATGGCCAGGCGTCGGAGCGTCGTGAAGCCGGGAACAGCGGCTTTCAGGACCCCGACGGCTGCTTGCTGTGGCGCGGTCAACTGCGGCCGCGGCTTGAGGCAGAGGGCCGCGGCAACCTGCGGCGACAGCCGGCGTCCCGTTTCCGGATGGCAGGGCAACTGGGCTGACGCGGGCGAGGCGGTGCCGGGCGGCGCCCCCTTCCGCTCCGTGTGCCGGCGCCAGGCCGCGACGTAACGGGCGAGATAGGTGTAGCAGCCCGTGTAGCCCAGCCGCTGGATCTCGACGAAGAGGCGGCGCACCACCGTGCAGCCCTGCCGCCAGCGGCGCCTCAGGTGCTCATCGAAGGGATCTGTCAGAACTCGCGCCAGGGGGCGCCCGGATTGGTGAGCTGGGGCAGCCCTGGGTAGGCTCCTGACGGGTTGAGAGGCGGCTGGGAGCCTGGGATGAGGTGCGTGGACTGCGGTTCGGCCAA
>NZ_JBNBZS010000140.1:0-9545 GCF_049629625.1 Roseomonas chloroacetimidivorans | reverse complement strand
TGACGTTGCGAGCGGGCTCCTTGCCGAAGAACTCCTTCACCGTCTCGACGACCTTGGGCATGCGGGTCATGCCGCCCACCAGGATCACCTCGTCGATGTCCTTCGCCGAGACACCGGCGTCCTTCAGCGCGGCCCGGCAGGGCTCGATCGTGCGCTGGATCAGGTCATCCACGAGGCTTTCCAACTTCGCCCGGGTCAGCTTCATCACGAGATGCTTCGGCCCGGAGGCGTCTGCAGTGATGAAGGGCAGGTTGATCTCAGTCTCCTTGGCGGAGGACAACTCGATCTTCGCTTTCTCCGCGGCCTCCTTCAGGCGCTGCAGCGCGAGCCGGTCCTTGCGAACATCGATGCCCTGCTCACGTAGGAACTCGCTCGCGATGTAGTCGACGATGCGTGCATCAAAGTCCTCACCGCCGAGGAAGGTGTCGCCATTGGTAGACTTCACCTCGAAGACGCCTTCGCCGAGCTCCAGAATGGAGATGTCGAAGGTCCCACCGCCGAGGTCATAGACCGCGACCCGGGCGCTACCCTTCTTCTCCATGCCATAGGCAAGCGCCGCCGCGGTCGGCTCGTTGATGATGCGCAGGACCTCGAGGCCGGCGATGCGGCCAGCATCCTTGGTGGCCTGGCGCTGGGCGTCGTTGAAGTAGGCGGGGACGGTGATGACGGCCTGCGTCACCTTGTCGCCGAGATAGGCCTCCGCCGTCTCCTTCATCTTGGTCAGCACATAGGCGCTGATCTGGCTCGGGCTGTAGCGTTTGCCCTGCACCTCGATCCAGGCATCGCCATTGTCACCGCGGACGATCTTGTACGGCACCAGCCCGCGGTCCTTCTCGACCGTCGGGTCGTCGAAGCGGCGACCGATCAGGCGCTTGGCCGCGAAAATGGTGTTCTCGGGGTTGGTGACGGCCTGGCGCTTCGCCGGCATGCCGACGAGCACCTCACTGCCCTTGGTGAACGCGACCATCGAAGGCGTGGTCCGCGCCCCCTCGGCGTTCTCGAGGACCTTGGGGGTGCCACCCTCTATGATCGCTACGCAGGAGTTCGTGGTGCCAAGGTCAATGCCAATGACTTTGCCTGCCATGTCACACCTCCGTCGCTCTATCCTGTCATTGCCCTCAGTTCAGTGGGTTGTCCTCATCAGACCTGGCCCGGAATCGGCCGGGCCTGCGTCGCCGACACGCCGGCGGTGTCGATCCAGCCGGTCCCTGGCGGCAGGGTGATGTCGCCCGGGATAGCCAGGCACGACAGTCGGCTTTGATGATCCGGCCGGTGCGCCGAGAGGCGCCTTCCGGCCGAACGCTCGTAAATCGAGAGATAGTCGCGAGCCATGCATTCGGCGGTGAAGCGCCGCTCGAAGGCCCGCCGAACCGATCGCCGGTCGAGGCTCCCGACCTTCTGGACCGCATCGATTGCCTGGTCGATGGAGCTGACGATGAACCCCGAGACGCCGTTCTCGATGACTTCCGGCACGGAGCCGCAGCGGAACGCGACGACCGGCGTACCGCAGGACATCGCCTCGATCATCACCAGCCCAAACGGCTCGGGCCAGTCGATCGGAAACAGGAGGGCGAGTGCGTTGCCGAGGAACTCAGCCTTCTGATGCTCATTGATCTCGCCGATGAACTCGACGCGGGGATTCCGCTCGATCATCGGCTTGATCACCTCGGACCAGTAATCGGCATCCGCTTTGTCGACCTTAGCCGCGATCTTCAGCGGCAGCCCCGTCCGCGTGGCGATCTCGATCGCCCGGTCCGGCCGCTTTTCCGGCGAGATCCGACCGAGGAAGGCGAGATAGCCCCCCTCGCCGGTGGGACGGAATGGCAGGAGGTCACGCGGAAGGCCGTGCGGCACCGTCCCGACCCAGTTGACCGGCGGCATCGGCCAGCGCTGGGCGTGGGAGATCGAGACCAGTGGGAACTCGGAAAACTCGGTGTAGAGGGGCGTCAGATCCGGAAGATCGAGGCGTCCGTGCAGCGTCGTCAGCGTCCGCTTCGCGATGCCACGGAACAGTGGAAAATGAAGCGCATCGATATGGAAATGCAGGACATCGAACTCGCCCGCTCGCTGCTGGACCTTCTCCAGCTGCACGACATGATAGGGCAGAGAGTCCTTCACCGCGGGATTGAGGCGCAGGGCCGTATCGCAGCAGGGAACCAGTTTCGCCTCGGTGATCGAATCACCGCTCGCGAAGAGCGTCACCTCGTGGCCCTGCCGGACTAGCTCCTCGGTCAGATAGGAGACGACACGTTCCGTGCCGCCATAGAGCTTGGGTGGCACCCGCTCGTAGAGCGGTGCGATCTGGGCAATCCTCATCGACAACACCTCCTGCAAGAGCAAAGTGTCGGCAATGGAAGCGAACTGCGCGGCCCGTCACGTGGCACCGCGTCTTCCGTCCGGCCAGACAGTTAGTCCGTCAGCCGCCAAAGAAAAGACCCCAAACGCGGTTCGGTTGCGTTGCAGATGAGCAGACCGAGCCGACGCCCTTCGCTTCCATCCTGGGAACGCTGACACTGCTCTCCGCAGGTCAGTGCAGCAACCCGCTTTGTCTCAACCCGTCAAAGAGGAACTGCATGGCCAGGGCGGCCAGCAGGATCCCCGATACCCGCGCGATGACATTGACACCGGTCCGCCCGAGCAGCCGGAAGAGACGCTCAGCGGCCAGCATCGTGCCGAACGTGAGGGCCCATGATGGCCAGCAGGGCGAGGAGGACGACCACCAGCTGGGCCGCGGTGTCCGCCTGGCCAGTGAGCAGGACAATGGCCGTCATGCTGCCGGGCCCGGCAATCAGCGGGATGGCAAGCGGGAAAACGGCGATCTCGGCCTGCCCTGCGGCCTCCGCTTCCTCTCCAGGCGTGATGGAGGATAGCCCTGACGGCTTGGCGAAGAGGAGATCCCTCGCCAAGCCCAGCAGGAGGACACCGCCAGCAGCCCGGAACGCAGGCAGCCCGATCTGCAGGGCGCCCAGCAGGCGGTTTCCGCCGAGTGCAAAGGCCAGCAGAACCAGGAAGCCGATCACGCAGGCCCGCAGGGCCAACCGGCGCCGCTGCTCCGGCGAGGCTCTGGCCGCCAGCACGAAGAACATCGAGGCGACCTCGAAGGGAGCCACCGTCACGAACAGCATGACGAGAGCGGAGATGGCCGTCCCGGGCATGGTCAGGCCGCCAGGGTCTTCACCTTTCCGGTCAGAACGGCCAGTTCCTCCGCGCTCAAGGTTTCCCTGGCCAGGAGCTCCTTCGCACTCCGGTGCAGGATGTCGATCCGCTCCTGCAGGATGCCGGAGGCCCGGCTGAAGGCCTTCTGAACGAGATCCTGGACCAACCGGTCGATCGTCTGGGCCGTCGCCTCGCTGTAGACCCGCTGGGGCTGCTCGAAGGCAGGCGGGGGCGCGCCGAGGAAGCTGCGCTGCTCACGCTCGAAGGTGACCGGCCCCAATTCCTCGGCCATGCCGAAGCGGGTCACCATGGCCCGGGCGATGTCGGTGACCCGCTGCAGATCGTCCGCTGCGCCGGTCGAGACACGGTTGAAGACCAGCACCTCCGCGGCCCGGCCGCCGAGGAGCACGGCCATCTTGTTCTCCAACTCCTCCCGGCTCATCAGAAACCGGTCCTCGGTGGGGCGCTGGATCGTGTATCCCAGCGCGCCCACGCCCCGGGGAATGATCGAGACCTTGTGGACGGGGTCCGTGCCGGGCAGCGACAGCGCGACGAGGGCATGCCCCATCTCATGATAGGCGACCGTCTCCCGCTCCTGCGGATTGAGCACGCGGGTCTTGCGGGCAAGACCGGCCACCACCCGTTCCACGGCCTCGTTGATGTCGGACATATCGACCTGATCTGCCCCACGCCGGGTCGCGAGCAGCGCCGCCTCGTTCACGACGTTGGCCAGGTCCGCCCCGGTCAGCCCGGGCGTCAGCTCAGCCAGCCGGTCGGCGGTGACCTCGGGCGCCGCCTTGATGCGCTTCAGGTGGAGCTGCAGGATGGCCGCGCGAGCGGGCTTGTCCGGGCGGTCCACCAGCACCTGCCGGTCGAACCGACCGGCACGCATCAGCGCGGGGTCGAGCACCTCTGGCCGGTTGGTGGCGGCCAGCAGGACCACGCCGGTCCGGGGGTCGAAGCCGTCCAGCTCTACGAGAAGCTGGTTCAGGGTCTGCTCCTTCTCGTCATGACTTCCGAGGCCATAGGCGCCGCGGGCCCGGCCGAGTGCATCCAGCTCATCGATAAAGATGATGGCCGGCGCCTTGTCGCGCGCCTGCTCGAAGAGGTCCCGAACCCGCGCCGCGCCGACCCCTACGAACATCTCCACGAACTCGGAGCCGGAGATGGAGAAGAAAGGCACGCCAGCCTCGCCCGCCACGGCCCGGGCGAGCAGCGTCTTGCCGGTGCCCGGCGGGCCGACCAGCAGCACGCCTTTCGGCACGCGCGCACCCAGCCGCCCATATCCCTCCGGATCCTTCAGGAAAGCGACGATCTCCTTCAGCTCCTCCTTGGCCTCGTCGGCGCCGGCGACATCGGTGAAGGTCGTCTTGGTGTCGGTCTCGACATAGACCTTGGCACGGGACCGGCCGATCGACATCAGCCCGCCCCCCATGCCGAGGTTGGCAACGGCGCGCCGCCAGACCAGCGCCCACACGAGATAGAAGACGAAGATCGGCAGCAGCCAGGACAGCAGGTTGGACCAGAAGGTGTTCGGCACAACACCTGTAAAGGTGACTCCGGCCGCCTCCAACTCCTTCGCGATATCCTCGGGCACGGCCGTCGTCTCGAATAGCCGGCGGCCGTCTGCGTTTGGCGTTTTCAAGGTGCCGAAGAGATGGGAGCCAGAGACCTGAACAGAGGCAACCTTCTGCTCGCGCACCAGCTGCCGGAACTCGCTGTAGGGAATCGGCTGCACGGCCTGGCTGGCCGCCCACCAGCTCTGCAGCAGCGTGATCACGATAAAGGCCGCGATCCAGTAGCCGGCATGCGCACCCAGCTGTTGCTTGTTCGGCTTACGCCCGTCCGGATGCAGCTGAAACACCTGCCGGAACCAGTCGCGAACCCGGTCCAGCCAAGCGGTGCCCGACTGCACCGGCGGCTTCGCCTTCGTGACCTCGGGACCATCGCTCGGCATGTCTGGCCTCCTTTCTCAGTGCCTGGATTGTCAGTTGGAACGCAGTTCGGTACGCGGCCCTACCCGTCAGTCGTCACGAACCGACTCGAATTCCGGCAGGACCACGCCAGTCCGCGGATCGACGAGCACCACCCGTCGGCGGCCGGCGAAATCTTCCGCCATCGCGCGCACGAAGTCGCCCTCACGGCGGAGGTCGGTGACATGCCGCCAGCCGTCGGCCGCGAGCGCGTTCAGGGCCTCGGCGTAGGCGAAGTCCGCGCCATGACCAAGGTTGGTATTGTGCGCGTCGGTCATGGCCGCATGGGCCGTGGCCGTCCCGAGACAGACCAGGCCGGCGAGCAGAATTGCGAGGCGCTTCGTGGCAAGCTCCTTCGCGATCCTGATCCCGTGCATGCGGGGCCAGATCAGGCCGAGCGCCGTGGCAACCACCACGATCGCGCCGATGATCACGTGGCTCCACATCGCCGGCTGGTTCGCGGTGAAGTGGCCGATCCAGGGCGAGCAGACTGCCCAGATGCCCAGGATCGCCTCGCCACCTTCGGTCCAGGCAGCCCATTCACCGGAGCTGCGCCGGGCCCACAGCGCGTAGACGGCCAGCATCGCGCCTGTCAGCCATGCGTTCCAGTCCGCAGGCCAGGCGTCGGAGAATCCGAGCACCCAGGGCGCCAGAAGCAGGCAGATGGCCGCCGCCAGGTTGACGATCTCTACAGGCTTCGTGCTCCTCATCACTGTGCGCATCGCTCTCCTCCATCGGAGATACGGTCGAATACCAAAAGGACCGCGGGCCCGACCCGGCCCGCGACCGGGCAGATTGTGCCGTCCGGCGTGGGCACGGCTGCCCGGCACCCTCCGGAACTGATCATGCGGCGCGATGGCCGACTTCGCCTTGCCCCGGAGCGGAGTCGTTGGCCGCGGGGCCAGTCGGGCCGCCGTCCTGGAACAGCACCGGCTTGGCCGCCTGGTCAGACGATCGCATCCGCACCGCCGCCTGCAAGTGCGTGGGCTCCTGCACCACGTATGGAAGGCCCTCGCGCTCCGCGTAGGCGATGGCCGCCTCGCGGCTCGGGAAACGGAGCTGCACGAGACGGAGCGGGTCGGTGCCACCGACCCATCCCATCAGCGGCTCGATGAACGGCGCCGAGCGCGGTGCGAACTCCAGGACCCATTGCCTCGCCCGGGCCCGGCCCGACGAGACGACCGACGGGCCGGGACACCGGATGATCGCATGGGCATCCGACGGGAAGGCTGGCGGTGCGAACGCCGGGAGCCGGTCATTCGCCGGCGACCCTGGCGGCATGGCGTGCCGGAAGGCCCCCATGCCTGTCGGAAATTCCGCATGATCCCTGGTGACACTGTCCTGCAGCATCTGAATCACCATTCGCCGTGGGCTGCCTCGAGTGCCGGGCGCGCACGGACTACCGCGCACAGGCGGAGACGCCATGTGCCGCTCGGTCAGCGCTCGAGGCAGCAGCCTATTATTCGGCGGGGCTCGTGTCGATCTGTGCCGGCCGGCCTCGCCCGCCGCCGATCTCGATGCGCCTTGGCTGCATCGGCTCCGGGATCTCACGCAGGAGATCGATCATCAGCATGCCGTCTTTCAGCTGTGCATCCTTGACCTGGACGTAGTCGGCCAGGTGGAACACACGCCGGAACGGCCGCTGGATCATGCCGCGGTGGAGATAGCCTTGGCTCTGAGCCTCGCTTTCCGCCTTCTTGCCAGTGACGGTCAGGAGGTTGGGCTGCATGGTGATGTCGAGATCGTCGGGGCCGAAGCCCGCAACGGCCAGGGTGATCCGGTACGCGTCCTGGCCCGTCTTCTCGATGTTGTAAGGCGGGTAGTCGTCGGCCGGCTCCGGAAGCCTGCCGTTCTCCAGCAGCTTGAGCAGGCGGTCAAAGCCGATCGATGACCGCGCAAGCGGAGCAAAATCCGTCAGCTCCATAGCCATATCCTCCATTGAGCAACATGGTATGAGCGAGTGGCGCCCTCACGGCGTCAGCCAAACCCGCATCATGGGCGTTTGGCGATCAGCGAACTAGGCAAGCTGACTGAAGGTTTCAAGCCCGTATGCTGTTCGTGAGGAACGGCCGGCCGCGCCCCAGAGCAGCTTAGCTTGGCATACGCCTTTCATTCGTCAGATCGGGTCGGACGATGCAAGTCGCGGGCACCGAGCCCGAGCCGCCGCGTTATTGGGGACCGCTCGCGAGCGGAGCGGAGCGGCGCCAGCCTGCTGTACGGTCGCGAGCGACAGCAGATGCTCCAGAGCGATTTGCCCAGGATCCGGATCTGGTCCAGATCTTTGCAAACAGATCCACGACAACCGTCTGCGGAACAAGCAGCGGATTGAGTACCAAGACCAACCTGGTTGCGGCTGCGGCGGCGATCCAGGTAGAGGGACCGACCGCCAAGTCGCCCAAGACACGGCCCGGCGCTGTGTCAGGCGCCTGCCCTGTTGGCAATTCTTGCCGGGCTGACATAGCGCATGGCCGCGTCACCCCACTGCGGAGCACTCGTCCCGTTTTCAACTCGGCCCGCTCACGCATGCCGGTTACGGACCGTGCAGGGCAGGGCCTGAACGCACCGGGTTCCACTTACACGGCCCGCAACAGGTCTGCGCCGCCCCAAAACCGCAGGGCGGGACGGCTTCGCTAGGCGCGGTGCGGTGCCTGGTCAACGGTCAGCCTATGCTGCCCGCAGCCCGGGCCCCGCGTTCTGCCGGGCACGAGCAGGGCCCACCGACCGGGCCGGACAGCGCCAGCGGACAGACATATGCCCCTGCGTAGCAGGTACGTCCGGGAGGCGGCGCCGGCCGATAGACGACCGGAGGCGGGTAGACGGGAGGCGGGTAATAGACCGGAGGCCCGTAATACACGGGAGGCCCGACAACCACGGGCGGGAAGCCGATGAACACGCCACCTCGCCAGAAGGCGTGTGCGGCCGAGGGGAGCGCCAGCACGGCGGCAATCACGGCCGCCGCGACAACTCGGAGCATCGGGCGGGAGAAGCTCGTCATCCTCATAGCCACATCCTCGTTTGAGCAACATGGTACGAAGGCCGGCCGGCCTCGGCATGAGCATCCAGCCGGGACGTGAGTTGGTTTGACCTTCGCGAGAATCAAGTTCCCGGAGCCCGGACACGCGGCACCGCAGCCTTGCAAGCGTGAGAGCCACAATCAGCCCGTTACCCCGGAAAGGCCGCCATCCCAACAGTGCCGCCGTCGGTCTCGGGTGGGGCTTCGGCGGTGACGCCGTCCGTCGCTGGGTCCAAGGCGGCGGCGATCGCGTCCTCCACGCGCTCCAGCCAGACGAACTCCAGACCGTCCCGGGCATTCTTCGGGATGTCGTCCCAGTCCCGGCGATTGCGTGCCGGCAGCATGACGCGGCTCAGACCGGCGCGGGCCGCCGCGACCACCTTCTCCTTGATGCCGCCGACCGGCAGCACCAGGCCGCGCAGGCTGATCTCGCCGGTCATGGCGGTGTCGCTGCGTGCCGTGCGCCCGGTCAGCAGCGAGACAAGTGCGGTAAACATCGCCACACCCGCACTCGGTCCGTCCTTCGGCGTCGCGCCAGCGGGCACATGAATATGGATGTCGGATTTCTCGAACAGCCTAACATCAATGCCGAAGGTGGTGGCCTTGTTCTTCACCAGGCTCAGTGCGGCCTGGGCGCTCTCCCTCATAACCTCCCCGAGCTGGCCGGTCAGGATCAGCTTGCCGCTCCCGGGCGCGCGCGTCGCCTCGATGAACAGGATGTCGCCGCCGACCGGCGTCCAGGCCAGGCCGGTCGCGACACCGGGCACGCTGGTCCGCATCGCCACCTCGTTCTCGAAGCGCGGCGGGCCCAGGACTGTGGCGAGGTCATCGGCACTGATCTGAACGGCCTCGGCGCTGCCATCCGCGATCCGGACAGCGGCGTGGCGCAGCACGCGGCCGATCTCGCGCTCCAGGCTCCGCACGCCGGCCTCGCGCGTGTAGTCGCGGATGATGATGCGCAGCACATCCGCCCCCAGTGTCGCCTGGCCCGGCCGCAGCCCGTTCGCCTCCATCTGTCGGCGGAGGAGATAGCGTTCCGCAATCTCCAGCTTCTCGTCCTCAGTGTAGCCGGCGAGGGTGATGACCTCCATCCGGTCGCGGAGCGGCCCGGGAATCGTGTCCAGCATGTTGGCCGTGGCAATGAACACGATGCGGCTCAGGTCGAACGGCACGCCGAGATAGGCGTCGCGGAATGTCCCGTTCTGCTCGGGGTCCAGCACCTCCAACAGCGCGGCGGCGGGATCCCCATGCACACTGCTGCCGAGCTTGTCGATCTCGTCAAGCATGAGCACGCAGTTGCGCGCCCCAGCCTTGCGGACCGCCTGGACAATATTGCCGGGCAAGGCGCCGATATAGGTGCGTCGGTGGCCGCGGATCTCTGCCTCGTCATGCACGCCGCCCAG
>NZ_JBNBZS010000139.1:0-9567 GCF_049629625.1 Roseomonas chloroacetimidivorans | reverse complement strand
TCGCTGATGGTGCGGAAGTCCGGCCGGTTCAGCGCGGTCACCGCCTGGAAGTCGAGCCGCTCTTCGCAGGCTCGCGCAATCCGCCGCGACGAGTAGACCCCCCGGCTGTACGCATAGAGCAGCAGCGCCACCATCATCCCTGGGTGGTACGGCGGATAGCCACGGGGCTCCGTGTAGGCCGCAAGAATAGCGGAGAGGTCAAGTTCCTCCGCCACAATGTCGCGGACCAGATGCGCAGGATGCCCCTGGGGCACGAACTCCTGCACCGAGGGCGGCAGCAGCCAGACCTCGTCCACCTTCCAGGGCCGAAAGCTCTTCGTCATGCCGCCGAGCGAATCACCACCCAGCCCGCCTGTCGAGCCACTTCAGCCGTTACCGGGACACACTCCTAGTGGTGTAATCCACGCTGATGGATCACAGGGATCATTCGGCGCCCCGAGATATGTGGCTCATCAGCGAGCGGCGAATTCGAAGCGGAGCATCGTGCCCGATGCCGATGCCGATGCCGACGTCCAGTCCGGTTTGGTGCCGATCTGTTGTGCCAGTCTCTCAATAAGTGTCATCCCAGTGCCGGAGCCGCGCGCCGGACGGCGAGGCCCGACTGGCAATCCCTTACCATCGTCGGAAATACAGATGCGGATGATATCGTTCTCCAGGGTGTCAACGCAGACCCTGATCGTGCCGCCACGCCCGTCAAAAGCGTATTTCAGGCTGTTCGTGACGAACTCGTTCACAATGAGGCCGAGCGGCACCGCGACATCGGGGCTTAGGTCGACCTCCCCGACGGCAAAGTCGAGCTTCACCTCGCCAGACTGCCCCTGGTGCAGGCGCGCCAGGTTCTTGACCAACCGGACCAAGTAGGGTCGCAGCGGGAGATGCTGGGCGGAGCCGGCTGCATAGAGCTGCTCATGGACTAGGCGCAGCGTCTCGACCCGCTCGCCGATTACGCCCAGTTCCGCCCGTGCCTCCTCCGAGGCTGTCGCCTTGGCGCGGAGTAGCACGAAACTGGTGATGATGCCGATGTGGTTCTTGACCCGGTGCTGAAGTTCCTGGAGCAGGTGCCGGTTGGCGTCCAGCGCGCCCTGCAAGTCGCTGACCTTGTGCAAGCGGTCGATGACCGGCCCGAGGATCGTAGCGTAGGTTCGGAGGAACTCAATGTCCTCCTCCGCGAAGTCGCGCGGCTGGCGGTCATCCACCTGAAGCAGCCCGTAGGGACGGCCGCCTGGAAGGAAGATCGGCACGTTCACGAGGGCGGCTACTCCGTGCTCCTTCAGGAAGTCTGCGAACTCGAAGCGATCCTCCTCCCGGATGTCCTTTGAGATGAGAGGCTCAGCCTCGTTAATGGCGTAGGTCTCCGACGATCTCTCGCCCATAGGCAGTCGGGTCTGGCCAACGATACCGGGTTTCCAGCCGACGCCCGCCCTGACCAGCAGCTCCTGGCGATCGTGGACAAGCTCCAAGACTTTTGCGAATGGCGCCTCGAGCACTTCCGCCACAAGGCGGCAGGCTTCAGCCAAAACCGCATCAAGGTCGTCGTTACGCAGCGCAAACTCGCCGAAATTAGCCAGCAACCGCTGTCGTTTCACCATCTGCGCGCGATCTGCCATGGGGCTATGTTCGATGTCTGCAGCTCTGCTGTCTAGGCCGGAGCCGCTCCGGCTTGGACATGGCTCGCCTGTCCTCGCCCAAACGGGGTAAAAGGCCGCAATGGGATCGAGAGCGGAGTGACGTCAGTAGGCATTCCCCGCGTTGGTTGCGCGCTGATGATGGTGTCAGCGGGGGCGGTCCAGCGGAAGGGCTTCGGGTCTGCATTGTGGGCGTCGAGGTAGGCTCGGATCGCCTGGTTCAGTTCGATGGCGGAGCGGAAGGCGCCGCGGTCCCGAAGCATGAGGGCGAGTTCGCGGTAGCTGACCGGGAACATCAGGTACCAGCGGACCGTCCAGAGGATGATCTCGGCCGTGAACTGCCGTCCTTTGAACCGCCTGTTCTGGCCCAATGCTACCCCGCCCGTTGCTCCGCTTCAGGTCCAACCTACTGACACCAGCCTGCTCCGAAAACTTCGCATCGCAGTCAATCGGCGGCCCTAACCTGCTGATCCATCAACAAGCGCTAGTCTCTCGATTAAGGAACCCTGACAGCAGCAAAGTTTATCGGCCGGGGAAGCGCCCCGCGGCCCGTCCCAGGGCCGAGGCGAGGCGCAGCGCACAAGCCTCGATCGCCGCCGGGTCGCCCAACAGGTCCTGCCGTACCTCGATCAGCACGGCATCCAGCCCCCGCAAGTCCCCGTGCACGGGGACCGTGTAATCATGGACGCCCGGCTCGATCCGATAGGGCTCGTTCTCCCCGACCACCAGATCCGTTTCCGCGCCGATATCGGCTGCCAGCGCGCGCCCGAAGTCCTTCGCCTCCCCGAACAGCACGCCGGCATGCCAGGGCCGGTCAACGCCCTGAAAGCACGGGGTGAAGCTGTGCACGCCGACGATGATGGTAGGCCGGCCTTCCGCCTTCCGCCTTCCGCCGGTCCAGCAGCGCCGTAACAGCCTGATGGAAGGGATGGAACCACGCCGCCTCCCGCACCGCGCGTTCCACCGTGTCGATCCCGGCATTGCCGGGGATCACCGTGTCTTCGCTCCGTTCCGGGATGCTCGTCGCCACGCCTGGCGGCCGGTTGAGGTCGATCACCAGCCGCGAGACGCCGGACAGGATGAGCGGCGCATCCAGCAGCGCCGAGAGGCGCCGTGCCAGATCGGCGGCCCCTATATCCCAGGCGATGTGCCGCCCCAACTCATGCGCCGGCAGGCCGAGCGCATCGTAGCGGGCCGGGATGTGGTTCGAGGCATGCTCGCAGAGCAGCACGAAGGGCGAGGCGCCCTCCGCGTTCACCAGGGTGACCGGTGCCGGGTCGCTCAAGACGCGGCTCCCACTGGCACCTCGTCCGTTACCACATTGAACCCCACCAGCTGGCACGACCCGAAGGTGGTGGTGATCGCCACATCGGTCGCGTCGCGCCCGCGCGCCATCAGGATGCGCCCGATACGCGGCGTGTTGTGGCGCGCGTCGAAGGTGTACCAGTGGCCGCCGAGATAGGCCTCGAACCAAGCGGAGAAGTCCATGGCCGCATCCACCGGCGGCACGCCGATATCGCCGAGATAGCCCGTGCAGTAGCGCGCCGGGATGTTCATGCAGCGGCAGAGCGTAACGGCCAGATGGGCGTAGTCGCGACACACGCCGACGCGGTCGCTGTGGCCGCTATAGGCCGTACGGAAGACATTCGCGTGCTCATAGCCGAACTGGATGCGCTGATGCGCGTAGTCGCAGATGGCCTGCACCCGCGCCCAACCGGGCTCGGTGCCGCCGAAGAGCGACCAGGCAAGGTCGGACAGCCGGTCCGTCTCGCAGTAACGGCTGGCCAGGAGAAAGACGAGCGCATCATCCGGCAGCTGTTCCACCGGGGTCTGCGGCGCCGAGGGCACCACGACGTCCGGTACGCCCGGATCCAGCACGTCGAACCGCGTGGAGATGGTCAGGCGGCCAGGCGGCGCCACGATGCGGTGGCAGATATTGCCGAAGCCGTCGCGATACTCCGTCGCGCCGATCGGCGGGTCGAAGGTGATCTGGTGTGGCCCGATCACGTCCGGCATGCGGGAGGGATGCACGCTCATTGCCAGGAGCATCGGCGTGGGCTGCGGGCAATCATAGGTGATGTCGTAGCCGGCGTGGATCTTCATGGCGGGGCGGGTCTCCGGTCGTGAAACGGATGCGCGACCTCGGGTCGCGTTGAAAGGGGGGCGCACGCGTCACGCGCCGGGTAAAGCTGCGGCTGAGCGGACAGGCGGAGCTTTCCCGCTCCCCTCCGAAGTGACGTTCACCGACACCTCCATGCCGAGGCTGTCATCCGGGAAGCCCTTCCAGCGCCCGTGCAGCGGCACGGCCTGGGCTGGGTCGCGCGCCACGGCCACGCGGATCAGATCCCGGTTGCCGACGATGCCGTTGGTCGGGTCGAACTCCACCCAGCCCGCGCCGGGGAGGTAGACGCGCACCCAGGCATGGGTCGATCCACCGCCCATATGCATGCCCCCGTCCCGGCCCGGCGAATAGATGTATCCGGACACGAAACGTGCCGCGAGGCCGAGGGAACGCACCGCCTCCATCATCAGCAGCGCGAAGTCGCGGCAGGTGCCGCTGCCCAGCTCCAGCGTGCGCCAGGGCTCCTGGATGCCGCGGATGCTGCGCGCGATATAGGTGAAGTCCCGCTTCACCTCGCGCGTCATGGCCACAAGCAGTTCCAGCGTGCCGGTCGGCCCGTCCTTGCTCAGGAAGCTCCTGGCCCAGTGGTCCACAGCGCGGTCCGGATCGGCCTCGTGCCGCTCGATGGAGCGGGCGAGGTCCGGCATTTCCTCGGTGGAATAGGAGAAGGGCAGGCTGCGCGCATGTTCCTCCAGCCGGAAGTCCAGCTCCTCCACGGGATTGTGGTCCAGGCGCATCGTGCTCTCGAAGCGCAGCTCCCGCGCGCGGGTGGTAAAGCGCGCGAGGCCCACGCTGTTGCCGAAGACATCATGCACCCACCAGAATTCAGAGGGCTTCGGCGTGATGTCGATCCGCGCTTCCAGCAGCCGCTGGTCGTGTCCGGCGCGCGGGCGCAGCATCATCCGGTGCTCGCCGAAGGAGACGGGCTGGCGGTAGCGGTAGGTCGTGACGTGTCGGACGGTGAGGATCGGCATGGTTGCAACCTGGTCGGCCCCGCGGCCCGGATGGGCACATCCGGAGCATGGCCTCCGGCAGCAGGCAAAGAACAGGCCGGAACCAGCGGGAAGCCCTCCCACCGATTCCGGCCCGTGCATGGCGTGTTAGGAGCAAGAACGCTGTGACCGCACCGGAGTTGCATCCTATGTAAATATTTGGCCCGTCAGTTCTCCTCCGGCGCGGCCATCTTCTCCGCTGCCTTCTCCAGCCGCAGCGCGTGGTTGATGATGGCCATATGGGTGAAAGCCTGTGGGAAGTTCCCACGCTGCTCCCCTGTCGCCACATCGATCTCCTCGGCGAACAGGCCGAGATCGTTGCCCCTGGTTAGCAGTCGCTCGAACAACGCCTGCGCCATTTCCGTCTCCCCGGCCAGGGCGAGGCAGCCGACGCGCCAGAAGGCGCAGGCGGTGAAGGTGGCCTCGTCTCCCTCCATCCCGTCATCCATGCGATAGCGATAGACGAGTTCGCCGACAGCCAATTCCCGGCCGATGGCGTCGAAAGTGGCCTTCAGCCGCGGGTCACGCGGATCGACGGCGCCGAAGAGCACGGTGCGCAGCACCGCCGCGTCCAGCGCGTCCGAGCCATAGGCCTGGGTGAAGGCACCGCGCGCTGGGTTCCAGCCGCGCTCATGGTATTCCGCCCGCACCTCCACCGCGACGCACTCCCATTCCCGGATGAGTGCCTCGTCGATCCGCCCGATGCGGCGGGCCATCTTTGCGGCCCGGTCCAGCGCCACCCAGATCAGCGCCTTGGTGTGGAACATCTGCTGCTTGCCGCTGCGCGGCTCCCAGATCCCGTGATCCGGCTTGTCCCGCGCAGCCATGGCCCGGGCAGCCAGGTTGGGCACGACCTCCGGCAGATGGTCATTCACCTTCTCCGGCGGGTCGTAGTCCACCGCATCCAGGAAGCCGTGAAGGGCCAGCAGGAGCTCGCCATAGATGTCGTTCTGGTCCTGGGCGGCGGCGCGGTTCCCGATCAGCACCGGGCGAACACCACACCAGCCGGAGAGGTGATCCAAGGCCTCCTCCGGCGGCACCGGGCCGTCGATGCCGTACATCAGATGCAGCTCGCGCCCCCGCTCCCGTCCGCATGTCGCAGAAAGCGGAGATACTCCGCCGCCTCCCGCACATAACCGAGCCCGACGAAGGAGGTGACGGTGAAGCTGGCATCCCGCAGCCAGGCATAGCGGTAATCGTAGTTGCGGTTGCCCGGCACCGCCTCCGGCAGGCCGATGGTCGGCGCCGCGATGATCGCCCCGGTCGGCGCGTAGGTCAGCAGTTTCAGGCACAGCACCGAGCGCAGCACGGCCGCACGGTACGGCCCCTTGTAGCGACAGCGGCTGCTCCAGCCCTCCCAGTACCGCCGGGTCGCGTCCAGCCTTTCGGCGGCTCCCTCATGCCCTTCCAACGGCCGCACCGTCCTGTGCTCGCCGCCATCCCGGCCTTGCGTCAGTACCAGATGCGCCCGCTCCCCCGCGGCGAGCCCGAAGGCGGCCGTCACGGTGCCCTCGTTGATGGCCAGGGAACGGGGAAGGCTGGCGACCCGGAGCCTCTTCAGCCCGTCCTCGAACAGCACTGTGCCATCCTCCCCTGGAACCGGAGTGGAGGGCCGGCGGACATAATCGAAGCTGGGCCTCACGGTGAAGCGGCCGGAAACGCGTCCCTCCTCGCAGCGGAGCATCCGGATCAACCGGATCAACCGGCTCTCCGCCTCGCCATCCGGCCCATTATCCTGCAAGGTGGCAGGCGGATGCACCGGCATGAGGTCGGTCAGCACGGCACGGCCCGAGGCGGTGGTGAAGGTGGTTTCCAGGCTGTTGGTCCCGGGCAGGTAGCGGCGGCTGATGCCGACCAGTCCGTCAAAGGCGATGGCGCAGGTACCGCCCTTCTCCTCATCCAGCAAGCGGAGGAACAGGGCGGGGCTGTCATGGCGCGGCCAGCACAGCCAGTCCACCGATCCGTCCCGCGCGATCAGGGCGGTGGTGTGGCTGTCGCCGATCAGCGCGTAACCGGCGATGGGTTTCGACATCGGTGCGGCGCTCTCCCGTCCTGCAGCCTGGGACAGATGCGCCTGATCCCCGGAATACCACCGCCGGGCGCGCGGTCGTGATCGGCGGTGGTCATCCGACGCGCCGGCCGGAAAGGCGGCGCCGCGGGCCTCTTATCGCGGCCCGGCCACGGAAAGGTGCTAGCTTTCGGCACTGGCGGCCCGGCGCAGCACGACCCAGGCGCTGGCTGCGCGGGCTCGCATCGTGCTGGCCTGTGCCGAGGGCGAGCAGAACAAGGTGGTGGCAGCCCGGCTGGGCCTGGACGCGGCGACCGTGGCCAAATGGCGGCGCCGCTTCGCCGAGCAGCGCCTGGACGGTCTGCGGGACGAGCCCCGCTCCGGTGCACCACGGACGGTCGAGGATGAGCGGATCGAGGCCGCGATCGTGCGCACGCTGGAGAGCCAGCCGCCGGACGCGACGCACTGGAGCTCACGCGGCATGGCGCGCGCCTCTGGCCTGTCCGTTTCCACGGTCCAGCGCATCTGGCGCGCCTTTGGCCTGCAGCCGCACCGGCTGGAGACCTTCAAGCTCTCGACCGATCCCGACTGCGTGGCCAAGGTGCGCGACGTTGTCGGCCTCTACGTCTCGCCACCTGCGCATGCCTTGGTGCTGTGCGTGGATGAGAAGAGCCAGATCCAGGCGCTCGACCGCAGCCAGCCGATGCTGCCGTTGCGTCCCGGTCAGCCTGCGCGGCGCAGCCACGACTACACCCGCCACGGCACGACGTCGCTGTTTGCAGCCCTCGACGTCGCCACCGGCCACGTGATCGGCAAGTGCTATCCGCGCCACCGTGCGAGCGAGTTCCGCCGCTTCCTCGACGAGATCGAGGCGGCCGTGCCGTCCGATCTCGACGTGCACCTCGTCATGGACAACTACGCCACCCACAAGGCGCCGCTGGTCCGGAACTGGCTGGCCAAGCGGCCGCGCTGGCACGTCCACCTGACGCCCACCAGCTCCTCCTGGTTGAACCAGGTCGAGCGCTTCTTCGCCCTCCTCACAGAGCGCCAGCTCCGGCGTGGCATCCACCGCAGCGTCCCGGCCCTGCAAGAGACCATCGGTCGCTTCATTGACCACCACAATGCCGACCCGAAGCCCTTCCGCTGGACCAAATCCGCCGACGACATCCTCGCCAGCATCGAGCGCTTCTGCGTCCGAAACACCCCACTATCCGCTGAAACGGCGCGAACTTCTGGTTCGGGACACTCTCATGTCCGCCGTTTCAAGCAGCAGGCGCAGTGATCCTTCGCTTGTTTTCACAAGCTGTTCAGCGTGTCCGTCGCTGGACAAAGCAGGAGGCACGATCATGAAACGACGGTTGATCATGCTCTGATGCGCGGGTTGGATACCGCCGGACCGGTGATGCGTCGCGGAGCGTCCTCTGTCTAGCAGCCAGCGTCGGATCAGGTCCGGCTGGTAGTGTCTGCGAGGGTTCTCCTGCCGTGACCGTGCCCCCAGCCTTGTCCAGCTTGGGATGAAGGTGTGTCGGTGATCGGCCTCCTTGGACAGCGTTGCGCGGGATGGGAGTGTCAGCTGGCAGCAGGCTGGGCCTGTCTGGCAATGGCCCATACGAAACCCGCCAGTTCGCGGGCAATGGCGGTGGTGACGACGTTGGGCGCTTTTCCCGCCCTGGCGAGCTTGCGCTAGCGCCCGCACAGCCGTTCCTGCGCCTTCCAGGCGGTGTCGCGGATTGGCTTGGCCAAGGTTTCCTGACGCAGCAGTAGCTCTCGGCTAATCCGGGCCGGGAACCGGTAGCTCCAGGCCGCCTCAATCAGCATGCGCCGCGCCGAGCCGTTCCCAGCCTTGGTGATCCCACCCTGGCGCCGGGTTCCGCCGCTGGAATGCTCGGATGGAACCAGCCCAAGATAGCCCATCAGCTGCCGCGGATTGGCAAAGCGGGTGATGTCGCCAAGCTCGGCGACCAGTGTCGCTGCTGCCACCAGCGCCATGCCGCGCAGGGCCTGCAGCGCCCGCACGACCGGTGCCAGCGACCAGTCCGGCAACGCCGCCGCGATATGGGCCTCCAGGCGATCGCGCCGTGCCGTGGCCGCCTCGACCGCGGCGATGCAATCCTCCAGGACAAGGTGGTGGGCTGCTTGTGCGAAGCGCAACCCGGCCAGCCAGCGTCGGTGCATCTGGGCCCAGGCCGGTCGGCTGTAGTGCTGACCCTGCCGTAGCAGGAAGCCGGATAGTTGCTGGCGAGCCTGCCGGAGGGCGCGGACCGCGGCCTGACGTGCCCGCACCAGGTCGCGGACGGCCTCATGCGCCGGGTCCGGCACCCAGACCGGGGTCAGCTCTCCCGCCCGATGCAGCCTGGCCAGGTTGGCCGCATCCCGCCGGTCGGTCTTGATCCGGTCACCCGGCTTGCGCGGGATCAGCGAGGGCGCGACCACAACGCATTCATGCCCCGTCATGCTCAGCTGCCGCTGAATTCCGTAGCCGCACGGTCCGGCTTCATAGCAAAAGCGCAGCGCCGAGCCGGACTTCGCCAGCTTGCTCGCCAAGGCCTTCAGCGCCGTCGGGGTGTTGGCGATCGTGCCGTACTCGCGGACTTCGCCCCGCTTGCCTGCCTCGGCCAAGGCCACCGCGATCGGAGCTATCGCCGAAAGTGGGTGATGGCGATGTGAGAGAGGCGGCGTATCGAGGTGGGTGGAAGCCTGCCTGAACCTCCCGAAGGAGCGATACGCCGAGATGAGCGATACCACTGTTGTCCCCCTGCGTCAGCCGGAGACGGTCGAGGATCCGCTGACAGCGGTTTTGAGGAGCGGCGCCCGCCGGCT
>NZ_JBNBZS010000138.1:0-9867 GCF_049629625.1 Roseomonas chloroacetimidivorans | reverse complement strand
CTGAAGGGCGAGAACCAGTTGCCCAAGCTCATCCAGGGCGTCACATTCAAGAACGGCGTCGAGGTCACCAACACGCCAGCACAGAACGCCGCCTGATCACCGCGTCACCCAAATTCCCGCATAGCTCATCCCGGATGCCAGCTGCCTCGGGATTCGGTGGCGCCGGTCCTTGTTCACTTTGAAGGGCAAGCGCGGTGTCCCCGTCGATCATCGGGGCACTCCAGCCCCATCCCACCCTGCCTCGGACTCAGATCCGATCCATGCACCACGGCCTCCGCCTGCCACACCGCCTCAGGGCACGACGGGTGCGAACAACTCCTCCAGATCCTCCTCGGTCACGGCAAGAGCGCCGCCGGGGCCCGCGCCGAGAATGCCGGCGACGATCGCCTGCTTGCGCGCCTTCAGCCCCTCCATCTTGGTCTCGATCGTGCCCTCGGTGATCAGCCGGTGCACGAAGACAGCCTTATCCTGCCCGATGCGGTGCGCCCGGTCTGTCGCCTGGTCCTCGACGGCCGGGTTCCACCAGGGGTCGTAGTGAATGACCGTGTCGGCCGCAGTCAGGTTCAGCCCCACGCCGCCCGCCTTGAGGCTGATCAGAAAGAGCGGAACCTCCTCAGCCTGGAAGCGCCGCACCGGCGTCGCCCTGTCCCGCGTGTTGCCGGTCAGCTTCACATAGGAGATGCCGGTCCGGCTTAGTTCCGCTTCGATCAACGCCAGCATCGAGGTGAACTGCGAGAAGAGCAGGATGCGGCGCCCCTCGGCCAGCAGCGCGGGCAGCATCTCCATCAGCCGCTCCAGCTTGGCCGAGCGCGCCTTGGCGGCCTTCGCCGTGGCGAGCTTCAGCAGCCGGGGGTCGCAGCAGGCCTGCCGCAGCTTGAGCAGGGAGTCGAGGATGACGATGCCCGAGCGCGCCAGCCCATGCTCGGCGACGGCCTTGCGCACCCTGGCATGCATGGTCAGCCGGATACTCTCGTACACGGCGCGCTGCCCGGCCTCGAGCTCGATCGTCTCGACGATCTCTGTCCGGGGCGGCAGGTCGGCCGCCACTTCGGCCTTGGTTCGCCGCAGCAGGAAAGGCGCCACTCGCCGGGCAAGCATTGCCTGCCGCTCGGTGTCGCCGCCACGTTCGATGGGCGCTCGCCAGAGCCGGCCGAAGCTCTGCCGATCGCCCAGGAAGCCCGGCATCAGGAAGTGGAAAATGGACCACAGCTCGCCCAGATGGTTCTCCAGCGGCGTGCCGGACAGGCAGAGGCGCTGCCGCGCGCGGAGCCGGCCGGCCAACTTGGTGGTCTCGGCCTGCGGGTTCTTGATCGTCTGCGCCTCGTCAAGGACCACAACGTGCCACTCCTGCAGGGTGAGAGCGGTGTGGTCGCGGGTGAGCAGCGGGTAGGTGGTGATGACCAGGTCGTGCGCGCCGATCTGGGCGAAGTCCTGCCCGCGCTCCCGGCCGTGCAGCGCGAGCACGCGCAGGCCTGGTGCGAAGCGTGCCGCCTCGGCTCGCCAGTTCGAGACGAGGCTGGTAGGGCAAAGCACCAGCGCCGGCCGGTCCAGCCGGCCTGCCGCCTTCTCGATCGAGAGGTGCGCGAGGGTCTGCACCGTCTTTCCCAGCCCCATATCGTCGGCCAGCACGCCGCCCAGCCCGGCGGCTCGCAGGAACTGCAGCCAGTCCACGCCCTGGGCCTGGTAGGGGCGGAGAGCGGCCGCGAAATCCTCCGGCAACGCGGCGTGCGGAATGCCGCCGGCGTCGCGGAGCTGACGTCCGAGGGCGCGTATGGCATCGCCGCCTCGCCAGACGACGCCGCTCTCCGCGCTGGCCGCCTCCAGCAGGGCGAGATCAGCGGCACTCGACCGCGGCAGGCGCAGGCGACCGTCGACCAGCTCCGGATCGCGCCCGCCGAATAGCTCCAGCAGTACAGCGAGGAGGGGACGGATGCGGGCTCCTGGCACGGAGAGCAGCCGACCATCGGGGAGGGGAAGCAGGACCGGACCATCATCGTCGCCCTCCGCCAGCTCATCCGATAGTGACCGGGCATCGGGGCCGACGTGGCGGAGGAGATCAAGAAGAGCGGGCAGCAGGTCGACCCGTTCGCCGTCCACCATCGCGCCGAGGCCGATGTCGAACCAGTCGAGCCCGGAACCCTCATGGACCTCGGCAGCCAGGTCGCCCGAGGCCTCCGCCAGGCGGATCGGGAACTCATCCGCGACCTCGACGGTCCAGCCTGCCGCGCGCAAGGCCGGAACCTCGTACAACATCATGTCGATCCAGGCACCGGGATCCGGGTCGAGCAGGAGCCATGCGTCGGCAAACGGATGCTCAGCCAGCGAGGGAAGCAGACCGCTGACGCGTTCGAATTCCATCTCCTGGAGCTGCCGGGCGGCCTCGTATTCAGCGGCGGTGTCTCGGGTGACGCGGTAGAGCTGCCCGTCATGCAAAACTGTGGATGACGCGACGGGGGCGGCCGGAAGCCGAACGGGCCCGTACTGGAAGGAGAGACGCGCCAGGGGCACGCGTGTGGGTACTGGCGCCGCCGGCCCGATCAGGCCGCTGTGGCGCAACGGCGCGTTCGAATCGAAGGGCAGCTCCCCGCTCATGAGAAGAAGGTGCGGCGCTGGCGGCCCTTGAACCGCTTGCGGCGGTGGCATGTCCCTCGGCGGCGGGAGCGGCAGGCCGGGCAGGCGGCGGGCCAACTCGGTCCCGACGTGACGGGCGGCCTCCGGCGGCAGGGCCGGCGCGGCCAGCAGGGTGCGGGCGAGACGGGGTGGCAGGCCCAGTTCCACCGGTCCCAGGACGCCGGAATGGATGTCCACGTACCATGGAGCTGCCAACGGTACGGCCCGCAGTTCCGGGGGCAAGTCGAGGTCCAGGCGTTGTGCCCCGGTCTCGGACACGCGCCAGATCAGCTGCGCGGCGACGGGCGGCCCCTCGCTAAGCCTGGGGCCTCCCTGGCTGGCCCAGCGGCCGCGGCCGGTGGCAAGGATGAGGCGCAGGGTGTCGATGAACTCCCCGCCGTCCTCACCCGTACCGCCCAGAGAGGCGAGCCGGCGAAGAATGCGGCGGTCGGATGGGCGGAGAAACCGCGGCTGCTGGCCCGAATGGAGGAGCTGGGAGGCGCTGTAGTGCTTCGTCCTGTCCGACATGGATCCGTCGCGCCTCAACTCCACGCTGACCAGATCGACCATGAGACCGCCTGACCGTGGTCCAAGCTGTAGGACGTAGAGGAGGCGCTTGCGAATGGCGGGCGGGTAGTCCTCGCTCTCCTCCTCGCGTGCGCCCTCGACGGCGTTCAGCCAGGCGGCGATGTCCGGGGACAGCGCTCCGGCCGAGGAGGCGGCGGCATGCGGACCAGGCATGGTCAGTGAGAGCGGGGCAGGGGGTAGCGCGCCGGCCAGGCGCGGCGGCAACCGTACAGGGATCTCACCAGCCCTCGCAGGGGGCTCGTCATCTCCGGTGCCCTGCTGCTCCTGGTAGGCAAACAGCACGGCTGCCACGTGCTTGCAGTTGTAGCCGACCGGGCAGGAGCACGAGCCGCGAATTGAAACACCGCCGTCGCGGGCCGGGCTGAGATGGATGATCTGCTGGTAAGGTTTGCGGGCACTGCCAAGAACGCTGCCGCGGAGCAGCTGGCCATCGCGCGACGGCGAAACCGACAGCACCAGATCCTCCGCCCAGTATTCCAGGCCAGCCCGGACGGCGCTTCGGGAGACGGCCTGACGGATATCGCTGTCCGTGACGCGTACCACCCGGGTTACTCCGCCATCTGACGTCTACGACACTGGCGATAGCGGCCCGGCAGGGACTTGCCAATACGGAAGTGCCGCCGGTGGGGTTCTGGCAGGCTCTGCGCCAGGATTTCCGGGAGGCGGACCGAGGCAGCCGCCGGTAGTATCCTATTCCTCCTCGAGTGCACCTGCCCCGCCAGCTGGACGGGGGGATCTCAGCGGTTGGTTAGCATGGTGCAGGCTCGTCGGTCACGCCGGAGATGGGGCGTTATCCGGCAAGTCATCCGGTCGCGGCATGTGGTCCCGGCCTTCCTTCGCCAGGATCGCCTAGGCCTTCGAGTGTCGCACGGTTACTGCGGGCAGCGAAGTAGCGTTCGGCCTCGGCCTGAGCACCAAGGCACGAGGCTCGCCACGGTTGAACACGGCCCGGTGTGTGTATAGATAGGTTGCTCCATACACAGGAGGCTGCGATGCGAACCAACATCGATATCGACCAAGCCTTGATGAAGGAAGCAATGGCCGCCACTGGCCAGCCCACGATGAAGGCGACCGTCGAGACTGCACTGCGGCAGGTCGTGAAGATGGCGCGTCAGAGGAAGGCCGGTGAGGAGTTGGCCGGGTTGGGGTGGGTGGGTGACCTCGCCGCCTCCCGTGAGGGACGCTGTCCTTGATCCTGGTGGACACCTCGGTCTGGGTTGATCACCTCCGCGATCGGGGCACGCTGCCGCATGTCCAGCGCCTTCGCGCGCTGTTTGGACAGGAGCCAATCGTGGTGGGCGACCTGATCCTTTTAGAAGTTCTGCAGGGCGCTCCAGATGAACCGCGCGCGCGGAGGATCGAGCGACTGCTCCGCGAGTTCGTCGTGGAGCCGCTGATGAGCGATGGCTTAGCGGTCGAGGCTGCCCGCAACTTTCGACTGCTCCGCGGCAAGGGCGTTACGATCAGAAAGACCGTCGACATGATCATCGCCACGTTCTGCATCGAGCGCGACTACACGCTGCTGCACAACGATCGGGATTTCGACCAGATCGAGGAACACTTGGCTTTGCGGACGTTACCGAACCACTGAACAGCCGCTACACCGGAGAAGACGACTGAATATGCTTTCTCCCGCTGCGCTCAGCCGAAATTGCCGCATAACATTATGTAAAAATAAGGTTGTATTCGGCTTGGGAATCATGCGTTTGACGCCGGCTCCGCGACAGGGTGAATAGGACGGGCCGACGAGGCAGGCGGGTGCCTCAAGCCGGCCCTTACCGCCGGCGGCTGGAGGAGCGCGCGGTGGCTGGCAGCAATGTACCGCAAGTGAGAGCCCGGTGCGAATGGTGCCGTGTCTGCGGCGCCCTCAGCCTCCTGCGGAACGACGGAGCAATTTTCTCGACGCCGCCTCTATCGGCGCTTTAACGACAGCCACTGGACATAGGAATCACGCTAAATCAGACTCTTGTAGTGCCTGTTCCATCCTGCATCCTGTCATGATCCACCGGCCGCTCCGCTCGCACCAGCAACGCCTGGCCGGGGTGGTCGCGGCCATTGCCGCGGGCGAGACCGAGGCGCGCGACATCCTTGCCGCCGTCACCCCAGGCGGGGGCAAGTCCTTGCTGCCGGTGATCGCGGCCAGCCGCTTGGTCGCGGCCGGAGTGGTCGACCGGATCTGCTGGGTGGTGCCGCGCGACAGCCTGCGCCTACAGGCGGAGGAGGCCTTCACCGATCCGTACTGGCGCGAGGCGCTCGGCCACGCCCTCGCCGTGCGCGCGGCCGACAACACACCCGACCCCAGCCGTGGCCTTGCCGGCTACGTCACCACCTACCAGGGCGTCGCCGCCGCGCCCGACCTGCATCTGGCCGAGTTCCGCCGTCATCGGACGCTGCTTGTGGTGGACGAGGTACACCACCTCCCCGCCCTCGCCGACACCGATCCGGTCACGGCCACGCAGACGGCAGAGACGGAGGAGGATCAGGCGAGCGCGTGGTCACGGGCCATACTGCCCTTGCTGGAATGCGCCACCGTCCGGCTTCTGCTGTCAGGCACGCTGGAGCGAGCCGACGGCAAGGGCATCCTCTGGCTACCCTACCGGAAAGGCCCGAAAGCCCGCACGCGCGAGGTCGAGCTGGATGCCCCCGGTTGGGCGGTGGTCGGCTACTCCCGCGCCCAGGCCCTGGCCGAGCGCGCTGTGCTTCCCGTGACCTTCGGCGCCCTCGATGGCGAGGCTAGCTGGCGGGACGAGGACGGCAACGAGCTCGGTCCCCACCGCCTCGCCGGCCGCTACCCCGACGAGACCACCCGCCCTGCCCTCTTCACCGCGCTCCGGACCGGCTTCGCCGAGGCGCTCCTGCGTGAGGCTTTCCTCGCCATTCGCAAGCTGCGCGCGGACCGCCGCCGTCAGCGCGGCCTTCCGCCGGGAGAACCTGCCAGAGGCCTGGGCAAGCTCCTGGTGGTAGCGCCCGACCAGGTGACGGCCCGGCACTACCTCGATGTCGTCCGGCGCTGGATCCCGCCCTCCCAGGCCGAGACAGTGGCCCAGCTCGCGACCTCCGATACGCCCCGCGCGCATGAGCTGCTGGCCGCTTTCCGGCTGCGGCCGGAGCCTTCGGTACTGGTGACAGTCGCCATGGCCTATGAGGGGCTGGACGCGCCGGAGGTCGCCGTCGTCGCCGCCCTGACCCATATCCGCTCGCGCCCCTGGCTGGAGCAGATGGTGGCCCGAGCCACCCGGGTGGACCCGAACGCAGGGGCCTACGAAGCGCAGCAGGCATTGGTCTTCCACCCCGATGACCCGCTTTTCGGGCTCTTCCGCCGGCGCATGGAAACAGAGCAGGGAACGCTTGCCCGGCGGCCCAAGCCCGGACGGGCCCAGAGCTCCCTCCCCCTCTGGCTTCTCGACCAGCTGCCGCCGCCCAAGGAGGGCATCGTGCCGCTCTCCTCCAATGCGCTGGCCCTGCGCTACGACCGCCTTGCCCCCGGGCCGGAACTGGCCATGCGGCGCCCTGAGAGGGAGGCGGCGCAAGAGGAGCTGCTGGAGGCACCCTCTGTCATGGAGCGCCGTCTCCGGGTCCGGCTGGGCGAGATGGTGGCGGCCCAGGCCGTGGAGGACGAGGCCGGCGCGGCAGGCCTCAAGGGCGGTCTCGCCGGACCAGGACTGTACCACCGCTACAACGCCGTCCTGAAGCGCGTGACCGGTGACAAGGCCCGGGCACGCATGACCCTGGCCGAGTTGGAGGCCGCACTCGCCTGGCTGGAGCGTAACCGCCTGGCGGAGCATCTCCACCTCCTGGACGGCGATCCCCGCTACGTCTGGTCTGCTCGCAAGCGCGGCGAGTGGAAGCCACCCACCGGGCGCGCGATGCGTTCCAAGCAAGAGGCGCTTCCGCGCGCGAAATAACCGAATTGCTCAAACGCCCGTCGGCGGTGATCGCCCCTCCCGGGTCGGGTCATGCTGGCCCCTGCCCTATCACCCCAGCGTCACGCGGAATGACCGGGATTATGCGCACCAGCAGCAACACGAGGTGCGCCGTGGAGCGGCCCATGTTCCCGCTCAAGGCCAGAAGCATCATGGAGTGTCCCCGCCAGCCGCCGCATGCTTCATCTGCTTCGCGCGGCAACTGCCCTCGCCATTCTCGCCACAACCTAGGCCGACAGCATCAGCCGGCCTGCGACGGCAGCTCTGGTGCGAGAGCTGACATGGGGTTATGGCGGGCTGATGCCCTCCATCGGCAAAACGGGCCCTGATACTGTCTGGCCCTTGATGCTGCAGCCAGGAGGACTGTCATGGACCACTATGTTGGGCTGGACGTATCGCTGGAGCAGACCTCGGTCTGCATCGTCGACGGCAGTGGCAAGACGCTGTGGCAGGGCAAGTGCGCCTCCACCCCGGAAGCGATCGCCGCGGCCATTCGTGTCAAGGCGCCAGGCGCGGTGCGGATCGGGCTCGAGAGCGGGCCACTGTCGAACTGGCACTGGCACGAGCTGCGGAAGCTCGGCCTGCCCGTGGTCTGCCTGGACGCGCGACACGCCAAGGCGGCACTCGCCTTGCAGCTGAACAAGACGGACCGCAACGACGCCCGCGGCCTGGCGCAGATCGTGCGCACGGGCTGGTACCGCGAGGTGGCGGTCAAGAGCGTGGACAGCCAGCTGGTCCGCTCCATGCTGACGACCCGGGTGCAGCTGGTTCGCATGCGCGTGGACCTCGCCAACCAGATCAGGGGCGTGCTCAAGCCCTTCGGTCTCGTCGCCGGCAAGGGTGGCGGACGGGCCTTCGTGGAGCGGGTGCGAAGCCTTGTTGCGGGTGGGCCGCTCGCGCCGGTCGCCGAGGCGCTCCTGGCGGCTTGGGAGGCGATCAGCAGCCAGGTCGCCGCCCTGAGCCGGCGCCTGGTGGCCATGGCCCGCCAGGATCAGGCGGTGCAACGGCTGATGACGGCGCCCGGCGTCGGAACACTGGTCGCGCTGGCCTATACCAGCGTCATCGACGACCCTGAACGCTTCCCACGATCCTCCAGCGTGGGCGCCTATCTCGGCCTCACGCCACGGCGCTACCAATCCGGTGAGGAGGACTACACTGGCCACATCTCGCGTTGCGGCGACCGCCTGCTCCGGAGCTACCTGTTCGAGGCCGCCGGGGTGATCCTCCACCGCGTGTCGAAGTGGTCGACCTTGAAGGCCTGGGGCACGCGGCTGGCCAAGAAGATCGGCACCAAGAAGGCCACCGTCGCCGTTGCGCGCAAACTCTCCGTGATCCTGCATCGCATGCTGCGCGACGGCAGTGAGTTCCGCTGGTCGGCACGGGAGACACAGCCGGCATGAGCACGCGGTAGCGCAACAGGAGATCCGCCGAACGGGCGGAACGGCGTCCCGTGTCGGGACGGGGTGTTGGCCATCGCGGGGGTTCTGTTGCGGCCCTAATCCAAGGATTGGGTGACCGCGCCGCTGACATCACGAGGCCAATGCTTCCGACACCATCATGCGGCGGCCCATGCCGACCGCGGAGAGAACCGTGATCCGGCCGGGATGCCATTCACCGCGAGGCGATCAAAAAGGGCTTGATCTCCAAGCCCGCCATAAGAGTTGCCCACCGCGAGGATCCCGACCCACGTCGGATGAAACCAGGGCTAAGATGGCGTGCGGTGTCGGCATCGAGGTCGGTTCGTTCATGGTGCCGCGAGCCCGTATAAGAGTTGGACCCGGAGCCCCGCGCGCACCCCGTACTGTCGCCAGGCCCACCAGGGCCGGAGCACGCATCCTAGAGTTCGACATCGTGGGCTCCTCGCCGGCGCCGCACCTGTGCAAGGAGGAGATCATGGAGGTCTTGCATCAGCGCTGCGCCGGGCTCGACGTCCACTGCGACAGCGTCGTCGCCTGCGCCCGTGTTGTCGGCCGTGACGGTATCGAGCACCAGATCGAGACCTTCGGCACGACAACCTCTGAGCTGGAGCACCTGTCGCGCTGGCTTGCGGGTCACGGGGTCACCCAGGTGGCCATGGAGGCGACCGGGGTCTATTGGAAGCCAGTCTGGGCGGTCCTGGCGTGCGAGTTCGAGCTCGTGCTCGCCAACGCGATGCACGTGAAGAATGTGCCCGGCCGCAAAACCGACACGAGTGATGCGGCGTGGCTGGCTGACCTGCTGGCGCACGGCCTGATCCGCGCCAGCTTCGTCCCGCCCCTGGCAGTTCAGGCCCTGCGTGACCTTACCCGCACCCGAAAGCAGCTCACCCGTGAGAAGGTCTCGCATGCCGAGCGCATCGATAAGCTCCTGCATGCGGCCAACCTCAAGCTCGGCTCGGTCCTGTCCGACATCATGGGCACCAGCGGGCGGGCCATCCTCGATGCGCTAGCCGAGGGGGAGACCGACCCTGAACGCCTTGCGGGCCGGGTGCGGACGCGCATTCGGGCCTCCCGCGCCGACGTCGTCGAAGCCCTCCGGGGCCGGATGGCTGACCATCAGCGCCTGCTGCTGAGGATCCATCTCGGTCAGGCGGGAGCTATGCGGGAATTTGGGTGACGCGGTGATCAGGCGGCGTTCTGCGCTGGCGTGTTGGTGACCTCGACGCCGTTCTTGAATGTGACGCCCTGGATGAGCTTGGGCAACTGGTTCTCGCCCTTCAGCCTGCGCCAGGTCTTGGCCGCGGCCATGACGAGCTTGAACACCATGA
>NZ_JBNBZS010000137.1:0-10013 GCF_049629625.1 Roseomonas chloroacetimidivorans | reverse complement strand
CGATCCGCGGACTTCATCAGGGCCAGCAGCCATGGGCGCTGCGCAAACAGGCCGAACACATGGATGCACCCGACCGGTAGGAATCACGGCTGAAAACCTCTTGCGCCACAGGCGCCGTCCACACATGAACCGCTGCATTTGCCGCTCTCGTCGTCGCGTTGGCTGGTGCGACACTTCGGCCCGGTTGTTGAGATACCGGCTCCGCCGGTGCTCCACCCCGGGCAGGATGTCGCGCTTCGCTGCGGCGTAGCTCTTCAGCTTGTCCGTGACGATCACACGCGGGACGTGTTGCAAGCCCTTCAGCAGCTTGCGGAAGAACCGCTTGGCGGCCTTGGCGCTTCGCCGGCTCTGCACGAGAATGTCGAGCACGTTGCCGTCCTGGTCGACCGCACGCCAGAGATAGTGCTGTTTGCCGCGGATGCGGACAAACACCTCGTCCAGGAACCACTTGTTGCCCGGCCTCGGCCGACGCCGCTTCAGAGCATTCGCGAACTGCCGGCCAAAGCGAAGGCCCCACTCGCGGATAGTCTCGTAGCTCACCACGACCCCTCGGGCGGCCAGGATCAGCTCGACATCCCGCATGCTCGATACCCTCAGCCGGGTAGCGGAAGCCGCGGTAGGGACTGGGCGGGGTCGTCATACAAGGCAGGCTGCCACCGCCCGACCAGACCGCCAACCTGACAACGCCGTCGCGGAGCTTCCTCTGTCTAGCAGCCAGCGTCGGATCAGATCCGGCTGGTAGTGTCTGCGAGGGTTCTCCTGCCGTGACCGTGCCCCCAGCCTTGTCCAGCTTGGGATGAAGGTGTTTTGGTGATCGGCCTCCTTGGACAGCGCTGCGCGGGATGGAAGTGTCAGGTGGCAGCAGGCTGGGCCTGTCTGGCAATGGCCCATACGAAACCCGCCAATTCGCGGGCAATGGCGGTAGTGACGACGTTGGGCGCTTTTCCCGCCCTGGCGAGCTTGCGGTAACGCCCGCACAGCCGTTCCTGCGCCTTCCAGGCGGTGTCGCGGATTGGCTTGGCCAAGGTTTCCTGACGCAGCAGTAGCTCTCGGCTAATCCGGGCCGGGAACCGATAGCTCCAGGCCGCCTCGATCAGCATGCGCCGGGCCGAGCCGTTCCCAGCCTTGGTGATCCCACCCTGGCGCCGGCATTGGCAAGTTGATGGACTGTGGTCGGAACAACCGGGCCGGGGCAGTCTGACGGGATGACCTCGGACCCCGCCACCTACCCTGGATACCGCTTCCCGGCAGAGATCATCAGCCACGCGGTCTGGCTCTACCATGTGTTCAGCCTGAGTCTGCGCGACGTGGAGTTGATCCTGGCGGAGCGGGGCATCACCGTCACCCACGAGAGCATCCGGAACTGGTGCCGCAAGTTCGGTTCGGAGTTCGCCCGCAAGCTGCGGCGCCGCCGACCGAAGCCGGGCGATATCTGGCACCTTGATGAGGTGTTTTTGCGTATAAACGGCGTGTTGCACTACCTCTGGCGAGCGGTGGACCAGCACGGCGTGGTGCTGGACATCCTCGTTCAGGACCGGCGGAACGGGAGTGCGGCCAAGCGGTTCTTCAAGCGCCTGCTCGCGGGCCTCAAGTACAAGCCGCGCCGGCTGGTCACTGACGGGTTGAAGAGCTACGGCGTGGCAAGGCGCGAACTCCTACCCGAGGTCCGGCATCGCAGCAGCCGTTACCTGAACAACCGGGCCGAGAACTCGCATCGGCCCACCCGACGGCGGGAGCGGCAGATGCAACGGTTCAAGTCGGCTGAACAGGCCCAGCGGTTTCTCTCAGCGCACAGCATGATCTATGGCCACTTCCGTCCACGCCGGCACCTGATGACGGCCGGCGAGTACCGGCGCGCCCGCACCAAGGCCTTTCGCAGCTGGCAGCAGGAGACGTGCGCCCAAGCGGCATCATGATCCTGCCGCACCCTCGATCATGCGGCCGAACTTGCCTTCTCGTCGAACAACTTGCCCCTATGAGGAGATCCGGCGTCGTCACGGCGCTGGTGCGCCCTTGCTGACGATCAGCCGTCATATGGGCCTCGCGCGCGGCACGGTACGGGCCTACGCCCAGTCCGAGAGCTTTCCCGAACGCGCCTTGCCACGGTCACGGCCGAGCATACTTGATCCACACCTCGCTTACCTTGACCAACGACGGGAGCAGGGCTGCGAGAACGCCCTCGCGCTTTGCGGGAGCTACAGGCGCGTGGCCTTCGCGGTACGCGGCGCCAGGTGGCACGATGGCTCCAGCCCCGGCGCACCGCAGCGTCGCCGTTCTGTTCCCGACAGCTATGCCACGGGACTCTTCCAGCCGGACTGTCGCCCGCGCAGATCCCGATAACCAGACTGCCCTCCGCTCAGTCCCTGGCCTGGATGACAATGAAAGAGACTGCGGCGCTATCGCCAGATGAGGCGGCGGCCATCGCCCATATCACGCAGGATAGAGATGCGGCCACCATGGTCGCACTGGTACGCCGGCTCGCCGATCTGGTCCGTGGCCGCTCCATCACTGCTAAGCAGCCGTGTCATGCGCCTGTCCGAACGTTCCGATGCTGGCTCCGAGAAGACCACGCCATAGCGGGTGAGCATAAAGCCGCCCGGAACTCGGTGTGCGCTGGCCCATTCCCAGTAGATCGCGTCTCAGTCCTCTCCCTCCCGTTCCACCCAGACTATGATGTCGTAGTCAGAGAGCACAACGGAGAACGCGGGCGTCGCGCCTTCGAAGGCGCAGACCAGGTAGCGGTCCATCTGCCGGGCGCGGCGGCTTGGAAAGGCTAGGCGCGGCCGCGAGAACCCACGACCGGTTGCGACGGGCGCTGGGGAGCCCGCGGTGCACGGCGCGGCTCACCGGCTGTCGTCAAGGACGGCGCGACAGGCGAGGAGGCGGCCTCGGTCGTCCACCGGACCGACCGAGCCGCTCCGGCGGTCCACCCGGCGGCCGAGCGCGGCGTGGAAGGCGGTCGCGCCGAGGACTTCCTCCCCCACCTGGCCCACCGGCGCGGTGTCGCCGTCGAGGCCGAGGCGGGCGAGCCGGAGCCCCTGCGGCGGAGCGTCAGCCGCGCGCAACGCCCCGAGCCAAGCGTCGATGAGTCCGAGACAGGGCGTCGGGACGGCGATCGTCGCGCCGCGAAGAATATCGAGATGCCGTGCCCGCAACTCGTCGGCGCCGGCCGGCGCGTCGGGCTCCCCGGGTTGCGCGGGCTCCCATCCGGCGGCCTCGGCCGGCGCGAGGGTGCGGACGCCCGAGAAGACGGAGCGGGGGCCGCCGGGGCACGATTGGGTGCGCGTCATCATCCGTCCGGGACGGCCACTCAGCTCGCTCACGCGCCCGCTCACGCCCGCCGCGGTGAGGAGGGCCCCGCGACAGTAACGGTCGTTGCCGTCATTGCGGAGGTAGACCCGGAGCGTCCCGAACTTCTCCTTGCACTGGACGACGCACGCGGACGGGCTGCGGGACTCCACCACCTCAGCGAGCGCCGCGATGATCGCGAACCATCCGTCCCCGTGCTCAAAGCCCCACGCGGCGAGGGCACTCTTCCCGGACCCGGCGTGCCGGAGCGCGAAGAGGTCGGGATGGCGCTCCTCGAAGAGCAGCCGGGTGAGGGCTTCCCTCACGTTCTCACGCCCCTGCCGGAGGACGGACGCGGGAGCGATAGTGCGCGTCAGTCATGACAAGTGTCCGGCTGGGCGGTAGCACGAAGCATTCGGCGACGCGCGCGATCCAGCCGTCCCGCGACAGCACGGGATCATGGAGGAGGAGGAAGCGCCCGTCCTCCGCCCGCCAGTTCACCCGGCCGCGCGGGTAGGCGCCGTAGTCCGGATCGAGGTGACCGCCGAGTTGCGGCCATGCGTCGACGTGACCCTCGTCGAGGGTACGGAAGCCGCCGATCTCCGGCACCGCCGCGAAAGGCCGGGAGAGGTCGCGCACACCCCAGGTTCCGCGCGGGTTTGGCGCGACCCAGAACAGGCCGAGCCGCGGTGTCGGCGCGCCCGGTCGTTCGGTCATGGGCGGGTCTGCAGCATCGTCGTCTCGTGCCACCAATCTCTCCCTCCTCTTGCCCGCGACGGGGTAGGAGCCTGCGTGGTCCAAAGTTCCCGAGCTCCGCCGCACAGCGTTCCTGATCGTCGCTCCCCCATATACCCCAATGCTGCGCCAGAAACGGTCGTAGCTAGTCCGCGGGGTGCTCGGCGCAGGGCTGACGTAGACGCCCGGCACGGCAATATGGAGGAGTGCCGAACCCGGCCCGGAGCTTCCGGCTCTCTGTCGTGATCCGAGGAGCGATGGGGCCGACCCCGTTATGCCAGGGGAGTCTCGACGCCACAGTTCATCCGCTCCATCATCGATATTCTGCGTGAGGCTGGGCGCGGCATGTACTTCGTCCACTCCTTCGACCGGGGCCGCGAGGCTGCACCGCGCGTGGTTCAGGGAGCAGGGGCTCCGCACGGTGCACGCCGTGCCTGACGGATGGATCGGCGGCGGCCCCGGCATCCTCGCCGCGTACACGGCGCGGTTCGAGACGACGGAGGGCGCGATCCCTCCACCGCCTCTCAGGTCGCGGCCGCCCGCGACGGGATGAGCTCGCGCTCCCGGAGGAAGGCAAGGCACGGCTCGACGACCGGATCCCACTGCCGGTCGAGGTGGCCGTAGCTCGGATGGTAGAGGAACAGGAGGTGCGTCCCGAGCGCGGGGGAGCGGTAGAGGACGTCCCGCGCCCCGGCGCGGGGCGCGCCCTCAACGGGCGCGGCGCCGGCGCCCTCGGCGGTCAGGGCGCCCAGCACCGCCTCGGGGGCCCAGCTCCCGTGGAACACGACGAGGTGCGGCCGGAGGAGTTGCAGCTCATGCGCGAGGTGGTGCGCGCAGTTCCGCCACATCTGCCACGTCGCGCGCGAACGCCGATCGTCCTGCGTGTCTGGGGTGCACTTTACAACATTCGGCTGCACGATGCGGTTGATGACGCATGCAGTTGCCGTGTCCTGTTGGCTGCCGCCCGTGCAGCGCGACCCGCAGTTCGCGCGGCAGTAGGTCGCGCCGTCGCCGAAGATCGCGATGGCCGTGCGGACCACGCCCTTGTAGTGCGGATTGAAATTCTTGCCGCCCTCTTGATAGACTGCATCCAGGCCGTCCCGGGTCGCCTCGTAGCCAGCGCACGACTTCTCACCGTGGTCCATTCCGACGACGACGAGGCGGAAGTCTGCCGGATCCTCCTCCGGCGCGTAGTGCTGGCCGACGTAGCTCATCTGGCATCCCGTCCCAGGCCCAAGCGTGCCGCCGACCGACCGGTTGCAGTCCTCGTAATGCTGGCAGGCGAACGCGTCGGGCGCGATGCGCGCCTCATCTCTCGCCCACGTCATCAGGGTTTGCATCAGCGCGTCACTCACGATTTCACTCCTCCGGCCAATGACGGGCACTGCATTTGATGGAGAAGCGCGAACCGCTCGCCGTCCACTCCCACGCAGGACCGTTCCCGGCGCTCCACCAGAGATGCAGGTTGGCCCTCTCTGCGACGTTGGACAATACGACCCGGACACGACAGGATCGGTCGTGCTGATCCGATAGGGGCTGGGGCAGGAAGCGACCGAATGCGCCATGAGAAGGCAGCGCTCGTCCTTGTCATCGCCCGCGAGCTGGCGGCGAGCGCGGAAGGCTTGACGCTCGACGAGATAGCCGGACTTGCCCGTGTCAACCGCCGCACGGCCGAGCGCCTGCGCGACGCTCTACGCAATCTCTTCCCAGCGATGGAGGAGGTCACCGACGGCCCACGCAAGCGCTTCCGCATTCCTGGGGGGCTCGACGGTTTCATGCAAGCCCCGACCGCGGACGAACTGGCCGAGCTCCGTGCCGCGGCTACCGCGTTGTCTGGGCAGGGCGGCGACGCCCGCGCTGCCCTCCTCCGCTCCCTCGCCGCGAAGGTCGAGGCTGCGGTGCGCGCCCCTCTCCGGCGCCGCCTCGCGCCCGACATTGAGGCCCTCGCCCTCGCCGAGGGCCACGCGATGCAGCCGGGGCCGCGCCCGTGGGTGGATGCAGACCTCCTCGCCCTGCTGCGCGACACGCTCAAAGGGGGTGCCGCGTGCCGGTTCCGATACGCGGCCGCTGGCGGGAGCGCCCGCGTCGTCACCGTCTCGCCCTGGGGTCTGCTCTATGGCCGTGCCTACTACCTCGTCGGGCCGGCCCGCGGTACGCCGGAGCCGGTCCTTTGGCGGCTGGACCGCATCTCGGATGCCCAGCCGGCCAGAGGCGCGGTGCGACCGTCGCCGGGGTGGAGCCTCGCCGCCTATGCCGCGAGGGCCTTCGGCGTCTTCCAGGAGAGGCCTATCCGGGTGGTGCTTCGCTTCCCCCGGCATGCCGCCGCGGAAGCCCGGCGCTTCCATTTCCACCCCACGCAGACGTTCGAGGCAGAGCCGGACGGCTCCCTCCTCGTCCGCTTCACGGCCGGCGGCCGGCGGGAAATGGCGTGGCACCTCTTCACCTGGGGTGAAGACGTCGAGATTGTCTCGCCCGCCTCGCTTCGCTCCTTTCTTGTCCGAGAGCTCGCGACAGCGTGCGACCACCATGAGGGACGCAGCGCCTGACACAGCGGTTCGCCGCTACATCCGCATCCCGCGCTTCCCAGCGTGCACCCGCGCAGCCATCCCGAGCCGCTTTGCACTCACTCTAAGCCCGCCGATCTGTACCAGAAACTGCGGAGAGCTCCGGTTGAATGCCCATCCACATCCTGACCGCTGCTGGGGCGGTGCTGGTTCCTCTAATCGTTTGGTGGGGAATCGCCACCTCGCGCGGGAATCAGCTGGTGAGAGCCGAGCAGACGAGCCAAGTTTGCGTGAAGCACGAGAAGGTGGCCCTAGCGGGCAATCGCATCCGAGAATACCTGCTGGATCACGAAAGCCGGCCCATCTGCTCCGTCATCAAAGGCGGGGGCTTCGGCAACTCGGGCATTTCCAGGGCGGGCAGGAGCGCGGCATCCCTGGGCACGAACTGGTCTTCGAACGAGTCCATCGATTTGTGGAGGTCTCATTGCCGCAGGAGGCGGTGCGGCATTCGAGCGTCGTGAAGTTCGGCCCGATCCAGGCACACTACGACAGGCAAGCGGCCGCACGGGGAGGACGTCGCGCGGCTCTGCACTGGACGCCAACACCTGGGGAGAACATCACCATCACCGCAATGATCGTCTCGCAGGTATTCGCCAAGGCGCTCGTCTTTGGCGCCATCGTCTGGCAGGCGCTGCAGGACAACACCGCCCCGCCCGAGCCCCCTTGAGCGCACCGGCCGGGCTCTGAGGAGCCTGGCGCGGCATTTGACCGCCGATTAGCCTGCCGTGAAGGGTGTCCACCTCCTCCCACGGCCGCTAAAGCGCGCTGACCGAGCCAGCGGCCCGCTAAACCGGGCCGCTGGCCGGTTGTGCTCAGACGAGGATGAAGTCGCTCGAGGTCAGGCCAATCACGTCCTGCACGACAGCCAGGATCTCGCCTGTGGCGGCGTAGCTGATGACTGTGTCATGGGCGCCAGAGCCGTAATAGTTGCCGGTCTGGTTGAGGGTAAGGCCGGCGAAGGTCAGCCCACCAGTCAGGGCGATTCGGTCCAAGCCGTCCTGGAAGTCGAGGATCCAATCGGCACCGGTGACGGTCGTGCCGCCGTCGCCCTTGGTGAAGATGAACCGATCGGCACCTTCCCCTCCCACGAGGATGTCCGCTCCAAAGCCGCCGCGTAGTTGGTCGGCTCCGTCGCCGCCGTCCAGATAGTCGTGGCCCCCGGAGAAGAAGCTTCCCTCACCGAGCGAGCTGATAGCCGCGTCACCGAACAGGCGGTCATTCCCGGCGTCACCATAGAGGGTGTCATTGCCGAAGATGATTTCACCCCAGTTGTATGCCGTTGCGGTGCCGCTGGCGTCGCCATAAAGGATGTCATCGCCGAGGCCGCCAAAGAGGCCATCGTCGCCGGCGACCACGCCCTGGTAGCTGTTAGAGGACATATCCTTTGCATCGCCGACAAGGGTGTCCTTTCCGTCGCCTCCCATGAGGGTGTCGTTCCCGCCGCCGACCAACCCGTCGGCGGTGGAAGTGAAAGCGCCCTGGGTGTCGCCGAACATCTGGTCGTTGCCCGCGGCGCCGTCGAGGTAATCAGAGCCGCCGCGGACCGAGCTGTCACGGGAAACCATGTCGCCGCCAGCATCGCCGATCAGTCGGTCATCGTCAGCGCCGCCGTACAGGGTGTCGTTCCCGCCACGAGTCCGGCCGTCCGAGGAATCCGCGTAGAACCGGCCCATTGTATCACCGTAGAGGGTGTCTTTGCCGGCATCGCCGTAGAGGGTATCGTCGCCGCCAGTGACATGGCCCTCCGCAGAGGCCTCGAAGGACCCTCCGGCGTCGCCGCTCAGCTTGTCGGCATCGGCGCCGCCGAAGATGAGGTCGTTGCCACCGACCACGAAGCTGTCGGAATCCCGCGAGTAGAAGCTGCCACCGGCATCCCCGAAGAGTGAATCGGCGCCGAGATCGCCGACAAGCAGATCGTTGCCGCCGAGGATGGAGGTGTAGGACGACATGGCATCGAAGTCGCGGCCGGCATCGCCATAGATGGTGTCGTTGCCGGCATTGCCGTAGAGGCTGTCAGCGCCACCCACGACACCGTTCTGGCCCTCGCCCCAATCGTCGTCGGCAACAGTGAAGAAGTCGGTGCCCGCATCCCCGTAGAGGTAGTCGTTGCCGTCCCCCCCCTCGATCTGATCGTTGCCGCCGGTGGTGATGCCGTCGCTGGACGAGGTCATGAAGGTGCCGGCATCGCCGTAGATTTTGTCCGCTTCGACCCCACCGAGCAGCTCGTCACTTCCGCCCGTGACGTAGCCTTCCGCGTTGGCGGTCATCCCGGCCATGGCGTCACCGTAAAGTGTATCCTTGCCTGCGCCGCCCTCGAGGTGGTCGTTGCCGCCATAGACCTCTGACGATCCTCCGGCGTTGATGCCGCTGCCCGCATCGCCGACCAGGGTGTCGTTTCCGTCACCCCCACTCAAGCGGTCGTGCCCGCCCGTCGCGAAGCCATCGTTGTAGGCGTAGATGTCCTTCACGGCATCGCCGTAGAGCTTGTCGCTACCTGTTCCGCCGTCCAGGATGTCGTTGCCACCGCGGGCACTCGCCTCACGCGAGACGATGGAGGTGCCGGCGTCACCGACGAGCGTGTCGTCGCCCGCGTTACCACTGATCACGTCGTTGCCGCCCTGGGCATATCCGTCCGAGGAGTCCGCGAACAGCTGACCAGCGACGTCGCCATAGACCTTGTCCTTGCCGTCGCCGCCGATCAGCGTGTCGTCGCCGCCGATGACACGCTCATCCGCAGCTGCATAGAAGTCGAGGACAGCATCGCCGTAGATGAGGTCGTCGCCGATGCCGCCGTCGATTGTGTCCCAACCGCCCTTGATCGTCTGGTCGCCGTAGGAATCGGCGATGAAGCTCCTGCCGGCATCGCCGACAAGATTGTCCTTGCCGTCGCCACCGTTGATGTAGTCGTCGCCGCCCATGATGATTTCGGCGGTCAGCGAGGTAAAACTCCCATCCACGTCGCCGAAGATCCGGTCGTCCCCTAGTCCGCCATACAGGCGGTCGTGGCCGCCATTCTGCTCGAGATTCCCAGCATACTCTCCGAGGATGGTGTCATTGCCGGCTAAGCCGTCGACCTCGTCGTTTTCCGCAGTCGCTTTGAGGGTGTCATTCTTGGTTGTCCCAGTGATCTTCGCCACGCATTCCTCCAAATTGGAATCCAAAATGGCGAGATTGGTGTCGATTCCGCCATCCTAGTTCATGAAATGTGGAACCGTGTGCGACGGCAATGAACCGAAGGTTGTACTCAGGAACAACAAGCCGTGTTCGCAACAACACTCAGGCGATGCACGATAATCCTGCATTACCGTGCCTGTGGTGGGCAGAGAGGCTAATTGCCATCGAAGGACCTGTCCTGGCACACTAAGCCCGGCCGGAGCGGCGGGCGCGGGGGCGCCTGTTCCACTGGCCGGAGAGGGCAGGGGGCGC
>NZ_JBNBZS010000136.1:0-10118 GCF_049629625.1 Roseomonas chloroacetimidivorans | reverse complement strand
TCCGCCCTCCCCGCTACCCTGCCCTACCCGGCCCTCAGAAACGCCGCCCACGGCGCTCCCAGACGCGTCTCTGGCCGTGTTGGGGGTCATGGGCGGGCGTCCTGGGGTCGCAGAGCCTGCCGGCACTCCTCCGCCACGATCAGGAGGCTGTGCAGAGCGTCGCTTAGGTACGACTGGACAGGGCTCTCCTCATTGATCCGACACGCCGCAACGTGCACCTGGCTGGCAGCCTCGAGCGCGTTGGTCATGCACACCGAGAGGTGCATCCGGGTCCGGGATGCCTTGGCCTCTAGTGCCTTGATCGCAGCCTCGGGATCGTACTCGTCCTGAGCGTCCATCACTTCCCCTCTCCCTTCGGCGCGGACAGCCGGTCGCGGAGGGACTGGAGGCGGGTCACTGGGCGACCTCCTGCGCGAGGCCGTAGCGGGCCTCCAAAGGCTCCAGGCGCATGAGGATGCACCCCGCATTACCGCGGCCTTCCGCGAGCATCAGGCGGTAGGTTTCGATGAGCTGGCGGTCGTTGAGGTAGTGGGACCGGCTGGCCTGGCGCTTGGGCTGCGGGCGCATTGCGGCGAGGTCGCGCTTGAGCTTCGCGATCTGCTCCTGGACGTAGGCCTTCTCCGCCTCTGTCCTCTCCTTGGGCGCGGCGCTGGACGCTTCTGGAGCCTCCGCCACCTTGCGCAGCGCCGCGATCTCGTCACGCACCGGACGGGTCAGCCCCGCGAGAAAGTCCTTCAGTTCGGCATAGTCCGGCCACGCCGGGAACTTCGCCGCCGCCGCCTCCAGCGACGAGCCCGTGAAGCAGCGCTCGGGAAGCTCCCGGAGAAACCGGGCCATGAGCTTCACCGCGCCTTCCAGGTCGCCCGGCGTGAACTTCTTCACCTTCGCCAGCTCCAGCAGCCAGCGCTGGATGCGGTCGCTGCTCTCGGGCAATGGCGCGAGAAAGCCGGTCAGTAGATCAGCGCGGCGCTTCGCCTCGGTACGGGTGTGCCGGTCGGCGTGCAGCGGCATGGCAGGGCCGGCGTAGGTCGCGTTCCGGACGGCCACGCTCAAAGCCTCGGTCAGCGACTGGGATGGCGCCGGAAGCCCGGCAGCGGCGATCGTCAGCGCGGTCATCAGTGCGGCCTTCCGGGGATCATCGTGGCGGGGACGAAGCGGGGTTCAGGGTGGTCGCCGTCGAAGTCGAAGCCGGGGGGCGCGCTGCGCGCATCCAGCTCGGCGATCAGCTCCGAAGGGGTCTTTCGGCGCGAGGCACTTGTGCGGGCCGCGGAAAACTTCACCTCGCGTTGGCACCACGTCCGCCAGCCGGCATCCCAGTCCCGCAAGACGGTGCCCTTGGCCCGATGATGGTCGCGGAAGGCCTCGAACGTGTCGCGGAGGTGCAGGCCCTTGCCCCGGCAGTACGCCTCGCCTTCCGGGCCCGGCCGCCATCCTTCGGGGATCTGGCACCCCCTAGCCCGTCGTTCTTCGGCCGGCTCTGTCGCGGGTCGCGCGCCCTCTGAGCGTAGCGAAGAGGATATAGGTCTGGTCTGGTCTGGTCTGGTGGAACCTGTAGCAACCTCTGTCACAGAGTCTGCGACTCGCGTTGTGACAGTCTCTGTGACAGACGCTGTGACAGGGCTGGAAGGAGCGCTTGCTGGCGGTGCGACAGACGCTCCCTTCTTTGCAGCCTTCGCCGCGCGTGCCGCCTCTGTCCTGGCCCGCTGCGCCAGCTTGCGTTCCCACGCCTCGTTCGCCTTCTCGGCCACGACGGGGTGATAGAGACGGCCGTCAGAGCAGAGCCGCCAGCCATGCAGCGCCATCTCCTTCACCTTGCTCCAGCGCGAGCCCGCGCCGGACAAGTGAGCGAGGTCACGGTCATCGTCGGGTAACGAGCCGGCGGGAAGCTGGCCCCAGGCCTTGCACCAGAGCGCGACCGCCGCCTTGAACTCGTCTCCTGTGCTGCGGGCGAAGAGGCTGCTATCGAGCAGCCGCGCGGCGTCGAGCGGCATCCAGGGATAGTCCCGCAGATCGCACTCGGGCGGCGTCAGAGGTTCGGGCGCGCCGCTCATGGCCATGTTTCCTCGTAGATTGATTTACCATCGGAGCGCGGCGGCGGCGGCCGGTAATGCGCGTGAAACCCGCGGAGCAGGCCGTCGCGCAGCGGGTCAGGGTCGCCGGGCATGTAATTCCGGGCCGCCGTGAGATCTGGCACCGGCCACTGATACTGAACCGGCCGTCTGGCCTGCTCTTCACGCAGCCTGGCCTGACGCTCCGCTTCCGCCTTCTCGGCCAGGAATTTCAGGGCCTCCTGCCGGTCACGTTCCTGCCTGAGGCGGTGCTGACGGCGAAGGCGCTCCAAGTTCGCCTGCTCCCGCTCGTCAATGACCTTGAGTTCAGCGACAGCTTCGTCGCGGGCATTGCTCTGAAGCCAGGTGCGCGGCGCCTCGCGCAGGATGAACGCGCCGGCATTGGATAGATCCTCGGCGCCAATCAGATCCGAGATGTTGATCTCGATCGCGTCCTGACCCATGGCCCTGAACGCCTCAACCTTCTCAGGCGTCGTCCGATGCGTGACCAGGATCTCTACGACGAGCCGCTGTCTGCCCTTCGTCAGGACGACATCGGCCTTGTAGGGTCCGATCGGCACCTCGACTGCGGCGCCATCCGCTTCGAATGACCGGGCGGCGGCAACCTCGCGGCGGCGATAATTGTACTCGGCGACCACGGCCGGCAGCCGGACGGAACAGGCGTCCCGGATCACCTGCTTGCCCAGCAGGTGTAGCATCGTCTCGTAGGACCCTGCGCAGCTCGCGTCGTTCGCATGGGCGAAGTGGTGCCGGAGCACCTCACCCTTTCTGGCGACCAGGATTGCCTTGCACTGCGGGCATACAACATCGATCTGCTTGCCACGCGGTACGTCAGCCACGGCAACTAGGCGGCCATTCGGCGCCAAACCGTAGGGCAGGCTGATGCCAGGAGCGCTCATGCCGAACGAACCTCTTCCACGTCCCAGCCGCCGCCCTTGCGCGGGAAGGCAACCTTGCAGTGGCCCGAAGCGTCACGCGGTAAGCGCGAGAAATGATGGTTTGCGCCGACATCCCGGCGGCCTGTCTCATATGCATGCTGGATATTTCTGGACTGGTCGCACCATTCCAGGTTCCAGTGCGCCGCGTTTGTCCTGTCCGAATCCAGGTGATTGACCTGCGGTAATTCACGCGGATTGGGCACAAATGTCTCGGCCACTAGCTGGTGCAGCGCTTTTCGCCGCCTACTTCCGTCTGCATGAACCAACACGACGCCCGGATATGGCGCTCCCCAGGTGTGCGCAGCCAGTACGTGGGAGTTGACCCGCCTAATCCCTGGGCGGCCATCTCGCTTGACCGTTCGCACCTCTCGCGCAACCGATCGGACGCGGCCAAGGTCGCTAACCTCATACCGCCCCTCATATCCCTTGACGGCGGCCCAACGCTCCGTGGTCATACTTCGACCTCCGTCCAGCCGCCGCCTCTTTTGGGGAATGCCACCATGAAGACGAACGGATACATTTCCGCCGCTACCTTCATCTTGACCTTCGCATCGTCTGTGTAGATCGCCGGAGAGCCTTTGACGTCCGTCATGACCAGCACGCCGTCGGCTCGCATCAGGGCGAAATCCACGGTCAGGAAAGTGTTGTCCGCGAGCTTGAGCTTCAGCCCTTCGAACCGGCGCCACAGGATCTCGCCGGCGTGCTGGAGCTGCGCCAGGTGGGCGTCATACTTCGCCTCGGTCTTATTCATCTGGCCAGCCGGGAGGCGCCCACGGGCCTGCATCCGGGCCTTGGCGCGCAAGCCGGTCAAATCGATCTCCTGGGCGATGGAGAGGCTGCGGGACACGAAGGCGCTCACGGCAGCCTCCCGAGAGAGACCAGCGCGGCCGAGGCGCACCGGCCGCGCTTCATTTGACTTCTCCGCTGCCAAGGCGCTGCCGCACGAGAGCCGCTGCCTCTTCGAGAGAACCCGCAACCGCATCGATCTGGCGGCCCAATCGAAGCAACTGCGCTGCATCCAGATCCTCGATAACCCCGATCTGCCGCCAGATGTGGTCAAACGAAACCTGTCCGGCGCGAACCCGCGCGTGGAGAACCTTGTCGAAAGAGTTTTCGGAGGGCGTGGCGTATCGAAGATTGGCGACCCGATTATCCAACGCGTCTCCGTTGTCGTGCGCGACCTCAGCGCCGAGAGGTCGCGCGCCTAGGAAGGCTGAGGCAACCGCATGATGCGCGTAGGGAGCGACCTTCTTACCCTGGTGGCGAAGCTGATACCGGAAGTATCCCCGGCACATGAAAGGCTGAACGAGAGAGCCCGCCCGCACGCCGGGCGCCGCCGTGACGCGCCGCACCAGCCCGTCATTACTGACCTCGTGACTGGCGCTGCACTCCATCGGCCGCCAAAGCCGCTCCCCATCGGGGACCAGCTTCATCGACGGGATAACCCGGGCGGCCGGATGGGGCAGAGCGGACATTAGCCGATGGCCCTCGCCATCTCGGGCGCACGGCCTTCCAGCACCGAGACATTGGTCCCGCGCTCGATGCCGTTGATGATGTCGCCCAGGACCCGGTCCATCAGGTCCTCGACGCGCTCCAGCTTCACGCCGAGCCGGAGCTTCCCGTCCTCCAACCGGTATCGGAACCGGGCCGGCACCAGATAGGCGGGGCTGCCCTGCAGCGGCGCGAGCTGCAGCTTGATCGTCTCCGGGACCTGGATCTGAGTGGCCCCGACCTTCGCCTCGGTGTTCTCAACATTCTCGAATTGCAGGTTGCCGTCGGAGAGCCGCACCGCACGCCGGAAGGCTGTCACGCGCGTCGCCTGAAACTGGGTGGCGATCTCCAGCATGGTCGCGCCGGCCGGGTCTGCGATGTCGGAGAGGTTGTCCTCCACGAACTCCGCGAAGTCCGTCTGGGGCAGCAGCTTGCCGTCGATCCCCTTCCACTTCACCCATTGCGGGGTTGGGCGGAACTCGATCTTGACCCGCAGGTCACCCCAGCCCGCACCGGCCTTGCCATGCCCGTTCAGCACCGCCTCGACGGTCGGCTTGGTCGGATCGCGGTCCAGGTAGATGGCCACGTCCCCGGCGCCCTCATTGTCCTTCAGCACCTGGTTGAAGGAGGCAGCGTCAAAGACGGTGATGGTGCCGCGCTTGCGGGCAGGAGCGGCGCCGTACTGCTCCAGGTTGACGATCCGCCCCTCGCCATTATTCGCCCCAGGCAGGAAGACGAGGTTGTCGCCCAGCGCGATGTGCATGCAGCCCTGACGGGCGGCGTCGATCACGGCCTGCATATCGTTGTCGTTCGGCATGCGCCGGTCTCCTTACGCCAGAGCCCGGCCGGCGCTGGCCGGACCGATTTCGCGGGGAGCCTCCACGCCGCCGATCTCGCGCAGGGGCAGGTTGGGCTGCTTCGGATCCTGGCGGGCGAGGTTGTTCTCGGGCGTGACGAAGAAAAGGCTGCCGCCCTTGGTCTTCTTCGGGACCGTGACCTTCACCTCGTCCATCACCATCACGGCGCCGTCGCCGTGCGGCTTCACGGCAATGGTGAGCTGCAGTTTGCCGGCCTTGCCCTCGGCGGACACGGCAGCAACGACCTCCTGCAGGGCCTCGGACAGTTCGTCATGGGTGACGCCGTTGCGGTGTTCCCGCAGCAGGTCGAGGAATGGACGGGCGGTGGTCATGTATGCTCCTTCGGTTGCCTGCCGCGGATCACCCGCCGCGGCGCGGGATCCGGTTAGGGCTTTCGACGCAGTTTCTCGCGAAGCGCGGCAACACGCCCTGCGGCGAGGGTGGCCACCCAAGCGAACTGGTCGCTGACGCAGGCGCTCGCGTTGCCAATGGCCTGCCAGATCCTGATGCGGAGCCCGATCACGCGGCCTCCCCGGAGCTGGCGAGAATGGCCCTCGCGCGCGCCACCTCGGCCGCACGGCGCCTCTCGCGAAGAGCCTGGGCAGCAATCCATTCTTTTGCGCGCACATCATCCTCGGACACTTCGTGGTGGTGGTACGCGCGGACCCGGCGGGGCGTGACGCCCAGCGCACGGGCAACAGCATCGAAAGCCAGCTTGAGAGGCCGACCCTCGGCGCGCTGCAGATGCAGCTCGGCCTGGATGACTTCCTCGACGGCTTCCAGCACAGCGGGCATATCACCCGCTCCGGCGGGCGAATTGCCCGGCACGTTGGACATCGGCTGCTCCATGAATCGCTTCATGGAAGCCGTGCTTCACATCATCGCAGGTCTGAACGGGGCGAGCGGCGGCAACCGCTCCCCCCTCCTGCGCGGCACGGACATCCGCACCGTTAGAAGGCGCGCGGTACCCCTCGCGCACGAGCGCGCCACGCGCGCCAGCGATGGTGTATCCCTCAACCCGAAGCAGCCGGTCGATCACGCGAACGACCGCGATATCCGCTGGTCGGTAGTACCGGCGCTGGCCGCTCCGTCGCATGGGCCGGAGCTGCGGGAACTTGCTTTCCCAGAAGCGCAGCGTGTGCGTCTCGATGCCCAGCTCGACGGACACCTCGCCGATGGTGCGGAAGGCGCCTGGGGATTTCTGCGGGGCGCCCATCTAGCCCCTCCGCTCTTCTGTGGCCTCGATGGCGAGGTTACCCGCGATCAGGGTGAGGAAAGCCGAAATGGCGTAGTAGATGCAGCCGATGGCGGTGATGGTGATCATCTGATCCACCCCAACTGCGTGCCCCGATGACCCCGTTCCCAGACGCACCAGCAGAAAGCCATGGCCCCGCCCTTGTCCTGCGGGTTGGGGTCGTCGCCTCGCCAGAGGGTGATCCGCTTGGCGAACACCCAGACGCGCGAGAGCTTCCCGTCAGCGAAGATTCCGGAAGCGCGCTCCTGGCCTTCCAGGAAGGCGACACGCTGCAGGATCGCCACCTTGCGGGCGCCCATGTTCAGCGCGTGCTGGACAAACTCGGTGCCCAGCTTGAAGGGCGGGTTCGTGACGACGGACTCAACGCCCTGCGGAAGGCTGTCGGTCAGCAGGAAGTCGCGGCCGACATGCCCGTATCCCCGATCCACCAGATCGGAGCTGAACACGTCGTAGCCAGCCACCTCCATGGCGCGGGACATGATTCCGTCCCCGCATGCGCATTCCCAAACGCGGCCCGGGAAGCTCTCCTTCTCCAGAAGCGCCTGCGTCGCGCCCGGCGGCGTGCGGAAGAAGTCCAGGCTGTCGGAGCTGGAGACGCGCCGCTCGCGGGACCGGACGTTGATGGGGGGCAGTGAGTCCATGTCTCAGCCCCCCACCAGCATGATGACTAGCCAGATGACGGCGAGCCAGCAGACGATGGCGAAGGACAGGAAGATCGGAACCGGGTTCGCCGAACGCTCCGGCTCAGGCATCTCCGGCGAGTTCGCGCCCGTGCGGCGCATCCCGGCGTGAAGGGGGATGATGCGGGACATCAGGCGGGGGTCCGCTCTGGAACCGGGAACACGTCTGGGCGGAGTTCGTGAAACGAAAGGCCCGTGATCTCGTGGAGCACCTGAGCAGGACGGCGGGCCATATCGATGCACGCCTTGGCCAAGTCCTCCCTGCCGTCAGCGCGCCAACTAAGAGCGGCGTCAGCAATTCTCTTCAGCTCCTGGCGCCAGTATTTCTCCCGCAACTTAGGGCCGTCCGCCCGATACCTCTCCCGCCGCGCCGCCGCCCAAACAGGGTCGGCCCACCTGGCCGCCCGTTTCTGCGCGGCGCTGAGCTTCGCCTCTTCAGACCAGCTCAGGCAGGAATACGCTTTCCTCTCGGGCGCAGGCACAGCCATGGGCGCCAGCCCCACGTCCCCCGCAATGATCTCGGAGGCCGGCCTGAACCATTCGCCGCGAAGCCGGTACTCACGGAAGCGGCGGTGCAGAGCCTGCTCTTCCTCGCGCCCGCCCTCGAACAGGTGAAGGAGGCGGACCGGCTCGGCCTGACCATTCTGGATCAGGGCGATACGCCGGAGGATGCTTTCCGTCGTGCCGATCTTCACAGGGCCGTTCTCGCCAGCCTGGATGAAGTAGACGGCCATCACGCGGCCTCCGCTGCGGCAGAGCGGTCAGCGCCCAACATCTTCTGGGACCGCCGTGCCTTCCGCGCTGCGAATGCGGCGTAATGGTCCGCCGGCGTGACGGCGCCCGCCGTCAGTTCCTCGACGGCGGCCATGGCGTCGGGCCTTGGCAGCGATATGCCTGCGGCCCATCGGGCGATGGTCACCGGATGGTTGCCCGTGCCGACCTCAAGGGCGGTCCTTCGGGAACGATCCTGTTTAATCCAATCTCGGAGCAGCATAGGCACATGCTACTAGCACCTATCGCTAGCTGACAAGTGCAATCGCATCTATCGCTAGAAGAAAGCCGCTAGGTCATGTCCCGTGCGATGCCAAGGACCGCACCATTGACACCGGCGGCAAGTCGCATGAAGGCGCTTCAGGCCGCTAGGCTGAAGGCTTTACGCGAGCTGATTGAGCCCTACCAGAAGGACGCTGCCGATGTGGCGGGCGTCTCTGATTTCTCTTGGGGTCGGTATGAATCCGGGAAGTCCGAGATCAACCCCATAGCCCTGGCGACATTCGCCCTCGCCTATAAAGTGCCCACGGAATGGGTCCTGACCGGCCGACTAACTGGCATGCCAGACGACCTGATTAACAAGCTCTACCAGGGCTACCCCCAACTGCTCGCCGCCTCGCGAGAGGGCAGCGCGGAGCCTTTACCCCCGATCTCGCCGCCAGCGCGCATCCGGAGAGGAACACGCAGCCCCGGCACGGCCAAGGCGGGCTGACAGCACGCTTGTCGGCTGCGGGGCGCGGGAACCCCTCAAGCGGCAAGGAAGACAAGCACTCCGGGTCAAGAACTATGTCGTCACAGCACCTTACGACGTAGCCGTCCGGAATCTCCGTCAGCGCCTCCGAGCCAGTAGTCCTAACCAGCAGCCTGGGTCGCACCCTTCAAATCTCCCCGCTCTGCCCGTACCCGATTCGTTCTCGTTCACCCGCCGTCTTTTAGTGAACGTCACGGTGGAAAGACAGCGTTCTTTGTTCAATCAGACGAGACACATTCGCGCCGGGTGATCTGGGCGCCGCGCGTCTAATTGCAAAGATCGCTAGAAAAGCTCTTGACTGCTAGCGTCTATCGCTAGAAGGTTCCCCTCACCACCCGCCACCCCGGCCGGGAGAGAGGGAAGACGAATGGCTTACAAAGTGACCCGTGGCGGAAAGCTAGAATTCACTGCCACGCCGAGCGGCCCACACGGGGCGCGCTTCCGTGGTGATCGCAATCGCCGCGTCATGGCTGAGTTCACCCGCGACGGCATCGAATACAGCTACCACGCGACAAAGGGATGGCGGCGTAAGCGCGTCGGGCCGTCAGTTGCCGCCAATCCTTCGACGGCGCTCCCGCTCGCGGCCTGACGCTCACCTAGAGGGCCGGTGCGCCGACCCTCGAATGATCGTCAGTGTCGAGGACATAGCGATGCAGTCGCCAACTTACCCACCCTTCCGCCCCTACGCCCCTCCTGTGGAGAGCACGCGCTCTGCCCTGATCGCGCTGGCCTCGTTCCTGGCCGTGGCTGTGGCGATGGTGGTGGTGTGATGAGCACGCAAAGATGGCCGCTGGTCGATCTGCTGAGCAGGTCCACCGACGTGGATTTCGCCGAGACCACCCTTGCAAAAGTACTGGCTGGCCTGCCTCCGCTCACTTCGCAAGGACCATGGCTGGCAGGAGGCGCGCTGCGTCGCACGCTGCTGGGTCAGGAACCGAAGTCTGACTTCGATATGTTCTTCCGCGATGCCGACCAACTCGCAGCGTACCTGAGCAAGCTGGAAGCCAGCGGCTTCCGCAAGGTGCGTGAGACAGAGCACCACGTTCACCTTCGCGGCGCACCGGGCGAGATGAAGCTGGAGATCGACGTGCAGTTGATCCGCTTCGCCTTCTACCTGGATGCGGAGGCTGTCCTCGACAGCTTCGACTTCACCATCTGCCAATTCGCCTACGACGGCGAGACGCTGACGGCGGGTGAATTCGCGCTCTGGGATCTAGGACGGAAGCGCCTCGCCATCCACCGGGTGTCCTTCCCGGTCTCCACGATGCGCCGGATGATCAAGTACGCGTCTCAGGGCTTCACGGCC
>NZ_JBNBZS010000135.1:0-10124 GCF_049629625.1 Roseomonas chloroacetimidivorans | reverse complement strand
TGCGAGCCATCACCCGCTGGGACAGGCCCTGGCCCCAGCCAAGCCGTAGAACATCTCGGATCTTGCGCATCGGCACTCTCTCGCCTGGCATCCCGCCCCCCTGCTCAGCACAGGGGCGAAACTACCGCTGGTTGAGACTTGCCGGCCGCGCCGCTCCTCTGACCCGACCCCAATTCCAGTGATCACGATCACCGGAATCACCGATCAGCATCCACCGGATCCACTGATCACGATCAAACGGAATCACTGATCACGATCCACCGGATTACGCACACCCGGATCGCGGTAGGCCAGCGCCAGCCACCGGCCTCGGTCCTGCACTTCCCTCAGCACCGCAGGGTCCCGTCCAGCGGCTGCAGCCACCTCCGCCGGTGTGGTGCCCCGCCCAAGGCTGTCCCGCCCGTCCGGGCTGTGGTGGGCTGCCAGCAGCGGCCGGGGGTGCTCTTCCCCCCTGCCCGGCGCACTTCCCCCCTGCCGGGCCATCTCCGGCCGCGCCACCATAATCCCGCTCTCGGGCACCAGCGGGTGCAGCCCGCGCCGCTCCGCGTAGCCTGCCGCCGCCCTCGCCCGTGCCTGCTCCGCCGTGGGACGGGTGGGACCCCCGCCCTCGGTCGGTCCATAGTCCAGCGAGGTGTCCTTCGCCCGCTCCCGCGACAGCGCCCGCACCAGGTGCTCCCGCGAGAGGTGTTCCTCCTGACTCCAGTGCAGGGTCACGCCGTCCCGGTGCCGCGTCAGCACCACATAGGCCATGTGCCGGTCCATCTCAGGTGTCGCCAGCACATGCGCCCGGTCCACCGTCACCCCTTGGGCCTTGTGCACCGTCGTCGCGTAGCCGGGCGCCAGCTCCCCATAGTCCCGCAGCTGGAAGGCCACCTCCCGGCCCGATCCAACCCCTTCCTTCCCGTCGAGGCGCACCGCCAGCCGCGCGTCGCTCCCGTCCACCGCCACGCCCTCGATCCGCACCAGGGTCCCCAGCGTGCCGTTCTTCACCCCGAGCGACCGCTCGTTGCGCAGGAACATGACCCGCTCGCCCGCGGCAAAGTGCTGCGGCCCGCGCGCCGTCTCCAGCCGGTGGTCCTCCCCCGCTAGAGTCCCCGCCTCCCGTAGAGCCACACGGGCCCTCGCATTCAAATCCGCCACGTCCGCCCGCGTGTGCGCCAGCATCACCTGGCTCGGGGTGGAAGGAGGGTCGCCAGAGTCCCCGCGGCCCGGCTCCGTCCCCCTCCCCTGCCGCGCCGCCATCCACCCCGTGACCAGCGCCGCCCGCGCCTCCTCTGCCGTCCCGTGCTCCCGCACCATCCCGGCGGCCTCGTAGCGCTCCAGTGCCACGGCCGTCCGCCCCGTCGCCAGCTCGCCCGTGGCTTCCCGCTGCCAGCCCTCCCGCTGCCGCCGCACCTCCGTCACCTCGGCCGCGCCCACCCGCTCGACCACTGCCCGGAACGCCGCCCCCGCCTCGATCGCCTGCAGCTGCTCCGCGTCCCCCACCAGCACCACCTTGGCGCCGGCCTCCTGCGCCTGCGCCAGCACCCGCCCGAGCTGCCGCGATCCCACCAGCCCCGCCTCGTCCACCACCAGCACGTCCCGCGGCCCGAGCGCGTCCCTCCTCTGCTCCCACGCGTGCTCCAGGCTGGCGATCGTCCGGCTCGGGATGAAGGACCCCGTCTCCAGGTTCTCCGCCGCGATCCCCGACAGCGCCGCGCCCCGCACCGTCAGGCCCTCGCGCTCCCAGGCCGCCCGTGCCGAGGCCAGCAGCGTGCTCTTGCCGGCACCGGCGGTGCCGACCACCGCCACTAGGTCCCGCGCCTCCAGCACCCGGCCCAGCGCCGCCTCCTGCTCGCCCGAGAGGGTGATCCCGACCCGCTTGGCTTCGAGGGTGGCGGCCCGCTTGCCGGACGCCCCCACCCGGTGCCCGGCCGTGCCCGCCAGGGCCAGTGCGTCCCGCTCCAAACGCCGCTCTGTCTCCAGCATCGCCCGCGTGGTCAGCCGCTCCTGCCCGCGCCCGTCCCGCCCCAGCCGCACCAGTTCCGGTGATGCCTCCACCACGGCCAGCACCTGAGCGAACTGCTCCGCCCCGTCCGTGTGCCGCCCCACCAGCCGCGCCAGGTCGTGCCGCGTAAAGGTGCTCTGCTGCCGGGTGAGGATCTCCAGCGCCCGTTCCGGCTCGGCCAGGAGGCGCTCCCCGTTCCGCCGCGCGATTGCGTCGTGCTCCGCCCGCCGCTCGGCCGTCTCGCCCCGGGCGGCACGCCGCATCCCCGCCGGCCCCACCTTGTGCTGCGGCTCCAGGGAAATGCCCTGCGCCGCAAGGCTCCGATGATCGATCCGTACGTCGTGCCCGAGTTCTGCAAGCCGCGCGTTCGCCAGCTCCGCCCACCCCTCCCGCCACTCCCGCAGCAGCGCCGTCTCGTTCCAGCCCCGCTCCTTGGGCCCGAACCCCTCCGGCCCCGCCCGCCGCAGCGTCAGCAGCACGTGCGCGTGCGGCTTCACCTCCCCGTTCTCGCCCATCGGCGCGTGCACGCACAGATCCGCCACCATCCCTCGCGACACGAAGTGCTGCCGCACGAAGTCCCGCGCCAGCGCCACGCCCTCGGCTTGGCTCAGCTCCCGCGGCAGGGCGAACTCCACCTCGCGGGCGAGCTGGGCGTCCTTCCGCCGCTCCCCCGCCTCTACGACGTTCCACAGCGTGCCGCGATCGGACCAGGCGGAGGGCGCGCCCTCGGGCAGCAGCACCTCCGCGTGCACCACCCCGGCCTTGGCCGTGAAGTCGTGCGACACCCCCGTCCGTTCGTCCGGCAGCCGTGAGGCAGAACGGTACGCCGCAGCCGCCACCACGGAGCGCCCAGCCCCGCGTGAAATCACCTTCGCCGAGAGATGGTAGATCGCCACCCGCCGTCAGCCCGTCCGCGGCACCAGCTGCTCGCCGTGGCGCGCCAGCAAGCGCTTACCTGCCTTGCCCTTCCACGCCAGCCGCAGGGCCGGGCGCAGCGTCACCGCATCCACCTCGGCCAGGCACACCTGGGTGCTGCCGGTCTCGCCCCATCGTCCGGCCGAGGGACGAAAGATGGTCGACGCGTCCCGCAGCAGCACCGCCTGCTCCTCTAGCCGCAGGCTCGCCATGCCCCAGCCTACATCCGGGTAGCCCAGCGTCGCAAAGATGCGCCCGCCCACCCGGAAGTCCGGCTTGCCATGGTGTTCCCACTCCACCACCTCGGGCAGCTCCAGCGCCAGCTGACGAAAGGCCTCCGGCGTCATGCGGCTCCCCTCCCCTCGGTCCATAGGCAATCTGCCGGCCACTGACCCAGGGAGGAACCCTTCGGCGGCCATCGTTCCGCCCTCTCCCGCTTCACGGGAGCGCGACGTTGCCTTGGGCAACGTATAAGCGCGCATTTCGCTCGCTTTGCTCAACCATGACGGGGGGCACGGGTCGGACGTCGGACCGTCACTTGCCCTGGCAATTATCTTTCGTAGGTTCGCGTCTCTAGCGCGGTCGTGCTGATGTTCTTCTCAGCCCCAGGACGCCCTGATGCTCGCATCAATCCCGACGCTGACAACCGATCGGCTCACCCTCCGAGCACCTGCGGAAGGCGACTTCCCCGCTTACGCACAACTTCTGGCGTCGCCGCGCTCCAAGAGCATGGGGGGTCCTTACGACACCCGGGCAGCCTGGGGGATGTTCTGCCACGACTTGGCCTGCTGGTCCCTTTTCGGGCACGGTGCGCTTATGGTGGACCTCCGCACCACGCGTACCTGCGTGGGACAGGTCGGCATCAACCACGGGCCGCTCTTCCCTGAGAAGGAACTCGGCTGGCTCATCTACGAAGGGCACGAGCGACAGGGATACGCGACCGAGGCCGCAGCCACCCTGCGGAACTGGGCATTCGAGGCGCTCGCCCTCGATCGTCTCGTCAGCTACGTCGATCCACGGAATGCCCGCTCCATCACCGTCGCTGAGCGCCTCGGCGCTGTCCTCGACCATGAGGCCGCAAAGCAGGATCCCGGTGACCTTGTTTATCGACACCAATGCTGACCCTGTACTTCGCCCCTGGCTCCAGTTCGATGGCCGCCCACATCGCTCTGCACGAGGTAGGTGCCTCCTTTGAGGCCCGCCCCCTCTCCTTCCGTCGGCGAGAAAACCGCTCGCCCGAGTACTTGGCGCTGAATCCAGAGGGCAAGGTTCCAACCCTGCTCATCGACGGACGCCCTCTCACGGAAGTCGCCGCGATCCTTTTCTACCTTGCCCGACGCTACCCGGAAGCCGGGCTGCTGCCGCGGGACACGGAAGGCGAGGCACAGGCGCTGTCCTGCATGTCCTTCGCCGCTGCGACGCTGCACCCCGCGAGACGGCAGGGCCTGGACCACGCCGTGGCCGTCTACCAAGTAGCCGATCAGCGGTTGGCCGGGCGGAGGTGGATCCTCGATTCCTACTCCGTCGCCGACATCCACCTCTTTCGTCTCTTTTGGCGCCTCAACGCCTCGCTGCGGCCACCGCCGGATACATTTCCCAACTTGATGATGCACCATGACCGGATGCTCGCCCGGCCAGCGGTTCAGCGTACAATCGAGGCCGAGGCCATGATCGGTTACGAACTCCCCGTCTGATTACGTCATCTCAGAAACAGCCACGGCTGCTCACGCAGCCAGCTGCGCAGTTCGATCATGAGCCCGGCGAAGTGACAGCAGCATGCGGAACGATGCTAGCGACAGGGTTGGATCACCGCTCCTGATGTGCAGGATGGCCTTGCCTGTCCGCGATGATGCGTGCGGCTGGCCACGACGAATGAACGATCAGGACGACGAGTAAGGGGGACTTCCACCCATGGCACCACGCCGACCGCGCGACATAGACGCCGAGCTTCGCGCCCTCCAGGACAAGGCCAAGCTCCTCCGCTCCAAGCAGAAGTCCCAGCTGGGCGAGCTGCTCCTGGCCACCGGCGCCGCCGACGCCCTCAATCCCGAGGCGCTGGCCGGCCTCCTCCTCGACGGTATCGAGCGCGCCAAGGCCGACCCCGATGCCCTGGAGGGCTGGCGCCGCCGCGGCGATGCCTTCTTTCGCCGCGAGCGCGCAGCAGGAGCCGCTGTCGGCAGCACCGCCCGCCAGTCCCGCTCAGCTGCGGCGCCTGCCGCTCCCGCCGACGCTCCGCGACCGCCTGCAGGCGAGCCGCCGCGCCAGGCGGCGGAGTAGCCAGGCCATCGCCAGGGCCGAGGCCTCCCTGGCCCGCTCCGACACCCGCGACTGGGCCCAGGCCCGCCGCGACCGCACCCGACATCTCATCGAGCTCGGCGGCCTCCTCACTAAGGCCGGCCTCGTCGAGCTAGTGCAGGACGACCGCGCCACCCTCCTCGGTGCCCTCCTGGAACTCGCCGGCAGGCTGCGCGAGGGCGACGACGAGGCCACACCTGCCGGGCTCCGCGCCAGGTGGCGCCACGCCGGCCTCCGCGCCTTCCACCAGGAGCGCGAGGCCGAGGCGGACGCCGCGCGCCGGCTGCAGGGTGAGGGGACGGCAGCGGAGCGGGGCTCCGCGTGAGTGCTTTCCTCGCCACCTCCCGCCGCGCCCTCGCCTTCGTCCTCTTCCTGCCGGCGGCCCTCCTCCTGGCCCTCCTTCGCACCGCCAAGGGTGCCCTGATCGGCTCTCTCCTCGGCCTTCTCGGCGCCGCCGCCTGGCACCTCTTCCTCCCCGTCGTCATCGACCACGGCGTCTTCCGATGGGGGGCTGTCATAGGTACCGCCCTCGGCGCCCTCTACGGCCTCGTCTCCTCTCTGCGCGAGACCTTCCTCGCGCCCCCTCCCCTCACCTCTCACGGCTCCGCCCGTTGGGCGACGCCGGAGGAGGGCGCTGCCCTCGCGCTTGCCCGCGACGCCGGGCACGGGGGCCTCGCCGGCCTCCTCGTCGGACGCGAGGCCGCCGGCAAGCGCCGCCTCCTCGCCTATGACGGGCCCGCCCACCTCATCACCATCGCCCCCACCCGCTCCGGCAAGGGCGTCGGCACCGTCCTTCCTAACCTTCTGCTGGCCGAGCGTTCGGTGCTCTGCATCGACCCCAAGGGCGAGAACGCCCGCATCGCGTCCCGCGCCCGGCGCCGCTTCGGGCCGGTGCACGTGCTGGACCCCTTCGATGTCTCCGGACAGCCCAGCGCCCGCTACGACCCGCTCGCCGTCCTCGACCCTGTCTCGCCCGACCTGGCAGAGGACACGGCGACACTGGCCGATGCCCTCGTCCACGACCTGCCTGGCCAAGCCGGCGAGGCCCACTGGAACGAGGAAGCCAAGGCCCTCATCGCCGGCCTTCTCCTCCACACCCTCACCACCCAGCCACCCGAGCGCCGCCACCTCGCTGCCCTGCGCGACGCCCTTACCCTGTCGCCTGCCCGGTTCCAGGCCCTGCTGGCCGACATGGCCGCCTCGACCGCGGCCGGTGGCCTCGTGGCGCGCGCCGCCAACCGCCAGCTCGGCAAGTCCGACCGCGAGGCTGCTGGCGTCCTCTCCTCCGCCCAGCGCCACACCCACTTCCTCGACGGACCCCGCATCACCGCCGCCATGGACGGGGCCGACTTCCGCTTCGAGGATCTCCGGAGGGGAGTCGCCAGCGTCTTCCTCGTGCTCCCGCCCGACCGCCTCGACACCTACAGCCGCTGGCTCCGCCTCCTCGTCGCCCAGGCCATCCAGCACCTCGCCCGCAGCACCACGACGGCGCCTGTACAACAGGAGGGCCCCCTCCCCTCCGGCGCGGCCGGCCCCGCCCCGGGCCCCGGCTCACGCCCGCCGGTGCTCTTCCTCCTCGACGAGTTTGCCGCCCTCGGCCGCCTCGACCCCGTCGAGCGCGCCATGGGCCTCATGGCAGGCCTCGGTATCCAGCTCTGGCCCATCCTGCAGGATCTCCATCAGCTCCGCGCCACCTACGGACAGCGCGCCGGCACCTTCCTCTCCAACGCCGGCCTCGTGCAGGTCTCCTCGCCCGCCGATCTCGAGACTGCCACCTGGCTCTCGCGCACCCTCGGCAGCGGGACGGTTGCCTACGAGACAGCCTCTTCCTCCACCAGCAGCCCAGCCTTCTTCTCCAACGGCCAGACCAGCGAGAGCGAGGGCACCTCTACCCACCTCGCCGCCCGCCCCCTCCTCACCCCCGACGAGGCCATGCGCCTGTGGCCTGACCGCCAAGTCCTTCTCCGCCCCGGGCACCGGCCCGTCCTCGCGGCCAAGCTCCGCCACTACGAGGACAAGGAGTTCCGGGGGCTCTTCGACGCGTAGGATGCTCCCCCATATCTCTGCAGGCGTTCGCCGTGCCTCGATGAAGTGTGCTAAAATGCCCGTTCTGGAGGAGCCATGAGCAGGATCGCCCTCGACGCCCAGGCCGGGCAGGTCTCGGCCGAACTGGCCCGCCGCGGTATCGCGGCCAAGACCCGCGTGCACGTTCTGGTCGAGGTGGTGGAAGGTCAGGAGGACGTCCTGCCGATGGCCGCCATGGCCGAGGCGGGCGGGGCCTTCGCGTGGCTCGCCGAAGAGCCGGACCTCTACAGCGACACGGACCTTGTCGAGGCGACGCCGCGGCAAGCCGGTTAGGTGTTCTCCTTCGGCAGCATCGTCCTTACGCGCTTTCCCTTCACCGATCTCTCGGGCGACAAGCGCCGGCCCGCTCTCGTGGTATCGCGCGACAACGGGCGCCGAACGGATCTGGTCGTGTGCTTCATCACCTCCGTGCCCCGCTGCGGACCCGATATGGCTCCGATCGAGCCGACGCCCGGCACGGGGCTGAAGGTTCCCTCCGTCGTGCGCTTCGACAAGCTCGCGACCCTGGATCTCGGCGTCATTGCTGGGAAGCTCGGCGATGCGCCGCCTGAGTGGTTAGCTTCTCAGCGCGACACCTTTTTCGGGGTCTTCGGCTTTTAAACGCCGGGATCGAAAACGCACTGCGCCGATTTACGAGGGCGGAAAGATATCAGCCTTAGCACCATCGCTAAGATGGCGAGGAATACATAATGTGATCAGGGGTAGATTGACCCCCCTGATTTCATAGGCAGTGCAGAATGGCCAAGAGCGACATCAACCTCGAAAATCTGAGCGTCCCTGAGCTGAACCAGCTGATCGAGGACGCCAAGGTGGTGCTCGACGGCAAGAAGCAGGGCGCCAGGGCCCAGCTGATCGAGGAGATGCGCGAGAAGGCCGCCCAGCTAGGCCTGGAACTGGGCGACCTCCTCGATAAGCCCGGCCCGCGCACCAATGTCCGCAAGCCTCGCAGCGATGCCGGGAAGACCGTGGCCGCCAAGTACCGCAGCCCGGAGGGCGAGAGCTGGACCGGCCGCGGCCGCATGCCGCGCTGGCTCGCTGAGGCCATGCACCACGGCAAGGCCAAGGAAGACTTCGCAGTCTGAGGCAGACGGTGCGCCCCCGCGGCGCACCCCCTCCCCTTCGGAGAGGGGCGCTACACATCGTAGCCCGGCTCGCCAAGCACGAAGGGCTTGCCCATCGCGGACGCGATCGCCGCGCCGTTTTCGTTCAGCGCGTCCGGCTTGCCCGCACGGGTGATTGTCACGTGCTTGGTGGGCCGCGCTGCGTAGCCTGTGCGGCACTCCACCTCCAGCCACGAGTCCCCGCCCCCCTTAGCCGGCAGCAGCCGCTCCACCCGGAAGCCGAGGATCGCCTCGCTCGGAATGACGTAGAGTTGGTCCAGGCAGAAGATCAGTGCCTCCCGTCCTGCGAATGGCCCATCCAGCCGAAAACCGCCCCGAGGTCCTCTGGCGGTTCCCGCACGAACTCGAGCTCGCTCTGCCGCGCCGCCGTCTCGCGCAGCCGCGCCGGGGTCAGGCGCGCGTTGCCCTCATTGGCGCCACCGGCTCAAAGCCGCCGAGCCACGCCCATTCGGCCGGGGCCAAGGGTGGGCGGAAGCCGGTCCCCACGGTGACATGGCAGGCCACCGCCACCCGCGGGTCGCGCTCGTGCACGGGGTTCGTGAAGCGGTCCGACTGCCAGGCCGGCGGCCAGGCGATCAGCCGGATGGAGGCGGCCCCGGCCGTCCAGGAGGCGACGAGGGTGTTGTACTCCCGCTCGATCGGCGCTGGCCCGAAGCGCGCAGCGAGGCGCTCCGCCGCCCGGCGGAGGTTGGCCTGCGCGTCTCGGAAAGCAATCACCTCCTAGCCATAGAATGGGTTGGGCCGGACGCCGTGCGTCCCTGTCAGCGTCTTGCGCGTCTCCCGCCAGGGTAGGCCGATCTCGTCCAGCACGGCGTGGATCGGGTTCTCCCTGCCCGCCGGCACCGTCAGCCGCCGTGGTTCCGGCCCTACCTCCGCGGGTTGGGACGAAACCGCCGGCGCGGCGGTGCCGAAGAACCGGCCTAGCAGTTCCCGCAAAGTGCCAGTTCAGCCGATGGCACTGCGACGTGGCCTCGGCTGTGCCCCAGCCGATGCTCGTGCGGCTCGACGGGCGGGCGTCCCACCTTACCGGCAGCGAGGCCGTCTCCTGCTCCTCCCGCGCCTCCCAGATCTCGTCGGGGACGGTGACCTCAACGAGGTAGCTAGCCCGATGCCCACAAGTAAACATGTTCATGACTTAGCATGTTTCCTCACAAGCATGATAACATGTCACCATATAATGACGAACGAGAGGCGACAACTGACCTGCGAATACCCCTCGCATGTCATAGCGTCAGATACCCATCATACGCACAACCTCACATGCCAACATGAACACACTTGAAACTGCATTCTTGCTCGGTCCTTTCAGAGGCGATGAACGGCTTCCTTGCCCCGAACAAGGTTCCTCATCCGACAAGCGCGAAGTGGCAAGCATGGCGGGGAGCCACCCCTTGCCGAAGCGAGCATGTTGGCATGATGCCATGCGAGAGGTTGAGAGATGGTTACCGATAGTCCAGGGACCCTCTGGAGTTGCCCCCATCAAACCGGACACGGGGCTGGTTGAGACTGGGCGCGGATGAACTCACGGGGTGAGCGCATTCGCAAGCCTTTGTGGGGGTGGGCCTCGTTGTAGTCCTCGATCCAGGCCGGGAGTTGCTGGAGGACGGCGGCGGCATCGGGCCTGGGATGGATGCGGGCGTAGTCGCGCTTGAGCGTCTTCACGAAGGCCTCGCTGACGCCGTTGCTCTCGGGGCTGCGGACGGGCGTGAAACAGGCCACGA
>NZ_JBNBZS010000134.1:0-10313 GCF_049629625.1 Roseomonas chloroacetimidivorans | reverse complement strand
CCATCCTGTGCCGGCCGATGGCGCTGAGCACGTAGAGAAGACTGTCACCTCAGGGACCACGTCACGACGAAGGCAGGCAACGAGAGGGCAAGCCACGCATGGAATGCAGCAGGCGAGCATCGCAGAGCAGGCGAGCATCGCAGAGGGAGGAGCTACTCGGATGAGATAAAAGCGCCTTGACCGGCACGGCCGGGATAGAGAAAACCTACGTTCGGGTGACGGTCCGTTGGACCTACCTGTACCGGGCGGTCGACAGCCGCGGCCAGACCATCGACTTCCTGCTCTCAGCCAAGCGGGATGCTGAGGCCGCGAAGCGGTTCTTTCGCAAGGCGCTAGGGCAGCCGCATACGGTGAACCCGCGCACGATCACGGTGGACAAGAACCCGGCCTACCCGTGCGCCGTCACAGAGATGAAGGAAGACGGCGAGCTGTGGCGACGCTCGCGGCTACGCCAGGTCAAGTTCCTCAATAACATAGTGGAGATGGCCTAATCGCAAATGACAAGTTCTGCTTGGTGCGTCGGGCGCGCCTGAGGCTGAGCTGGTCTCGATTGTCGCTCCGGGACCGGTCCAGACGGGCGAGCGCGACATCAGCTGAAGCTCTCCTGACAGGAGGGACAGATGCGATGCCAGTGGAACCTACGCCGGACGATGCAGCCGGATCCGAGCGGCCAGCGCCGCTGGGACCGGGCCTACTAGGAGATCCTGGCCTGGACAGGGGAGCAGGCAGGCGGGTCTGTCGGCGTGTCGCGCGGCCGCGGCGTGCGGGAGGATGGCCATGAGAGTGGCTCTCTATGTGCGCGTGTCGACCCAGCGCCAGGCACAGGCCCAGACGATCGAGCAGCAGATGGAACGGCTGACGGGCTACGCGCGGGAGCAAGGCTGGGACGTGCCAGTCGGCCACGTCTTCCGCGATGAGGGCTACAGCGGCGCGACCCTGCGGCGTCCAGGCCTGGACCGCCTGCGCGACCGCGCCGCCGCCCGTCACCTTGATCTGGTGCTGATCACGGCGCCGGACCGGCTGGCGCGCAATTATGTCCATCAGGTCTTGTTGCTGGAGGAACTGCAAGGGCATGGCTGCGAGGTGCGGTTCCTCGACCGCCCCATGAGCCAGGACCCGCACGACCAGTTGCTGTTGCAGATCCGAGGCGCGGTCGCGGAGTATGAACGGACGCTGATCACCGAGCGCATGCGCCGTGGTCGGCAGCGCAAGTTGGAGGCGGGGGTGATGCTGCCTTGGACGCGACCACCCTTCGGCTACCGGGTCGATCCGGACCACCCACGCGATCCGGCCGGCATCCGGATCGAGGAGGCCGAGGCGGCCATCGTACGCGAGATGTTCGCCTGGTATGCGGAGGAGGCGCACAGCTTCTGTTCGCTGGCACGGCTGCTCGAGCAGCGCGGGATCCGCACCTCGACGGGGCTGGCGCGCTGGAACCTGGCCAGCATTCGCGCCTTGCTGACAAACCCGGCCTATGCCGGACGGGTCTATGGCAACCGCTGGCATCGCCGCGGCACGTTGGAGCGGCGCTCGGCCACGGCCCCCCGCAAGCACTCGGCCATGAGCCGGGTCGATGCGCCGCGTGAGGAATGGATCCTGGTGGCCGAGATCCCGGCCCTGGTCAGCCAGGAGCAGTTCGACCGCGTGCAGGCACGCCTGGCCAGCAACCGACGCTTCGCGCAGCGCAACAACAAGGCCCACCCCTACCTCTTGAGGGGCCTGGTCAGCTGCGGCCTGTGTGGTCTGGCCTGTCTCGCCCGGGCCACCATCCACGAGCATCGCTACTACTCCTGCACCGGTAAGCTGCCCGCCTTGTTCTCGCACCGGGAGCAGAAATGCCCGTCACGGCTGAGCCCGGCCGAGCGTCTGGACGAATTGGTCTGGGCGGATCTCTGTGAGTTGCTGACCCATCCCGATCAGGTCTCCCAAGCATTGGCGCGGGCGCATGGCGGAGAATGGCTGCCGCAGGAACTCCAAGCGCGCCAGCAGGGACTTCGGCGTGGGCAGGCGAGCCTGGGGCAGCAGCTCGAGCGCCTGACGGAGGCCTATCTCGCCGGGGTGGTCATGCTGGACGAGTACCGGCGGCGCCGGACTGACCTCGAACACCGCCAGCAGCAGCTGGAGGACCAGGCGCGGCAACTCGAGGCGCAGGCGGACAGGCAGCAGGAACTCGCCAAGCTGTCCCACTCCATCGGGGAGTTCTGCCAGCGGGTCCAGCAGGGATTGGCCAAGGCCTCGTTTGAGCAAAGAAGGTCCTTGGTGGAACTCTTGATCGACCGGGTGATCGTCACCGACGGGGAGGTCGAAATCCGCTACGTGATGCCAACAAACCGGACCAGCGAGCAGGTCCGATTTTGTCATTTGCGATTGGACTATCGAACAAGACCACCGGCGCGTTAAACGCCTGGTCAGACCGGGCCTTGGCTTCGGCGGCTTCTGGACGGCGAGACGAACACTGGCAGGCTACGAGGTGATGGCGATGGTGAGGAAGGGGCAGGTTCGAGATATCAGCGGACGAGACATGCGGGCCCAAGCCAGCTTCGTCGCCGAACTGTTCCAAGTTGCTGCCTGACCTACCCGCTATCCCGGCCATTTGATGCCCAACGCAATCTTTGCAACGGAACCCATCTGAAAGAACCTCACCATCCATAGCTGTGGTGGTCCTAACCCTACCGGAATGCCCGCTGACGGATGGCGGCCATCTCGTCTTCAGTCATGCGTGCCTCCTGCCCTGCCCCCACTCGGCGAGCGGGATCAGCATGGCCGCCAGCGCCGGATCCGGGTGGCGCGCCATATCGGTGACGAACGGCCGGTCGGCGACCACGACGCCCCGGGCGCCCATGGCGACCGCAAAGGCGACGTAGAGAGTGTCGTAGGTCGAGTGGTTGACGGCTAGGCCGATGTCGAGGGCGACCTCGTGGAGGTCCAGGTCACCGCTGGCGGTCGGCGGGACCAGGGCGCGTAGCAGCGCCAAGCCTTCCCTCGCCTCGTCCGGCGTCCACTTGCCCTTGCGGACCTGGAGCCAGCAGACATTGGCGGCTTCGTTGAGCCAGAAGTCTGGCACCAAGACCTCCTCCTCACCCTCGGCCAACGCCTGGGCGAGACGGCTATCCGGTTCCTCCAGCACCCACTTCAGCGCAACGCTGGCATCGACGACCAGCGTCACCGGGAGCCTGAGCCGTGGAGGAGGCCCCCTGCCCGGCCTGCCCGCGATTGCTCAAGGAGCTCGGAGGCGGTATCGGAACCGCGGCCCGCGGTCCGGCGGCGGAACTCGGCCAAGCGCTCGGCGGCTGCTGCGCGGGGGGCTTGCTGGCGGTCGCCAGTCAGGATCTGCCGGAGGATCTCCCGGTGCTCAGCCTCGGCGGATCGGCCGTGCTCGGCTGCCCGGATACGCAGCGCCCGGACAACGTCGTCGTCGAGGTTGCGGACGGTTAGGGTAGCCATGACGCCCTCTATGCTGCGGTTGCTGTCAACGCATGCATATAGAAGCAGCCAACGATGGAGGGAAGGCGGGCTGAAGGCGACCCTTGGCTGCGCCCTTAGGCGGTCTACAGGGACTTGTTGTAAAATTTTCAGCGGTGTGAGGCGTCCGAAATCCTGAGCATTGGGCGGGGCGTTGCGAAGGGCAATTATACATCTCGTGCCGAGCCCTCCTCGTAGGAAAATTCCTCATTATCGTGCCTTCGCCCGAGAGAGGGGCAGGGGGGCTTGGGGCAGTGGATGCGACGGTCGCGCGGAACACAGCAAAGTCTGAGGTTCTTGAATCCTTCCGACCGGGGCTGCGGTCGTGACCCCACCCGACGGAGCCGGGGGCAGACCGCTCCCTCCGGCCGTTCGGCGCCTGGTGGGGGAGGTCCTCCCCCCTGAGGCGCTGGCTGTGCTCGCTGGCCCGGTGGGCGAGGCGGGCGGCATTTCTCCGCTCCCGGCCTCCCCGGTGGTGGTCGCCGGCCACCTCGCGAGCCTCGCCGGAACGCTTGGGCGCAGCGGGCTGCGCCGGCGGCTCGCCGCCATCGCGCACCAGCACCGGGGGGCCGGGCATCCCTGGGAGACGCGCCACCCGGCGATTGCAGCAACCCTGCGCGGCATTCTCGCGACGCACGGCAAGACCTCGCGCCCGGCGGCGGCCCTGACCTCGGCCGAGGTGAAGCGGCTACTCGCGGCCTGCCTGCGGGACCGACATCGCCGGCCTGCGCGACCGGGCGCTGCTGCTGCTGGGCTTTGCCGGCGCCCTGCGGCGGTCGGAGCTGGTGGCGATCGACCGCGAGCATCTGCGCTTCACAGGCGAGGGGATGACCCTGTTCATCCCGCGCTCCAAGCGCGACAGGGAGGGGGAGGGGGCGACGATTGGCGTCCCACGCGGGCTGAACCCGCTCTCCTGCCCGGTGCGGGCGATGGAGGAATGGCTCCGCCGCACCCGGATCGAGTGGGGGGCGGTGTTTCGCCGGCTCAGCCCCGGGGGCGCGCTGGAGGATCGGCTGAGCCCGCAAGGGGTGTGGAAGATCCTGAGGAAGCGGGCGGAGCTGGCCCGACTCACGGTGGATGAGACGGAGCGCCTCTCCCCGCACGGGCTCAGGGCGGGGTTCATCACCGAGGCCTATCTCAAGGGCGCGCTGGATGAGCAGGTGATGCACCACACCCGCCAGAAGAGCATCGCGACGACGCAAGGGTACCGCCGCCGGGCCCGGATCACGCGGGACAGCCCGGCGCGGCTGCTCGACCTGTGACGGGAACGCTGAGGCGGGACGACGATGAGGGGAGGGACGTCGCGTCGGCCCTCATCGAGGCTGAGCCCGACCCACCCGACCGCCCTTGGCAGCCCACCCCCGAGCCGGTGGACTGGCTTCACAACATCCTGACTATCAGCGGGCCGGCGGAGAGGGTCGCGCGCTTCCAGCTGGCCGCGGCCGGGCCGGGCGTGATCCCCTGGGTGCTGGACCTTGCCGCCTTGGAGGAGGACTTCCTCCTGCCCATGGCAGCACCCGCCGACGGGGTGCGGGCGATCAGCCTCTCGGGTGCCAAGATCCTGGCGCGGCGCCTGCGCGAGGCGGTCGCCCTGAACCACGGGCGCGCGCTCGCTCGCATGGCCACGGACCGAACCTGTCCCTTGGACCTGCACCGGCTCCTGCCGATCCCGGCATCGATCCTCGCCCTGGGGCCGGAGGAGGAGGCGAGTCGGGACTGGCTCCGCGCCCACTGGGGCGTAACCCGGCCGCTTCGCCACGTCCGGGCGCTGCCGAGCACGCTGGACGGGCGCAAGAAGAGGATGGGCCAGATGCGGGTGGGGTTCTGGTCCGCCGACTGGTCGCCCTGGCAGTCGGTCGCGCGCCTGCGCCGCGCCTGGCCCGACCTCACTTTCGAGCTGCGGCCGGACTACGCGCCGGGCGCGGGGGAAGGTACCGGGGCTGAGGGGTGCGAGGCGGCTCAGGAAGGCAAGGGTCGGAGGTCCCGCGCCCGGCGCCGGCGTGTCGCGCGTGGCTGAGGCCGACCTCCTCAGGGCACCGGCCGAGAGCCCCGACGGGGAGGGGAGGGAGGGCCGAGCCTCCCAGGGCGACGCTACCCCGCATCTGAGCGTGGAGGGCTTCGAGGGACCGCTCGACTTCCTGCTGGAGATGGTGCGCCGCCAACGGGTCGATCTCGGTCCGCTCTCCATCCTGGCCCTGACCGACCAGCTGGTGGGGGCCATCGAGAATGGTGGTGGACGCATTCGCCTCGAGCGCCGGGCGGAGTGGCTGGTCATGGCGAGCCAGCTCCTGCTGCTCAAGGCGGGGCTGCTCGCACCCGCCAGCCCGGAGGAGGCGCAAGAGGCTGAGGCCGCGGCCAGTCGGCAGCTGGCCCAACTGGACGAACTCGCCCGCATGCGGGCGGGGGCCGACTGGCTCGCCGCCCGGCCGCAGCTCGGGAGGGTGGTGTTCGGCCGGGGAGGGAGCACCCCACCCCAGGCGAGACCACAGGCGGAGCTCTATGTCAGCTTTCTGGAGGCCACCCTCGTCCTCCTGGAAGGGAGGGACGGGCAGGGGACCGAACCGCCGGCCAGTTACCGCCCGGCCCCGCTCGATCTGTGGCGCATCCCGGATGCCCTGAAGCGCATCACCGAACTGCTCCGGCAGACCCCGGCCGGTGTGCCCATTGAGCGCTGCCTGCCGCCGCTCCTAGAACACACGCCCGACCGGCCGATCCGGCTCCGGGCGGCGCTCGCCAGCACCCTGGTCGCAGGGCTGGAACTGGTGCGGGACGGATCAGTCCGGGTCAATCAAGACCATGCGTTCAGCCCAATTGTCCTTGAACCTGCTCTCACATGAACCCGTGGGGATGAGACAGATGGTCTCCAGTACCACCGAGCAAAGGGTCCGTCGCTCGAAGCGCCTCCGGCAACCCCGCATGCCCGACCTTTCTGACACCCGCCGGATTACCTCCCGACGTGGATAGGGACAAACCATGCGGGGCTCAGGACCAGGTTCCACCTGTGCCCGAGAGGGCTGCCGGATCGGAAGAGGCAACGGAGAGCGAAGGTCCGGGGGCGCACGTCCTCACACGTGAGAGGCTGCTAAGCGGGGCCGTGGAACGGATGGTGCGCGATGCCGGCAGCGGAACGGTGCTGACCGATGCGGAGCGCGAGAGATCCCTGCGGGAGACACTTGCCGCCCGCCCGGACGATGGCTCACCCGTCTGGCTTTTCGGTTACGGCTCGTTGATCTGGAATCCGATCATTCACTACGTGGAAAGCCGTGTCGCCACTGTTGAGGGCTGGCAGAGAGCCTTCTGCCTCTCCACCCCTGCGGGGCGTGGCTCCCCTGAAAATCCAGGCCTGGTGCTCGCACTGGACCGTGGAGGAAGCTGCACCGGCGTTGCGTTTCGCATAGCGGAGGATGTGCTCACCGACGAGCTCTCCATCGTCTGGCGGCGCGAGATGCTGACGGGGGCCTATGTCCCGCATTGGGTAGCGCTGCATGACAGCACGGGACGGGTGTTTGGCAGCGGGATCGCCTTCACCATAAACCGGAGCGGGCCGCAATATGCCGCACTGCCCGAGGACGTGACCATTCAGCGTCTCGCGACGGCTGAGGGACAGCTCGGGACAGCAGCGGAATACCTGTTCCAGACCCAGGATGGCCTGCAGCGTCTCGGAATCCGCGATCCGCTGATCGATCACTTGGCGCAGGCAGTGTCCGAGGTGCAGAAGACCAAGCAGTGACGGCACCGGCGATGTAGAAACCGCGACTGTGCTGACTTCAGACCTCCGACCGTTCTGCCCCTGCATTGCGTGTCCTCAGATGAGCCAGACATAGGCTGCGGCAAGGTGGATGGCGCCGAGGAAGTTGCGGGCGGTCTTGTCGTAGCGGGTCGCGATGGCGACTGCTGGTGCCGTCGCAAAGGCTGTAGGAAATCGCGTTCAGTGTCTCCGGCACGATGACGGTACTGCTTCAGGCGGCGAGGTCAATCATGCTCCTGGCAGGCGGCTGACCGAGGCTCTGCCAGCCATCGACCTTGCGCATGCTGATCTGGCCGGAGGCGAGCAGCGCCCAGAACAGCATGGCCGCTGTCTCGGCCGAGGGCAGCACGGTCTGCGCTTGATTCGGCGCTTGAACTCTTCATGCAGGTGCTCAATCGCATTGGTGGTTCGCGCTGACTTCCACTGGCTGGAGGGCAACCGGGTGAAAGCGAACAGCGCCTCGCCGGCCTCCTCGAGGCTGCCGGCGACGGCCTGGCACTTCAGCCGCCACTTGCGCAGGAAGGCCCGGCGCCGGGCCTCGATCTCCTTTGCGGTCTCGGCGTAGATCATGTCCGTGTAGTCGGACGAGATCTCCTCGTGCAGCCGCTCCGGCGCGTGGGCGAGAAGGTTCCTGTGCTTGTGAACCGTGCAGCGTTGAGTTGGCACCTCTGGCCAGAGGGCAGCCAGCGCCTTCTCGAGGCCGGCCGCGCCGTCGACGATCAGGAACTCCGGGGTCCGCAGCCCGCGGGCAACCACGTCGTCGAGCACGGCCCGCCACGCGGCCTCGCTCTCCCCACCCATGTTGCGCACGGTGAGCAGCGCCTTCTGCCCGTCCCGGCGCACGCCGAGCACCACCAGCAGCGAGACCGAGGTGGCCTTGCGGGCCAGCCGGACCCGCACCACGGTCCCGTCCAGGATCAGGCGGACCACCTCCTCCCCCGCCAGGTCGCGCCGGCCCCAGGCCTCCCAGTCCACGGCCACCTTTCGCCAGGCCCGGCTGACCACGTCCTTGCCCAGCGCGCCCCGGAACAGCGCCGCCAATGCCCGCTGCACCCGGCGCGTATTGGTCCCAGCGAGGTAGGCGCCGGCGATCAGCGCCTCGAGTTGGCGCGTCCGCCGGGCGTAGCGCGGCAGCACGGCGCTGTGAACCGCCCCGGGTTCGCCGGAGGCTGATTTGCTTGGGTTACGCGGCCAGGGCAGGTGCCTCTAGCTGAGCATAGTAGCGCACTTCGGCCTCGGCCGGCGGGATGTTGCCGATCGGCTCGAGGAGGCGGCGGTTGTTGAACCAGTCCACCCATTCGAGAGTTGCAAACTCGACAGCCTCCATGTTGCGCCAAGGACCGCGTCGGCGGATCACCTCAGTCTTGAACAGGCCATTGATCGTCTCGGCCATCGAATTGATGCTCCTATAACGGTCAAGAGGCTGCTTCGCGGGCTGGAGGGCGCCTTTCATTGCCGCAGAGGTATCCAAAGATCTCGCGCGCGACGAAGCGCTTGAGGCAGCGGATGATCTCCATTTTGGCCTTGCCCTCGGCGGTTCGCCTGCGGACGTAGTCGAGGGTCGGCTGGTGATGGCGCATCCGGACGATGACGACACGGTAGAGCGCGGCGTTTGCCTGTCGGTGGCCGCCGCGGTTGAGCCGGTGGCGGGTTGTCTTGCCGCTCGACGCAGGAATGGGGCAGGCGCCGCAGAGCTTGGCGAAGGCCGCTTCGGAGCGGATCCGCTCAGGGTTGTCGCCGACAAGGATCAGCATTTCGGCCGCGGTGCCGGTCGAGATCCCGTGGGCCTCCATCATGGCTGGGGCGCAGGCGGTCGTCATGGCCTCGAGATGCAGGTCATGCGCCTTGATCTCGGCATCGAGCGCCAGCCAGCGTCGAGCGAGGGCTCGCAGGGCGGCTTTGGCCGTCGCCGTTGTCGCGAGGTGAGCGCTCCCGGCCGTAGGGCTGCCAGATGCCGGATCAGTGCCATCCTGCCGGGTATCGCGTCGAGCTGCTCGCGGAGGGCGGCTGGAGCACTGACAATGATGGTCCTCAGCGTGATCATCGCCTGTGACCGGCTCTTGACGGCGGTATCACGCGCCACCTTGAGGTGACGGATCATTTCCGCTGAGCTGGTGCCGGACTTGGGCTGCGCGTCAGCCTGGCCGCCGAGTACGGCGCGGGCGGCGCTTTCCGCGTCAAGTGGGTCGCTCTTGCCGTGCTGATGCCGGAGCTGGCGATTGGGGCGGTTCACCTCGAGGACGGTATGGCCTGCTGCCTGCAGGGAACGCGAAAGGCCGGCTCCATAGGAGCCGGTGCCCTCTATGCCGAAGGCCCGAACCGGGCCAAAGGATCGCGCCCAGGCGTCCAGTTCCTGATACCCTTTGGGGTTCGCCGGGATCGTCCTCGTGCCAAGGCGTGCGCCAAGCCCGTTGAGGGCCACGGCAGCATGCACATCCTTGTGGGTGTCGACGCCGATGATGATCTCGGTCGGGCTGGTCTCGCTCATGCCAGGTAGCTCCCAGATGGTGAGAGCCTGACGGTTTGCCGCGAGCGGACAGGACTGTGACGGGACGGACCCTCAAGCTCCTATCAGGTCACGTCTCGGCGGACCGTCAGGCACCGCCTGGGGAGCCGACACGTCAACACAATGACACGCGGTCAATCGTAGCAAGGGTCAGACCCCCCAGGCGGCTCCGACACTCTCACAATCGTAGCTATCTCCGACGCTGCCGACAGAGGGCTCGATACCGGCCTTGAGCAGCCGCTCTGTGTATCGAATCCCAACGTATTGGGTGGATTCCAATGGTCGTCGCAACACCAGGGCGGAGGGTGGCGCGATGGCGGGTCGGCGGCGTTCGGATAGGGCCATGCGGGATAAGGTGCGGTCGCCGGGTCGGCCGCCGGTAACGCGGCAGGAGCATCGGCGGCGGTTCTGGGCATTGATTGCCAAAGGGCTTTCGAGCGAGGACGCGGCGATGGAGGTTGGGGTATCGCAGCCGGTCGGGTTCCGGTGGTTCCGGGAGGCGGGCGGGATGGCTCCGTCGCACCTGTCGCGGTCGTCGAAGCTGCCCTCTGTGCGGCACCTCAGCTTTGCCGAGCGCGAGGAGATCGCGCTCTGGCG